>JAZLAO010000093.1:0-104415 GCA_045613205.1 Eubacteriales bacterium | reverse complement strand
TGGTTGCCTTCAAAATCGGTGAAGAGGATATCGAGAAGGACGGCTTGCGTATTCTCGTTGCTCACCTTGATTCGCCAAGACTTGATTTGAAGCAGGTTCCTATGTACGAGGATTCGGGCATGGGATTTTTGAAGACTCATTACTACGGCGGTGTTAAAAAATATCAGTGGACAGCAATTCCTCTTGCGCTTCACGGTGTAATGGTTAAGGAAGACGGAGAGGTTGTTAAGGTAAATATTGGAGAAGATGAAAACGACCCCATTTTCTATATAAACGACCTTCTTCCTCACCTTGGACAGCGTCAGGCGCAGGAGCCTCTCGGAAGCGCTATATCGGGTGAAACCCTTAACATTCTTATCGGAGGACTTCCTTATGACGATAAGGACGTTTCTGATAAGATAAAGCTCACCGCGCTCTCTATGCTTAATGAAAAATACGGTGTTACCGAAGAGGATTTCCTCAGCGCAGAGCTTTCGCTTGTTCCTGCGTTTAAAGCACGTGATATAGGATTTGACAGAGCGCTTATCGCTTCTTACGGTCACGACGACAGAGTTTGCTCATATCCTGCTCTTACAGCACTTCTTGAAAATATTGATACAAAGCATTCCGTTCTCGTTGTCCTTGCGGACAAAGAGGAAATCGGCTCTGAGGGCGTGTCCGGAATACAGTCGAGATTCTTCCTTGACGTTATCGAAGAAATATCGAAAAATCTTGGAAAGAACGGAAACGTAGTAAGAAGCAAGTCTATGTGTCTCAGCGCAGACGTTACCGCAGCATACGACCCGAATTTTGCCGACGTATATGAGAAGAGAAACAGTGCGATTATTTCTTGCGGAACTGCGCTTTGCAAATATACGGGTGCAAGAGGTAAGAGCGGAACGAGTGACGCCTCTGCCGAATTCGTCGGATACGTAAGACGCGTATTTGCTGAGAACGGTGTAATATGGCAGACTGCAGAGCTTGGTAAGGTTGATGCGGGCGGCGGCGGAACAGTTGCAAAATACGTTGCTTCTCTTAATATTTCTACGGTTGACATCGGAGTCCCGGTTATTTCCATGCACGCACCCTACGAGGTCGTTTCCAAAGCAGACGTTTATTCCACGCATGAAGCCTTTTCTGCGTTTATAAAGTAGTCCCCTCCTCAAATATAAAAATTTTGAGAGAGGATTTGCCGCAGTTGGCATAAGAAAAGCATGTTTACAAAATTAACGAGGGCAGAGGATAGGTACAGAGAGATTGAGCAGCTTATAACCTTGCCCCACATTGTGTCGGATAATAAAGAATATTCGAAGCTTATGAAGGAGTATAAAAGCCTTACTCCTATTATCGAAAAATACAGGGAATATAAATCAGAAGAAAAAGAGATGAATGATTCCGATGAAATGATGCGGGATTCTTCTCTCGATTCAGAACTTCGCGAGCTTGCGGAGGACGAATATAAGCTTCACCGTGAAAAATGTGACGAGCTTACCGAAGAGCTGAGAATACTTCTTATTCCTCGTGACCCCAACGATTCAAGAAACGTTATTATTGAAATCAGGCAGGGCGCAGGCGGAGAAGAAGCGGCTTTGTTTGGCGCGGACCTTTACCGTATGTATTGTATGTACGCTGCTTCACGCGGATATAAAACCGAGGTTGTAACCCTTAACGAAACCGAGCTTGGCGGAATTAAGGAAGTTAACTTTATGGTTATGGGCGACGGAGCTTATTCCCGCTTTAAATTTGAAAGCGGAGTTCACAGAGTGCAGAGAATACCCGTTACCGAGTCTAACGGCAGAATACAGACCTCAACCGTAACGGTTGCGGTTCTTCCCGAAGCCGAGGACGTTGAGGTGGAAGTCAATCCCGCGGATATTAAGATTGAGTCCTGCAAGTCAAGCGGTGCGGGCGGTCAGCATATCAATAAAACCGAATCAGCTGTAAGACTTACTCATAAGCCTTCGGGTATCGTTATAGAGTGCGACCAGGAGCGCAGTCAGCTTCAGAATAAAGAAAAGGCGATGAAGATACTCTATACGAAGCTTTACGATATGAAGCAGCGTGAGCAGGACGAAAAAATCGCTTCTGAAAGGAAAAATCAGGTAGGAAGCGGTGACAGAAGCGAAAAGATAAGGACATATAATTTTCCTCAGTCCAGAATAACCGACCACCGCATTAATAAGACGCTCTTCACTCTTACGTCGTTTCTTAACGGAGATATAGACGGATTGATAACCGACCTTATTGCTCAGGATACAGCAGAGCGTCTTAGGGGTGAGGGGGGCTGATTATGAATACAGAGGTTGTTTCCGTATCGGCAGATAAGGAAGATTATGAGGAGAAAATCAATAAAGCCGCCGATATTATAAAGGCTGGCGGACTTGTAGTTTTTCCTACTGAGACTGTTTACGGTTTAGGGGCTGATGCGACTAATGCTGATGCAGCAAAGTCGATATACGCGGCAAAGGGCAGACCCTCCGATAATCCCTTGATAATTCATATAGCAAAGCCGGAGGATGCGGAAAAATATACGGTAACTAACGAAGTCTATTACAGGCTTTCTGAGAAATTTATGCCGGGACCTCTTACGGTAATACTCGAGTCGCGTGAGTCTATTCCCAAAGCAACGCGAGCAGGACTTTCTACCGTTGCGGTCAGATGTCCCGAAAATCAGATTGCAAGAAGGCTTATAGAGCTCTCCGGAGTTCCGATAGCAGCCCCCTCTGCTAATCTCTCGGGCACACCGTCACCGACCTCCGCAACGCACGTCATTGACGATATGATGGGCAGGGTAGATATGATTCTTGACGGCGGTGAGTGCGAGTTCGGACTTGAATCGACTATTGTCAAAATAGAAAGCGACGGCTCTTTAACCCTGCTTCGCCCGGGTAAGATAACGGTCGAAGAGCTTGAGGCTGCTGTCGCAAAAGTAAATATTGCAGATGCGGTTACGGATAAGCTTGCGCCGGACGTATCCCCACTTTCGCCGGGTATGAAATACCGCCACTATGCGCCCACAGCTCCGCTCGAGCTCATTGACGGGGCAAGGGAAGCGGTAATACCTTACATAAGAGGAGAGCGCAGCGAGAGAGCTGCTCTCATCGCTTACGACGATGACGTGGACTACTTTAGAAAGAACCTTGTCGGTGTTTCGGTATACGCATTTGGCAAGCGTGATGACGAAGAGGAGCAGGCGCATCTTCTGTTTGCGCTTCTTCGTGAAATAGATAAAGAAAAATACGATAAGATATATGCTCCGCTTCCGAATAAAAGCGGAGTCGGGCTCGCTCTTTATAACCGTATGATAAGAGCTGCCGCCCACAAGATAGTGAAAATTTAATTTCAGATAAAAGAAAGATAGGTCGTATAAATGGCAAAGAAGAAAAAGCAGGAAATAAAAGGTCTCAAGGAAAACGAATCGGTAGCAACCTTGCAGCCGATAACCGAAACACTGGAGAAGAACTATATGCCCTACGCAATGAGCGTTATAGTTTCAAGAGCTATTCCTGAAATCGACGGTTTTAAGCCGTCGCACAGAAAGCTTCTTTATACAATGTATAAAATGGGACTGCTTAAGGGGCAGAAAATTAAAAGTGCCAACATCGTCGGGCAGACGATGCAGCTTAACCCGCACGGTGATTCCTCTATTTACGAAACGATGGTTCGTCTTACCCGCGGAAACGAGGCTCTTTTGCACCCATTTATAGATTCAAAGGGCTCGTTTGGTAAGCAGTATTCGAGAGATATGGCTTACGCAGCGTCTCGTTATACGGAAGCTAAGCTTGACCCGTTTTGTAATGAGCTGTTTTCCGGCATTGATAAGGATGCGGTTGACTTCGTTCCGAACTACGATAATACAACCACAGAGCCGGTACTTTTGCCCACGACCTTTCCGAATATACTGGTTTCTCCAAACCTCGGAATTGCCGTAGGTATGGCATGCTCTATATGCTCATTCAACCTTGCGGAAATCTGCGACGGAACGATAGCGCTTCTTAAAAATCCAAATACGACTACCGAACGTTTGCTCGATATTATAAAAGCCCCCGATTTTCCGGGCGGCGCTGAGATAATATACGACAGAGAGCAGATGCGAAAGATTTACGAAACCGGTACGGGTAGCTTTAAAATGCGCTCGAAATACGAGTATATCAAAAAGGATAACTGTATAGATATTCTTGAAATTCCGTATTCCTCCTCCATTGAAAGCATAATGAAAAAAGCGACCGACATGATTAAGCTTGGAAAGCTTCGCGAGGTCGCGGACGTTCGTGATGCTATCGACCTTAACGGATTCAAGCTTACCTTTGATTTAAAAAAGGATGCTGACCCCGAGGTCGTTATGAAAAAGCTGTTTGCCGCAACCGAGCTTGAGAATAATTTTGACTGTAACTTCAATATACTCGTTGAGGGAACGCCTATGCAGCTTGGAGTTAAGAGCATACTCAGCGAATGGATAAAGTTCAGAATTAAGTGCGTAAGACGCGAACTTAACTTTGACCTCGGTAAAAAAGAGCATAAGCTTGAGCTTCTGCGCGGTCTTGCCGCTATACTTCTTGATATTGATGCCGCTATAAGAATAATCAGAAATACCGAGAAAGAGGATGACGTTGTTCCTAATCTTGCAGCAGCATTTAATCTTACTAAAGCACAGGCGGAGTACGTTGCCGAAATCAAGCTCCGTAATATCAACCGCGAGTACATTCTTAACAGAATTGAAGAGATAAAGTCTCTTGAAGAGGATATAGCAACTATCAAGGAAACCTTGAGGGATGAATTGAAGCTTAAGCAGAGTATTATTGCATCTCTTCAGAACATAAAGAAAACCTACGGTAAGCCGCGAAAAACAGCGCTTATCGAAAAGCCGATTGAAGCTGACAGGGAAAAGAAGGAAGACATCTTCTTTGAAAACTATAACTGTCGCTTGGTTCTTACAAGAGGAGGATATTTCAAAAAGCTTTCAGTACAGGCTGCGAGAGCCACCGAAGAGCATAAGCTCAAGGAGGGTGACTTCATAATATACGAGGAGGATACCGACAACCGCGGTGACGTTTTGTTCTTTACCGACAAGGCTCAGATTTACAGAGCAAGAGTCGCGGATTTCGCGCTTTGCAAATCCTCTAATATGGGTGACTATATTCCTACGAAGCTGTCTATGGATGATGACGAGCACGTAGTTGGATGTAAGATGATTTACGATATCATCCCCGAGCATCATATGGTTTATATATTTGAGAACGGAAAAGGTGTTCGTGTTGCAATGAAGGCTTACGATGCCAAATCAAAGCGCAAAAAGATTTCCGGTGCATACTCGGATGATTCACCCCTTGTCGGTGCGATATACGAAGCAGACAAGCCAAAGCAGATATTTATACGAAGCGACGGCGGAAAGGGTATGCTTATCAAATCAAGTCTTATTCCAGAAAAGGCAACCAGAACTGCATCTGGTGTTCAGATAATGCAATTCCCGAGAAAGAAGGGAAAAGTGGAATTTGTAACCGACAGAATCGAGGAGCTTGGAGAGGACGCGCAAAAATGCAGGAAGCTTGCTATACCGTCGATGGGCGTTGCGATATCACAGCTTTCCTTTAAGTTTTAACAAAAAACGAAGCAAATCAAAAACTTGATTTGCTTCGTTTTTTATGTTTATTTTGGGGCAGAAAACAATTTACGAAAGGGTTTCAAATTTGTAGCCCACACCCCATACGGTCTTAAGTATCCACTTATCAGAGATGCCCTCGAGCTTTTCACGCAGTCTTTTTACGTGCACGTCAACCGTCCTGGAATCGCCGAGATAATCAAATCCCCATACCTTGTCAAGAAGCTGGTCGCGTGTGAAAACTCTGTTGCAATTGGAGGCAAGGAAGTAGAGAAGCTCAAGCTCCTTCGGGGGAATATCGATTGCTTTTCCATTGATTTTAAGCTCGTATTTCTGAAGGCTTATCTCTATGTTTTCGAACTTTACAACCTCGTCGTCGCTTGTTTTTGAGTGAGCGTTGTATCTGCGGAGAACTGCTTTGATTCTCGCAGAAAGCTCCTTCATATCAAAGGGCTTGACGATAAAGTCGTCAGCTCCAAGCTCAAGTCCCAGAACCTTATCAAAAACGTCACCCTTGGCGGTAATCATTATAACCGGCTTGCCCGACATTTCGCGGATTTCGCGGCATACCTGCCAGCCGTCTTTTTTAGGCATCATTATGTCAAGAAGAACGAGGTCAGGCTCGTACATCTTGAAGCACTGTACGCCCTCGACACCGTCGTTTGCCGTTTTTACCTTGTAACCTTCATTTTCGAAATAAAGCTTCAACAAATCGCATATATTGGGGTCATCATCTACAACAAGAAGTTTAGTTTCCATCTTTGCATCTCCTTTTTAATTGTTAACATTGTTAAAAAATATGAAATCTTCACAATTAGATTATACAATAGATATGTGTAGATGTCAAGAACAAATTATGAAGTTTTTTAGTATTTTAACTGTTTTTTAATTACAAATATTAAATTTCCCAAAACTATTGCTAATTTGCGGAAAATATGGTATCATTAAATGAAAGTTTAATCAGTTGAATGGAGAAACATATAAAATGAAACTTGGTATAGTAGGTCTTCCCAACGTTGGAAAGAGCACACTCTTCAATGCGTTAACTAATGCGGGTGCTGAATCGGCAAACTATCCTTTCTGCACTATCGACCCTAACGTCGGAGTTGTTGCTGTTCCGGACAAGCGTCTTGATAAGCTTGCAGAAATGTATAAGCCTGAGAAATTCACCCCCGCAGTAATAGAGTTCGTTGATATAGCGGGACTTGTAAGAGGCGCATCAAAGGGCGAGGGTCTTGGAAATAAATTTCTCTCGAATATCCGCGAGGTTGACGCGGTAGTCCACGTTGTGCGTTGCTTTGAAAATAACGATATAATTCACGTTGAGGGAAATATCGACCCGCTTCGTGACGTTGAAACTATTGATATTGAGCTTATTCTCTCCGACCTTGAAATAGTTGAAAGAGCTATTGAGAGGACTGCAAAAGCCGCAAAGAGCGATAAAAAGCTCCTTGAAAAGCTCGCGGTGCTTGAAAGAGTGAAGACTTGTCTTGAAGAGGGTAAGTGTGTTCGCTCACTCGGTCTTACAGACGAAGAGCAGGCAATGGTTGAGGAATCCCGTCTTCTTACGCTTAAGCCTATCATATACGTAGCTAACATATCGGAAGACGAGGTTGGCGGCGATTACGAGTCTAACGAAGGCTATATTAAGCTTCGTGAGCATGCGGAATCCGAGGGTAGCCAGATTATAGCTGTAAGTGCGCAGATTGAAGCCGAGCTTGCAGAGCTTGAGGGGGAGGAAAAGCTCGGTTTTCTTTCCGACCTCGGAATTGACGAAAGCGGTCTCGATAAGCTTATAAAATCGGGCTACGCACTTCTTGGACTCATAAGCTTCCTTACGGCAGGTCCTAAAGAGGTACGCGCATGGACGATAAAAAAAGGCACGAAAGCACCGGGCGCTGCAGGTAAAATTCATACCGATTTTGAGCGTGGATTCATTCGTGCCGAGGTTGTTTCCTTCGATGACCTTGTGCGCGAGGGTGACAGAAACAAGGTAAAGGAAAAGGGACTTTTGCGAAGCGAAGGTAAAGAGTACGTTATGAAAGACGGCGACGTTGTCGAGTTTCTATTCAACGTATAATATTCGTTTGTTTGAAGCGTAGATTATTTCGGTACTGTTTTTTATATAAAAATCTAAAGTATCATTATCTACGTTTATCCTATCCGTAGAAAATATAATCTCTTCAATATTGTCGAATTTACATGAAAAATCCAATATAGAATCTCCGTTTTTATGGCGACCGAGTATTATCGTATGGCTTCCTGCGATAAGCTCGTTCGCCATATTTTTTGTTTCTCCTTCAAGCATTCCGTCGGTCAGATAGGTGTAGACCTTGCCGTTTTTCATTATAGTGAACATGATTTTTCCTTGCTCACCGAGCGCATAATTATATAAAGGGACTATGGCAACGTCGCCTACAGTGATAACATCTTCTTTTGAATATGATGTTATCTTCAAGTCGGATTTCTCCGAGCTTTTAAGTATACCTCTGAATATTCTTTCTTCGGTTATATTTTGCGGCACAGGTAAATATAACTCCCTGACCAAAATGGATTCGGTCAGTGTATCCAACGCTTCTTCGAGATAATAAGAGTAGTTGGTCACGACGTATTTGTCTATCTTAGTCAGATTGTTATTTGCCATATCAGCGTAAAGCGAGTAGGCTGTTCCTCTTGCGTATGAGGCTATATCAACGGTGAGAATTTCACCGTCCTCAACAAGCACGATACGCTCGTCGCTGCTATTGTAATATGTTATGGAATTATCAGACTGATTTGCAAAGGTTAAAATTGCTGAAAGAGAGAATATTGCGCAGAGCAGACCGAGTAGTACCGAAATTGCCGTTTTCTTGTGTTTAATTTCAATAATAAAGAAACCAAAGAAAAGCACTGTAAAAAATACCGATAGAATTTCCACAGCGGCAAAATTTGTTGATACGTATATCCAGTCTAAATCAGAAAGAATTTCTGCGGATTCTATAATCAGATTTCCTATAAAAATGAACGGATGCTTTATAAAAACGAAATCCCCGAATATAAAAAGCAGGATTCCTGCGTATGTAAAAATTTCTCCGATAACCGAAAAAAGAAGAGTAGTAATCACAGCAATAAGGGACGCGCCGTCAAATTTCAGCGTGGTAATTGCAAAGGTTGCGGCTATTGCAAAGAAGGAAGCGAGCAAAGAGGTGACAAGCCATTTCAGAAAAGACGGCTTTGAATATTTTTCACTTAAATATTCTCCTAAAACGACGATACCGAGCGTTGCGAATGCCGAAAGCCATAAGGACAAATCAAATATTGCGTAAGGCTCTATTATACATATGAGTGTAACCGAAATGAAAAGCGACGTCATGGAATCACGGCTGCTACCGAGCAGAAATAAAATCGAGGAAACTATCAGCATAAAACCGGCTCGTACAACAGACAAAGAAAGACCCGTTAGGGTTATGTAGAATAAAGTGAAAAATATGGTGATAAGCGTAGTTTTCTTTTTGCCAACTCCGCAAAACATCAAAAAAGCCGTAAGTCCTGTAAATAAAATTACAAGATTCATTCCGCTGAGTGCGAGCATGTGAGAAAGTCCTGTTCTCAGAAAGTCAAGCTTTGTTCCTGTCGGAAGATAGCTTCTTTCACCGAGCAGAAAGCCGCAAAGAAGTCCGCCGGTGTCTGAATTCGAAGAGTTGATTATTCTGCGGCATATGCTTTCTCTGAGGTCCTTGATTTTATAAGTCAGAGGATAGTCTCCGACATCTTCGATAGAGAAGCTCTTTACGTCACTTACGTAGCCTGAAATTCCGCGCGCGTTATAAAAGCTCTTGGAATCAAAATCCGCCTCGGGAACGAATTCCGATATAGTGCCGACGACCGAAACGGTAGAGCCTATGGAAAATCCGTAATACTTTTCGCTGTCAAGGTAAATAACCAATTTGTATTTTGAGAAGACCGAGCCGTCAATATTGTCGGTTTTTAAAACTACCGTCGTTCCGTTCGCTGTGGTGTTGATTTCTTCTATTTGTCCTTCGATGTTTACGTTGCCTTCGTATCGGTCGTAAGCGTTAAACCAAAGGTCAAAATAAAGGAAAGAGAAGAGAATTGCGACAAGCACGGATATTGCCAAAATCCTTAATAAGATGGGCGACACGATTTTCTTAATCGGGTTAATAAATGTTAATACAAATACTATAATCGCGATAAAAACCAAGGCAGAACGGGATAATACATCGGTATAATTACTCGAAAAAACAAAAGCGCCCAGCGTAATACAGAGTATTAAGCTAAGCGGTCTTCTGTCAAATATTTTCATATTAAAGTCCTTATTTTGTAAAGCCTGAGCCTTTGGGGATTACGAAATTAAAAGCATCTTTGATTACTGTAAATTCGATACTCTTAGCTCCCTTGATTTCTCCGTCTATACATATTGCTTCGGGGCGGTCAAACTCCATTTTAAAATGATTTGTGCGTTTTGTATTTATATGTGGCAATGCTTTAGGGTTGTCGATATAAGTGCCTTTTTTGTATGACTTTATAAGCTTTAAAAGTGTGAGTCTTGAGACCTTATTGATAGCACAAATATCAAGAATTCCGTCGTCCATTTTTGCGTGCGGGAGAGCGCGGTAGCCGCCTCCGTAAAACCTGCCGTTTCCGACTGCGGTAAGCGTATAGGTGTTTTCCCAAATCTCACCGTCGTCAAATATAAGACGCATTTTCGTGCCGAATTTTCTGAAAAACACCTTCAGAACTCCGAGAGTATATGAGAAAGACGGGGTTATGAATTTCTTTTTCTTCAGCTTTGCGGCAACACGCGCGGCAGCACAGTCAAAGCCGATGTTTATAACGTTGACCGAGTAGTTATCGTTATACTTTATCAGGTCAAGCATTACGGTATCTCCGTCGATTTGCGCATCTATATCGTAAAAAAGCTCTTTGTTTGTAAAATTACGAACGAAATCGTTGCCTGAGCCGTAGGGAATTACACCGAATTCTACGTTGTGATTGGATGGAGCGCTGTTGACAATTTCGCTAAGAGTTCCGTCACCGCCTATGCAGATAAAACGCTGTCTGTTCTGCGAAATGCGAATCATCGAACGGACGTATTCAGTCGCATCACCGGGGCAGGTGGTATAGTATATATGATAGCTTAACTGTCTTTTGCGGCAAGCGCTTTTTATTAGGTCTTCAAGGTTTTGCTGTTTGCGCGGTCTGCCGGATTTTGGGTTAAGTATGAAATGGTAAATCACAAAAAATCCTCCGAAGGAAATTTCATATCAATACAATTATAACAGACACATATAAGTATGTCAAGAATTATTTACTTTCGTTTGTTAGCTGCCGCGCGAATCATTTCGTAGTATGCTTTGGCAGCTTGCTCGGTTTTGTTCGTTCCGAACTGATAGTATTTTCTGCCGATAAGGTCTTTTGGCAAATAATCCTGCTTTACGTAATTGTTTTCGTAGTCATGGGGATAGAGATAACCCTTGAAAAGCGGGCTTTGCAGATGCTCGGGGACGGACATTCCAAGTCCCTTATCCATATCCTCTTTTGCAAGATGATAGGCCATATAGGCGGTGTTGGATTTTGGCGCGGTAGCAAGCACACAAACAGCGTTGGCGAGGGGAATTGCAGCTTCCGGCATACCTACCGATTTGGCGCTTTCGACGCAGGCGAACGTAATAACTGAGGCTAAAGGATATGCTGCGCCGATATCCTCGCTGGCAATTATAAGTAGGCGTCTGCAAGCCGAGAGCATGTCCCCGGAGGCTAATATTTTGGCGAGATAAAAGACGGCAGCATCCGCGTCGGAGCCGCGGATTGATTTTTGCAGACAGGAAAGCAGGTCGTAATGTACGTCACCGTTTCTGTCAAAGTGTCCTACTACGGAGGGCAGAAGAGCTTTTACTGTTTCCTCTGTTATTTCTTTTCCCGAGATGTAAAAAGCGTTTTCTATAATGCCGATGCTCATACGGACGTCGCCTCCGCAAACCGAAGCCACACTGCCTAAAATCTCGTCGCTTGCCGTTTTACTATCTGAAAAATCTGCATTAAGAGCATTTATTGCCCGTCTCAACGAAGGGATACAGTCCTCAGCGGTAACGGATTTAAATTCAAATACTGACGAGCGTGACAGAATTGCATTGTAAACACAGTAATACGGATTTTCCGTAGTAGATGCAATCAGCGTGATTTTTCCGTTTTCCATAAATTCAAGAAGCGATTGCTGTTGCTTCTTGTTGAAATACTGTATCTCGTCGAGATATAGAAGCGTTCCGTTTTCCGCAAACATATTGTCGGTAGCCGCTATAACGTCCTTAATGTCGGAAATCGATGCGGTTGTTGCGTTAAGCTTGTAAAGCTGCATGTTGGACCTTGCGGCTATAATATTTGCTACCGTGGTTTTTCCCGTGCCGGGAGGGCCGAAGAAAATCATATTCGGTATTCTGCCGTTATCGACAAGCTTTCTGATTATACCATTTTCTCCGACAAGGTGCTTTTGCCCCGCAACCTCGTCAAAAGTTTTTGGACGCATTCTGTCTGCTAAAGGTTGATTTGACATATAAACTCCATTGAAAATCAAGATATAGTTGAGGCGATAGGCATAATTTGCTTCGCCAGAGAGCGTCTTAGCTCTTCGTGTTCGGGTTTTGTTAAGCCCGGGTCATCATTTATAATCTCTTTTGCTGTAATAAAAGCTTTTTCAAAAAGCTCGCTGTCATCGCATAGCTTTGCAAGCTTGAACTCAAATCCACCGCTTTGACGTAGGGAATCGGATGAGGATAAGGATGCGAAGAAATCACCCGGTCCGCGCATAATCAAATCCTTTTCTGCGATTTCGAAACCGTCGTAGGTTGTACGCATAATTTCAAGTCTTGCCCGCGCTTTTTCACCGGTATTGTCCGAAACCAGAACACAGTATGATTTTCTCGTGCCTCTTCCGACTCTTCCGCGCAACTGATGCAATTGTGAAAGTCCGAATCTGTCCGCGTTTTCGACAATCATAAGCGATGCGTTAGGGACGTTAACTCCGACTTCAATAACCGTTGTTGAGATTAAGACGTCGGTTTCGCCCGTGGAAAAACGGTGCATAATCTCATCTTTTTCTTTTGCTTTAAGCTTTCCGTGCAGAGATTCTATTCGCAAATGCGGCAAACTCTGCCGTATATTATCGGTGTATTCTGTGACATTTTTGAGATTTGAATAATTTTCTCCAAAAAGATTTTCTACGCTTATCGAGCTTGGCGAGAGCGAAGCTTCGTCTTCCTCAGCTCTTTCAATCGCAGGACAGACGATATAGCATTGACCACCGTTTTCTACCTGCTTTGAAATAAACGAATTCAGTCTTTCGCGGTAATTTTCGTCAACGACAAAGGTGTCAACTTTCATACGTCCGCGAGGCATTTCCGTTATTCTTGATACGTCAAGGTCACCGTACACAGTGAGGGCAAGAGTTCTCGGAATCGGGGTAGCGCTCATAACCAGCATATGCGAGGCTTTTGCCTTATCTTTGAGAGTTGCTCTTTGCGCAACGCCAAAGCGGTGCTGCTCGTCGGTAATAACCAGACCGAGATTGTTGAATTCCACGTTTTCCGATATTAGAGAGTGCGTGCCCACTATAACCTGAATTTTTCCTTCTTTGAGCTCGGAATATATGCGCCTTTTTTCCTTTTGCGTTGTAGAGCCGAGGAGAATATCGGCTGTTATGTTAAGCTTATCAAAAAGCGCTTTTATATCCCCGTAGTGCTGGCGGGCTAAAATTTCGGTTGGAGCCATAAGAGCAGCTTGATATCCGCTTTTTATTGCAACGAAAATGGAAATAATAGCACATATCGTTTTGCCCGAGCCGACGTCACCGACAAGTATTCTCGTCATTGGTGATATTCTGCCGTCCTTATTCTTGAAAACGGTATCTCGGTATATATCGTTTACGGCATTTTTTTGTGAGGCTGTGAGCTCATAGGGCAAAAGGGAAAGGAGCGGGGAAAGGTCGCATGGGGAGAAAGGTGCGCCGTCAAAGCCTCGTTTTCTTCCCGAGGACATGCCGATGCCTATGCCGAAGGTCAGCATTTCGTCAAAAGCGAGACGTGAAAGAGCTTTTGAGAGCGCCTGCTTGCTTTCAGGGAAATGAATATTTTTGAGTGCGTATGAAAGCACGGGTAAGGAGTATTTGATTCTTATTTCGTCAGGAAGTGGGTCGCGTATATCCGATATGGTTTCGTTTATGGCAAACCTTGTGATTTTGTCGATAAATTTTGAAGATAATCCCTCCGTGAGAGGATATACAGGGACAAGGTCCGGAAGCTCTTTTCCGGGAATTATCGGTTCATATTTCGGATTAACCAGCTGAACCGTTTTTTTTGAAAATGTTACTTTGCCGTAAAAGCGGAACTCCGAACCGACTTGAAAAAGGTCCTTTACGAACGGACTGTTGAAGAAAACCACCTCACATACTCCGCTCTCATCAAAGGCGCGGAATTTTGATATAGTCATTCCTCGGCGAATCTGAACGTTTGAAACCGGAGTCCCAACCGTTAACACTAAGGCTTCCTTGCACTCAAGCTGTATCTCTGAGAGCTGCTTTACGTTTCCTCGGTTTTCGTATGCTCTCGGGAATAGATAAATCAAATCTATGAATTTTTCGATGCCAAGCTTGTTCAGTTGTTTTTCTCGCGCGGCGCCCACTCCGGGCAAAGCGGATATAGGGCTGTCGGGACAGTATTTTTTTACCATTGGCATCTCCTTTCATAGCTTTAGATGTTGTATGACTATATTTTACAACATTTTTTTCCTCATTTCAATAACCGACCGTTAAATTTGTTAAAAAGTGCAAAATATAGCAGAAATGCTGCGTTTTTACAGATAATTCAAAAAAAATTCTCAAATTTTATTTACAAAATATTTTATATGTGTTATAATAACAAATAATGTTAAATTACCTGTGGAGATTTTAATGCAATTTCTTTTAAAAAACCAATCGCAATACGGTGCCGCTATCCTCAAGCTTTCGGCTCTGACTGTATTGTTTGTTGTAGGCTGTATGTTGTTCGGCTATTTGCTTTTACCGCCGGCAGCCGCATTTTACGCCGGTATTCTCGTGTACGAGAAGAAAACAAAGAGAATAATGTCGTACGCAATTCCCGCCGTAATGTTTACAATCAATTTCCTCTTACGAGGCTTTTATTCACTTGAAGCAGTGGCGTATATTTTCGTTGGAGTGATAATTTACCTTGCTTCTACGCGTAAGCTTTCAAAGGGGGAAGCAGTGTTTTGGGTGACGCTTGCCGTAACCGTTTTGATGCTGATTTCTGCCGTTCTTATTTCCTTTGAGTCTGCGGGCGGAGTCGGTATTATTCCGATAAAGCAATTCTATTCTAACCTCTACCGTAATTTCCGAGACGCTTTTATTGACAAGGTTTCCTCTCTTACCGTTACGCTTGAAAGCGGTACGAAGCTTTTTGCTTACAACTCCTATGAGGCGGAGGCAATGTTATTTGAGCTCGTGATTCTTTTTCTCCCGTCCTTTCTTGTAGCTTGCTTTGCCGTTGCCGGACTCACCTTCAAGTGCTTCTCGCGCCTCGTTGATAAGCTTTCGGGGGAAGAGAGCGGAATATATGAGTGGTCGTTTAAGACTTCTAACACAGTCGCGTATTTTTACATTTTAATATCAGTTCTCGATATATTTATCCCATCTTCAACCGGTGTGTTTGCGTTTTCGCTTATGACGCTCAATACGTTTTTTTCGGTTGTGTTTGCCTATCTTGGCATCAAAAACTTGTACGCCTTTTTTATCAACCATGGAAGAAGTTCGCTTTTTTCAAAGATAGCCATAGCTGTCGTTTTTGTTCTTCTGTCATCTAATGCGGTAAGTATTTTTTCTTACATCGGAGCTATTGTCAATATAGCTTCGAATAATGCGGAGAAAGCTTTGAAGAACAACTAGACCCTCAATTTTATATATCACGATGAAAGGTTAGTAATATGTCGCTTAAGAATAACAGATTTTTCAAATTCCGCGTACCTTACGCTTCGCGGCTTGAGATAGCGTCATGTATAGCTCTCGCTTGCTTGAATATCGCAATACTTGCGGTTTTGTGCGAGTTTTTAGAGGTTTCGGCGGTTTTTTCCGCGATACTTGTTGCACTTGCATATCTCATTGAGGTTGCGGTAATCGGACTGAATCATAAATCAAATCTGAAGATGCTGCCGAGGAAAAATATCCATAGACTTCTTGACGAAGACGGAAGTATTGTTATTAAAAATTCGCTTCTTCCCGTTGTGGCACTCGATATACACGGTACGGTACTTTGGTATAACGACTCCATGCGTGCTATCATACCGTCAGAGGATACTATGGTGGGCGAAAATATAGACAAGATATTTTCCGCTGAGTTTGATTCGGATACTTTTGCAGATATGAACGTGACGGTAAACGGCAGACTTTACAAGGTTGAAGGCTTTAAGGTCAGTGAGGAGGGCGAAGGACTTTTCCTTGCAATGCTTACAGATATAACTGCATTAAGCGAGGCTGAAAAGAGATATGCCGATGAGCGTGTCGTAGTTGCATATATAGCAATAGACAACGTTGAAGACGTGTTGCAATACGTACACGAGCAATCAAGAGATGCTGTTTCTATAGTTGACGATAAGCTTAAAAGCTGGGCTGCTTCAATTAACGGTGTAATCAAATCGTACGATAACGATAAATACGTAATGTTCTTCGATTCGCAATATCTTGACGAGTGTATAAACAACCGATTTGCAATTCTTGATTCTATAAGAGATACCCGTGTCGGTGACAGTGTTTCGCTTACCGTTTCAATAGGTGTTTCGAGAATCAAGGGCTCATTGCGTGACCGTGAGCTTGCCGCAAGAGATGCTATAGATATGGCGCTTCAGCGCGGAGGCGACCAGGCGGTATATAAGACCGAAACTACCACAGAATACTTCGGTGGAAGAACAAAATCGGTTTACAAGCGTGCAAACGTACGCTCGAGAACCTTTACAAATCAGCTTACCGCCCTTATGGCGAGAGCGGATAACGTGCTCATAATGGGACACCGTTACGGTGACTTTGACTCTTTTGGAGCATCCGTCGGAGTTGCAAGACTCTGTATGCTGTGCGGATTAAAGGCTAATATTGCAGTTGATTTAAGAGATAAAAACCTTGAGCCCTGTATCAAAATGATGCAGGAAACGGATATGTATTCGAAGATGTTCGTTGACAACGCAGAGGGGCTTGACCTTGTCGGTCCGGATACCCTCATCGTGCTTGTCGACCATAACGCTGTTGCGCGCGCACAGTTCCCGGATATAGCGAAAAAGGTTAATACTATTGCAGTTATAGACCACCACAGAAAAATAGATAAGCTTCCGGACGAAGTAAAGCTTTCTTACATCGAGCCCTCGGCATCAAGCGCGTGTGAGCTTGTAGCCGAAATGCTTGAAAACGCGATAAGCTCGCAAAATCTCTTGAAAGAGGTTGCGGATATGCTTCTTTCGGGTATCCTTCTCGATACAAAGCAGTTTACGAGAAATACAGGCACGCGTACTTTTGGTGCGGCACAGTATCTTCGCGGTGCGGGAGCAAGTCCTACGGACGTTTATAACCTCTTTAAGACGTCAGCGGAGGATTTGTCCAAGGAGGCAAAATTCCATACCTCGATTTTCACATACAGAGATACTATAGCAATTTCAGCATGTGACGGTGATACCGATGAAAGCTATCGTGTAATAGCTTCGAAGGCAGCGGATAAAATGCTTACACTGCGCGGCATAGACGCATCCTTCACTCTCGTTCGCATAGGAGAGCAGATACACATTTCGGGACGCTCAAACGGTAAGGTCAACGTGCAGCTTATTCTTGAAAAATTCCACGGCGGCGGACATTTTGACGTTGCGGGCGCACAGGTAGTGTCGGATTCGGTTACCGACGTTATAGAAACCCTTAAAGCCGGAATTGACGATTATTTTGAACAGTAAATAAGGAGATATATCATGAAAGTAATTTTACTTTGCGACGTAAAAGGACAGGGAAAGAAGGACCAGATAGTAAACGTATCCGACGGATACGCGCGCAATTTCCTTTTCCCGCAGAAAAAAGCTATTCCTGCCGATGCAAAGGCTACGAGTGAGCTTAAAAGCAAGGAAGAGGCAAAGCAGTATAAAATCAGCGAGGAGAGAAAATCCGCACAGGCGCTTGCCGATAAAATAAAGGCTACCGAGGTCGATATTGTTATGGGCCACGGTGCTGACGGCAGACTTTACGGCTCAGTTACCGCGAAGGATATTGCAGAGGCGCTCTCGAAGCTTGTTGGCGTTGAGGTTGATAAAAGAAAGCTTAATCTCAAGGAGTCTATAAAGGCGTACGGAAATTACGAGGTTGAAATCAAGCTTTTCCAGGATGTTGTCGCAAAATTTACAGTAAAAGTACACGGCTGAGAGTCGGACGGTAGATAAAATGGATAATAACAGCATTGTAAAGCAAATGCCGATGAGCGTAGAGGCAGAGCAGGCATTGCTCGGCTCTCTCATAATAAACCCCGAGTCTTTTGACAAGGTTGCGGGCTTTATAACCGCGAACGATTTTTATCTTGAAGAGCATAAGCATATTTATTCAGCGCTTGTCAAAATGTATAATCAGAGCAAGGTGATAGATGCCGTTACCCTTGTCAATACTCTCGTGGAAGAGGGGGACAGGGATGAAGCGGGCGGAATACAGTATATATCTCTGATAGCGGAGTCAGTCCCCGCAGTTTCAAACATAAGGGATTACGCGCGCATAGTCAAGGACAAGGCTATCTTGCGTAAGCTTATAAGCATATGTGACGATATAAGCACAGATGCATATGATGAGGGCGCGCCTGTAAAGACTATTGTTGACAGCGCGGAACAGAAAATATTTGACATATCTCACAATAACGAAACGAAGGACTTCAGACATGTCAGGGATATTCTGCAGAACGTTTATCAGGATATAGAAACTCTTGCTGAAACAAACGGTGCGGTAACAGGTGCAAAAACAGGATTTTCGGGCCTTGACCGTATGCTTATCCAGATGGGTAAGGGCGACCTCGTTATAGTCGGTGCGCGTCCCGGTATGGGAAAGACCTCGTTTGCTATGAATATTGCCGTAAACGTGGCGAAACAGAAAAAAGCGGTAGCTATTTTCTCGCTTGAGATGTCGGGCGAGCAGCTTGTTACGCGTATTTTGTCGAGTGAGGCGCTCGTTGACTCCTCAAAGCTCCGTACGGGTCAGCTGAAGACGGAGGATTGGGATAACCTTGCGGGTGTTATATCCTCACTTTCCGGATGTGATATATACATTGACGATACCTCCGCAATAACCACTGCCGAAATGAAGTCCAAGCTTCGCAGAATTAACAATCTCGGGCTTGTCGTTATCGACTATATCGGTCTTATGCAGAGTACTTCTAACAGTGACAACAGAGCTCAGCAGGTTGGAGAAATATCCCGTAATCTCAAGATTATGGCAAAGGATTTCGGCATTCCCATCGTTTGCTGCGCTCAGCTTAACCGCGGAACCGAATCCCGCGCGGGCGATGCGAAAAAGCCGACTCTTGCCGACTTGCGTGATTCCGGCTCAATAGAGCAGGATGCAGACATAGTTCTTTTCCTTTACCGTGACGAGTATTATAAGGATATAAGCGGAAGCGACAGTCAGGGCGCAACCGATTCTGCGAATACCGCAGAGGTTATAGTTGCTAAAAACCGTCACGGCTCTGTAGGTAACGTAAAGATGGGCTGGATAGGTCAGTTCACTAAATTCAGAACGCTTGAGGAAGATATTAAGCCGTGATAGATATTGATTTGAAAAGGCTTTTTGACTCCGATAAGGGTAGAGTAATCTATAGGGAATTTTTGCGAGCAATTTCTGATTTTTCAATGAAAGAGCGAATCGCAGAGGGCGTTTTGGTTGGATTTTCCGGGGGCGCGGATTCTGTTATGCTTCTCGCGCTTCTTGTAAAATACGCCTCTGAAAACGACTTGAAGCCACCCGTTGCGGTACATCTTAACCATCTTATAAGAGGTGCTGAGGCAGATAGAGACGAAGCCTTCTCCCGCGACTTTTGTCATGCTCTCGGGGTTGAATTTCTCGCCTTCAGACGCGACGTTCCGACAGAAGCAAAACGCCTTTCAAAAGGTATTGAAGAAACTGCAAGAATAATAAGGTATTCTGTTTTTGAGGACTTAATTAGCGGCAGAAATGACATCAATTGTATTGCTGTAGCCCATAATGCCACCGACAATCTTGAAACTGTCATATTTAATATGATGCGTGGCGCGGGCACTCGCGGCCTGTCCGGGATTTCACCCGTAAGGGATAATATAATTCGCCCCTTAATCTATTCGCCGAAGCGTGATATAGTTGAGACACTTCAGTCTGCCTCTGTTCCGTTTGTTACCGACAGCACGAACAGTGAAACAGATTATAAAAGAAATTATATTCGCTCGGAAATTATACCCAAGCTTTTCGCTCTCACCGATAACCCGGAAGCGCAGGCAGCGAGACTTTCGTCGAATCTGCGTGCGGACGATTTTTATATCGAGTCTGTAGCAAGGAAATTTCTTGACAGTTTCGGAGGGGGGGAAATTCCCAAGGACGCGATTTCTTCTCTCGATTACGCAGTGTTTTTCAGAGTCGTATCGGCTATGGCTAAGGAAAAGGGAATATACGGTGTTGAAAGCGTGCACGTAACGAAAATTTACGAGCTTTTGCGAAACGGAAAAGGCGATTTTTCGCTCTCTCTGCCGGGCGAGGTGTGCTTCATATGCCGCGGTGGAATCTGCTTTATTGATAAACCCGATAAAATCACAGTTCGGGAATACGAAAAAAAGCTTGAGCTCGGTGTGAATTATGTAGATGAAATCGACGCTGAAGTAATAATTTCAGACAAACCGATAGAATATTCCTCAAAAGTTTACAAAATTGCAATACAAGAGTCTTTTGATTTTGATATAATTGAAGGCGAACTGTTTGTGAGAAAAAGGCGTGACGGAGATTCATACGTTTACGGCGGAATAACGAGAAAGCTGAAAAAACTCTTCAATGATAAATCCGTCGAACCGCAAAAGCGCGACCTTGTTCCCATATTTTGCGACAATCTCGGAATTCTTTGGGTTCCCGGCTTCAGAGTAAGGGACGGTGCTCACAAAAATTCACAAAGACGGCTTTACGTTGCCGTAGCATATAAAATATAATTAATTACAATAATATATAGTAACCGATTTAAAGCGAGGCATTATTAAATGAAGGTAAATTTTAAAAGCATATTTATGCTTATTTTCCTTGTGTTAGCAGTTATACTCGCGGTGACGTTTTTCACCGATAGAATGAATAACCCCAAGGAATTAACTTACGGTGAGGTCGTGGAGAAGTTTGAGAAAGACGACGTGCTGTATTTTGAAATAGACGGTGACCTTAACCTTGCCCTCGAGGTAAGGGAGGACGTTAACAAAGACGGAATATATGATTTAGACGAAAAGGGCGAGTACGTTCGCAGTGTGTATGAATACAAATTGAGCTATGCTTTTCAGCTGGAACATATACTTGCACTTGCAGAGGGAAGAGCTAATCTCAAGGATTTCAATATTCAGCGTGCTGCAGAAACCCCATGGTACGTGGTTTATCTTCCGTATATTATTCTCGGAGTTATTTTCATTGCATTGTGGTTTTTCATTATGCGCCAAGCGCCCGGAGGCGGAGGAAAAATCAATTCCTTCTCAAAATCAAAGGCGAAAGTTACCGTCAACGATAAGGATGCCGTTAAATTTGCCGACGTTGCGGGCGCGGATGAAGAAAAGGCAGAGCTTGAAGAGGTTGTTGAATTTTTGAAAGACCCCACAAAGTTCGTTAAGCTTGGCGCGCGTATTCCGCGTGGTGTTCTTCTCGTAGGCCCTCCCGGCACGGGTAAAACTCTTCTTGCAAAAGCCGTTGCGGGAGAGGCTGGAGTGCCGTTCTTCTCGATTTCCGGCTCTGACTTTGTTGAAATGTACGTTGGTGTCGGTGCTTCACGTGTGCGCGACCTCTTTGATAACGCAAGAAAAACCCCCGCAAGCATTATATTTATAGACGAAATCGACGCTGTCGGACGTCACAGAGGCGCAGGCCTTGGCGGCGGTCATGACGAGCGCGAGCAGACACTTAACCAGCTCCTAGTTGAAATGGACGGCTTCGGTACGAATTCCGGAGTTATAGTAATGGCGGCAACAAACCGTCCCGATATACTTGACCCCGCGCTTCTCCGTCCCGGACGTTTTGACAGACGCGTTACCGTAAATTACCCCGATATGAAGGGCAGAGAGGATATACTCAAGGTTCATTGCCGTAATAAGCCCCTCGAAGAAACTGTTGACCTTAAGAAAATAGCTCAAACCACGATAGGCTTTACGGGTGCCGAGCTTGCAAACCTTATGAATGAGGCAGCTTTGCGCGCAGCAAAGAAAAATAAAGCCCTTATCGGAATGGAGGACATAGAGGAGTCTTATATGAAGCTTCTGCTCGGTCCTCAGAAGAAGAAAAATATGCGTACGGAGAAGGATAATAGGCTCTGCGCATATCACGAAGCAGGTCACGCGGTTGCTTCCTATTTCTGTAAGCATACCGACCCTGTGAAGCATATTACCATTATTCCTGCTGGCTCTGCAGGAGGTGTTACCATTAGCGTTCCCACCGAGGACAGAATGGTTACCTCGCGCAATGAAATGATTGACCGTATAGTTTTGGCGCTTGGCGGCAGAGTTGCAGAGGAAATAGTGCTTGACGATATATCCACCGGAGCATCAAACGATATACAGCAAGCCACCGCTATAGCACGCAATATGGTGACACGGTATGGCATGAGCAAGAAATTAGGTACGGTTTTGTACGGCTCGGAGCACTCTGCTGACGAGGTGTTCCTCGGCAGAGATTTCTCGTCGGGAAAGAACTATTCCGAAAAAACAGCGTCGGATATTGACGACGAAATCAGAGAAATTATTTCCGATTGCTACGCAGTATGTAAAAAGCATCTCGAGGAAAATATCGAGAAGCTTCACTTCGTTGCGGAATTTCTTCTCAAAAATGAATCAATGGACGAAGAGCAGTTCAGAGCAGCAATGGAGTCCGACTCTCCCACTATTGAGGAGATTGAGGAAATTGCAATAGAGAGAAAACGCAAGAGCGAAATGGAAAATAAGACCGCTCACGAAAACAACGAAAAGGCTGCCGAGGAAGCTAAGCGTAAGGCTGAAGAGGAAGCTCAAAAAAAGAGGGAAGAGATGGAAAGGTCGGGAAAATTCCCCGTTGACGATTTCTTTAGCACAGTCTTTAACGCTCCGAAGGATGACGAAGATACCGCATCGGAGGCGAAGGACGAAGCACCCAAAGCCGACGCTGACGAAACCAAAGAATAGTCATATATTCGCTAAAGGCGAGCTCTGTTAGGGGCTCGCCTATTTTCGTTAAAAACAGTTAAATGCATGAAACAGAGATTTAGAGCTAAAATTTATTCGCATTTTAAACAAATATATTATCGTATATATGGTGATGTATACAAATCTTCCAAAACACGCGGAATTTTGGCAGTTTTAGATTGACTTTCAAAAGCTTTTAATGTATAATTACTGTAGATATTTTATCGAAATTATTTCGAAATCAAAAATAAGGGAGAAACATAATGAGTAAATTCTCTAAAATTCTAGCAGTTTTAATGTCTGTTTGCTTGCTTTTCGGAGCAACGACTGCATTCCTTGCGTCGGCTGACGCCGAGTCGCCTGATACCGGTGTAGTGGACGGAGTTAAGAGCAACCTTACAAAGCACACCAATAATTCCAACAAGGTGCCGTTTGGTCAAAACACGTACACTGCGGATTGGGATATTAGAACCTTTGATTACTTTACCGTTGATATGGACCTCACGTTGCCTGAGGGTTATGAGTCGTATCCTCAGGCTTTTAAGATTAGCCCCCAGAGAGCTATAAAGGACGGAGGCAACAGTTCTTTGCTTTCTTATATTTATTTTTATAAGCACAACGACGGATTTTATTACTTAGGATTTGCAAACAATGCCAGTTCCGTGTCCGAAGCGGCGAGAATTTCTTGTGAATCCGGTGTTTATGACCACATCACCGTTGTATACAAGGTGGTTAGAAACGAAGGCGCTATTACGGGTATCGACTTGATGCTTTACGTTAACGGAAATTACGTTGATACAGAGAATTGTGAGCTTACCAGCCAGGAAGTATCGCTGTCGCGTTTCTCAGTACAGGGTAACCAGTTGACGAAATCAACCGACTGGAATGAAAAGGATGAAAGTGATGCATTCAAGAAAGTGTATGGCGCTTCGTATAGCTACATTGGAAAGGGATACAAGACCGGTGACTACTCGGGAACCAAGGCTCTTGCTGATATTGTAGAAGATACAAGCAAAAATCTTTATGATTCCACGAGCGATGCGGTTATTTACAACGCATACTACGTTCTCCCTAATAGCGATTATGTCATTGCGGTAGACGGAAAGAAGTTTTATATTCCCGATGCTGCTGAAACAGCTCTCTCTTCCATTAACGATGGCGCGGAAATAGAAACTAAGGTTGACGTTGTCGATTTCGATATTCCCGACGGAGTAGAAAAGTTTACTTTGACTTATAATCCCGAAGAAACCGAGTTTTCCATTTGTGAAGACGATGCGAAAGAATTCTTCATCATCAAAAACGGAGAAACTACTTATACCGTTAGAAAATCTACGGAGAATGACAAGCTCATGCTCAAGCGTGTGGTTGAGTATGGTGATAAGGAGCTCGTAATAAGCTCTGCGGAATTTATATTCCTTCTTGCACCCGAAAATGACGTTACCTTCACGTATTTTGATTTGAACGGTTTGAAGCTTTACACCGGCACTGTCGCAAACTGGAGCATTGACGTTGACGGTGACGTTCCCGAAGCTATCAACCTTTATGACCCCGAAGCTATTCGCGGACTCTC
Organism: Eubacteriales bacterium; assembly: GCA_045613205.1. Taxonomy (GTDB): domain Bacteria; phylum Bacillota; class Clostridia; order Oscillospirales; family CAG-272; genus UBA1740. Next base: position 79,864 of record JAZLAO010000093.1, on the reverse strand, counting down.
GGATTCCGAGGCGGCGCTTATCAGAGAAGAGTTTGACGGAATTCTTATCGCCTCCGCTACTGCAGAGGATGGCGCCGTAGAGTTTATCGATTTCTCCGATTACGCTTATATCGCGGGATATGAGAAGAACGGCGTGTTCACTCCTATCGAAGATTCTGATGGCGGATACGAAAATTATAAAGATATTGCAACTTTTGAAGCAGAGAAGGCAACCTGGGACAGCGACGTTGTGTACTACGAAATCGTAGACGGCAAGGCGACTCTTCCCGAAGGCTCTGCCGCACAGGGAGCAAGCGCTATCTGGAATTCTTCCTCAAATCAGCTTACCGGCACGACCGACACAGCAGTTTCTGCAGGTGTAACAAATATTGTTAAAAACTCATTTAAGGACAACGGAACCGTTGACGGCTACGGAATTCTTATAATCCGTTAATTAAATTAAGCATATATGAGCATCAAACTGTTAAAACACGATGCAATTCATGAGGAGAAAATTATGAAGAAATCCACTAAAATTTTAACGTTTCTTCTGGCGGCGTGCATGCTCTTCGGTATTAGCACGGCAATTCTTGCTTCTGCAGAGGAAGCGTCAGCAGTAGGGGCAAACCAACTCGACGTTACGGGTCACTCCTACAACGTAACAGATGACTGTACTACCGGTGTAAGTGAAAAAGAATATCTCATTTCTTCCACGGGTGACAAACAACGTTTCGGTACAGAAAACTCTGTAAAGTCCGCACATATTTCGGCTTCGCACGTTCAGGAATCGGGACGCGATAATACCTACATACGTATACATTATACTTCCGGAGCTTTGGATTCCAATCCGGCAAATCCGTTCCGCGAATCTACAGTAAGATGGAGAGCGCATACCACCTACAATTCCGCATATGATTTGAAAGAACATGCATATCTCACCTTGGATTTTGATTTCAGCGCTGACAGATGGGCATATACCTATACCCTCGACGGTGAAACCGGTTACAAAACCGCAGCAAGCGACGAAGAGTTTAAAGCGTATATAAACACCTTGACCTCTGATAAAGCGAAAGCAGAGGAGTGCGCTAAAGAAGCAATAGATTCGAAACAGCTTGCATACCCTGACACGAAGACTCCTCTTAACTTCCAATTTGTGTTTTTGTCTTCAAAATCTCAGACACCTAATGCAACGCTTGTGCAGAATAGCGCAAGTACTAACTGGCAAACCGTAAGCAAAACCGCATTTTCTGTTGTTAAAAAGGATGACGGCTGGTATCTGCAGGGAACATCAAGCGCAGGTGAAACAGTTACCTATAAGCTTAAAAATGAAGTTGCTAAGTTTGACCACGTAACCATGGTTTTCAAGGTTCTTGACGGTGGACTTACGGTACAGCCTCACGCCTATATCAACGGAGAGTATATGTTGCAGTTGCCTAACTGGGAAATGACAGGTTCTGTTAAAAACTGCAACGTATTCTACCAGATGACACTTGCATTCCACAAAAAGGTGGCTGAAGGCAATATCGCAGATAAGATGTACGATAAATACTCCCTCGCATTTGATAACGTAGCGCTTAACTACTATAGCGAGGATGACGCTGAGATTGCCGGCGGACTGGGCGAGTTTATGTCCTCTGATGAGTATAAAGAGAGTCTTGCCATAATGAAATGTAAGAACGTAGTTTATAACGATGATTACTACACTCCAGGCGTTCCTCTGCGAGCAACGATAACACACGCTGACGGAAACAAAACTAACTGCTACACTAAGAATTCTGTGCACAAGGGCGTTCGTAACAGTGACTTCGTCGAAATAGAGTATGACGTTGAGAATTTCAACCCCAATCCTGATGAAATGAGGGTTATCACTTTCACTTCTGTGAACGGCTCTAGGGTTTCCTTATCTTCTGAAGCGGAAGAACATTTTAAGCTTCAGCATACGCAGCGAAAGCTTATAATACCGAAGCTTGATGAAAAGGGAGAGCAAATCGGTGATGAAACCGAAACGCTAACCGTTGATATATATACCGTTTGTTATGGCGGAGAAAATGACGTAACTGTCAGGTGGCTGTTCGAAGGAGCCTACGGAAATGCAGAGTCCGGAAAAGAACAGAAGCTTTTGCCAATGCAGCCTCTTGCAAATAATTTGAAAATAACAAGCGGATTTAAAACAACCGAGTCCGGTGCTCCCACTATAGGACTTTTCAAGGATTGGCATTGGGACGTTAACGGAAACGGTAAAATTGATGAGGGCGATAAGCCTGCAAACGAAATCTTCGGTGAGGATTTCGAAAAAACGTTCACAAGATCTGAGATTAACGAGCAATTTATCGAAAAGGGAATAAAGGAAATTCAGCTAATCGCGCAGTTTGAAGAAAAGCCTGTTGCATATGCTATCTTTAGCGATGGCGAAGAAGCTAAGCTTTATGCTCCCGATTATGATTTCGAGAAATTTGAAAAAATTTCTACTATAGCTGGTGCAATGGCGAATATGGAAAAGGGCAAAAACTACAGTATCACCCTTTATTCCGACCTTACAGCAGAACAAACCCTCCGTATACCCAAGAATGCTACTGTTAATTTTAACCTTAACGGATATAAGATTAGTCAGGCAGCAAATTCTGACTCTTCGATATTCGCTGTTAACAGCGGAATAACCCTTAATCTTTATTCCGATAAAGCAGGTGCAGAAGTATATCAGACGGGTGCGGGACGTGCAATCATTTCCGCAAACAATGTTAATAACGTTAAAATCAATCTAAGCAAAATAACCGATAACGATAAGTCTGGCGATAACCTTACTTTGTATGGCTCTTCAATAGTATATCTTATGGGTACTGAAATGAAACCTGAGGCACCCAAGGCTATAGAAGTAAATCTCAACGGCGGTAATTATTACGGCACTGTGGCTTCTAACGGAGCGCTCTTCCCGATATCCGACGTTGATATGAAATTCAATATCAAAAACGCTGATATAGTAACCGCGAACGGTGAAGCTATCTTCTCGCTAATCGCACCGTACGTATCTTCAGCCGACGTAAATGTTGAGAAATCAAATATGTTTGCCGGAAAAATCACAGATGATGGCTACACCGTCGGCACATTCATAAAAGAATGGAATACTGCGTCGAAGATTTATATTAAAGAGAGTGTGGTGCTCGGATTTGAGAACAAGTATAACGTAACTCTCGGCGCGGCAAACAAATTCAATGCAAAGCTTAATTCCGAAATCGGCTGTGATAGTGGAACGCTCATGGCGTTCTCAAACAATGAAAAATACCTAATCAAGGATGTTGCAATATCGGTTCCTGGATTTGCTTCTATTACCACAGATTTTGAAGCTACTCTTATCACCTTTACAGGCGATAAAATCGAAGAATGCATAAAGCCTGTGAGCTGGCTTAATCCCGACGGCTCGCTTTACAAGACTACCTACTGGGTTGCCGGCAGTGAAATTGTGGCAGAGCTTCGTGAATCACTTAATGATTTTGAGAAAGTAGACCTCAATAACAACTGGTTCGATATCACCTATGAAAAATGGATGAACGTAACCGCGGGCGAAACAAACAAGGAAAACTTCACGGTTTATGCCGATAAGGAAAACAAATTTAAGCCCGAACCCAAGTATGTTGCTGATTTGAATACTGTAAAGGTTGGCATATCTATATACAACGATTTGGCTTACAATATTTACGTTCCCACGCCTTCCGTTGAAAACTACGTGATGTCATTTGTCGGCTTCTTCGATGCAAACGGCAAGATTACAAACAACGTATATTCTGGCGTTACTCTTGACGGTGTTGAAGGCTGGAATCGTCTTATAGGTCTTTTTGCAACCGATGAATTTGCGGCTAAGACGATTACCGTTAAGTATACTGTTGACGGACAGGAGCTTGAAGCAGACGTAAGAATTGACATATTCAATTACGCTTACAGAATTGATTCTACCTATGGCTGTGGTTCTGCCGAGAGCAAACTCGTATATGCAATGATGGAGTATAAGCATACTGCATTTTTAGCATCAACTCCCAGTGATGATCTCAAGGAAGAGGTTGATACTGAATGGCAGAAATACAAGATATTCCATAAAACCGATTGCACTTGCGGTGAAGTAAACTATACGCCTTCAGAGAATGTCTCCGATGATACGAACATCAAATCTCTTGTTGCAAAGTATTCCTTTACTCTCGTTACGGACGATGAGAATAACGTCAAGTACGCGTTCTCGATTTTCTTAAGCGAGGCGGCAACGGTTAAGATTAACGGTGTGGCTGTTACGGGTATGGCAAACGGTGAGTATGTTGAATATACCTTGAGCGGAATAGAGCTTGCTAACCTTGCAGATGAAATCAAAATCGAAATCGGTACTGCTGCAGGAATGTATAGCCTTGCAAATTATATCAAGGAAACAGACAGCGGCTTTGCAAAAGCACTCTACGTTCTGTCTGTAAACGCTAAAAACCAAAATGCATAATTAAAAAGATATTGGCGAAGAGGAAATCTCTTCGCCAATTATTTTTGTATAACGAAGGCTTCACCGGAAGTCTTCGTTATCAGCTTGATTAATCGGATGATTTTAAGCAATAGAAAATGAGAAAACCGAAGGCTTTAACCTTGGTTTTCTCATATAAGATACTTTTAGGCAGAGGAGCTTTTTGCACCTCTGCCTGTTGTTATTATTAACTTTCGCATAAATGCGACGTAGAATTAAATACAGTGTATACCGTTGGCAACGTCAGCGTTATTATCAAGGTTGTACTTCTGCTGTTTTCTCCAGTCGAAATATTTGATTGCAACCTGCTCGAAAAGGGCAAGAGAAAGAAGGTCCTCATCCTGTTCCTGATAGGGCGCAACTCTCTGACGGAGTGCATCAATTTCGGGAGCAATTTTATCAGCGGGTCTGTAATCTATAACGTCGTCATCACCGATAATCATTTTTCTGAAGTTTTCAGAAACGGGAGCAGGGCATTTTCCGTAATCACCGCGGACAAGTCCCTTGAATTCCTTGGTAACTCTTGCATATCTGCCTTCATCAGCGAAGATTACGTTGTTAACCGCCTGCGTGCCGACTATCTGCGAGGTAGGAGTAACAAGCGGGGGATATCCTGCGTCCTCACGAACTCTTGCAACCTCTTCAAGAACCTCGTCAAGCTTGTCGGATTTTCCTGCCATCTTAAGCTGCGAGATAAGGTTTGAGAGCATACCGCCCGGAACCTGATAACGAAGAGTGTTTACGTCAACCTTAAGAACCTTGGGGTCGATAAGACCGTCTGCCAGGTATTTTTCGCGGATTTTGTTGAAATGCTTAGCAACAACGTCGAGCTTCTCAAGCTCAAGTCCGGTGTCGTAAGGAGTGTTGCTAAGAGTAGCAACAAGCGATTCTGTAGGTGTGTGCGAAGTTCCCATTGCAAGAGGAGATATAGCCGTATCAACACCGTCGACGTTAGCCTCAATAGCTTTAAGAAGAGTCATTGAGCCAAGACCTGCGGTATAGTGGGTATGAAGGTGAATCGGAATTTTAACCGTTTTCTTAAGTGATTTAACGAGCTGGAATGCATCAAATGGCTTAAGAAGGCCCGACATATCCTTGATACAGATTGAGTTAGCACCCATATCCTCGAGTCTTTTTGCGTAATCTGCAAAGCTGTCGTTGGTATGGAATGGGGATGTTGTATAGGATATAGCGGCTTGAACGTGACCGCCTTCCTTGATTGTTGCCTTTATAGCTGTTTCAAGGTTTCTTGCGTCGTTAAGAGCGTCGAATATACGGATTATATCAATACCGTTTGCGATTGATTTCTGAACGAAGTATTCGACCACGTCGTCGGCATAATGACGGTAGCCAAGAATGTTCTGACCGCGGAAGAGCATCTGAAGCTTTGTGTTCTTAACGTGGTCTCTAATGGTACGAAGTCTCGTCCAAGGGTCTTCGTGAAGGAATCTGAGGCAGGTATCAAACGTAGCACCGCCCCAAGCCTCAAGGGAATAGTAACCTACTTTATCCATATCCTCGAGAATCGGAATCATCTCCTCGGTAGTCATACGGGTTGCCGCGAGAGATTGATGCGCATCACGGAGGACTGTTTCTGTTATTAAAACTTTTGACATTTTGTTTTTCCTTTCAATATATTAGCCGAAGAAACTGAGGAATACGCCTGCGGCAACAGCTGAACCGATAACGCCTGCGACGTTGGGGCCCATAGCGTGCATAAGCAGGAAGTTTGAGGGGTCAGTCTTGCGTCCTACGTCCTGGGCAACTCTTGCTGCCATGGGAACGGCAGAAACACCTGCCGAACCGATAAGCGGATTTATTTTTCCTCCTGAAAGCTTACACATGATCTTACCGGTAATGAGTCCGCCGCAAGTAGAAATTATGAATGCGCAAAGTCCAAGAAGGATTATGTAAATTGTTTCAAGCTTAAGGAAGTTCTCGGCATTTGCTGTAGCACCGACCGAAACTCCGAGGAAAATAGTAACTATATTGATGAGCTCGTTTTGCGCGGTTTTTGAAAGTCTGTCGGAAACGCCGGAAACGTTAAAGAGGTTTCCAAGCATCAAAAATCCTACGAGAGGAGCCGCGTCAGGAACGATAAGAGTAACTATAAGTGTAACGACGATAGGGAATATAACCTTTTCAACCTTGGAAACGGAACGAAGGTTAGTCATCTTTATCGAACGTTCCTTTTCGGTAGTCAAGAGCTTCATAAAAGGAGGCTGAATGATAGGAATAAGTGCCATATACGAGTATGCGGCTATTGCTATCGCACCGAGAAGATGGGGTGCAAGAGTTTTCGTAACAAGTATTGCCGTAGGGCCGTCGGCGCCGCCGATAATTCCTATAGAGCCGGCTTCCATAGGAGTGAATCCAAGCAGAAGCGCTCCAAAGAAGGCTACGAAAACACCGAGCTGTGCGCCCGCTCCCATAAAGAGTGACTTTGGATTGGAAATAAGGGGAGAGAAGTCGGTCATAGCACCAACGCCAAGGAATATAAGCGAGGGATAAACACCGAGCTTAACGCCAAGGTATAGAATATCAAGCAGACCGCCTTTGTTGATTACTTCTTCAATGATTCGTGACATCGGTACGTGCCCATCTACGAGCAACTGAGCTCCATATTGTTCAATATAGTAATCGTCGAAGAAGAAATCGAGGTGCATAAGATTTGCACCGGGGAGGTTGGCAAGCAGCATACCGAATGCAATAGGCATTAAAAGCAGCGGCTCAAATTTTTTGACAATAGCAAGATAGAAGAGAACGCCAACGATGACGTACATAACTATGTATTGCCACCAATTGCTCTCGGCAAATAATTTACTAATGCCGGTTGAGCCTAAAAAGTTTTTGACAGCATCTAACATTTATATTACCTCTGCCGCAAAATAAATTAGTTAAGTGTAGCAATTACGTCGTTTGCGTTGACCGAAGCGCCCTTCTGAACGCTAACAGAAGCAACGACACCGTCGCAGGGCGCAGGAATGTCATTCTCCATTTTCATAGCCTCAAGAACACAGATAACGTCGCCCTTCTTTACGCTCTGACCAACAGAAACCTTAACGTCAAGAATAGTTCCGGGCATTGGAGCTGTAACCTTGTTTGCGCCCTGTGCACCGCTTGCTGCGGGAGCTGCCTTAGGAGCGGCCGCGGGAGCGGCAGGAGCGGCAGAAACTGCGGGAGCAGAAACGATAGGCGCGGAAACAACGGGTGCCTGTGCGACTTCACCGGCTTCCTCTACAACAACCTCGTAGGTCGTGCCATTAACAGTTATATTATACTTTTTCATTTTGTAAATCCTTTCGTATTATCGTATAGTGAATTATTTTCTTTTAAAAGATACAACTCTGAACTTCAGGTTGCTTCCGCTTTCTGCTTCAGCCATTGCGATAGCTGCCGCAATAACTGCAACAATTTCCGTGTCGGCAGTATAAACGGGCGCGGGAGCAGAAACAACGCTTTCTTCTTTGACTTTGACGGGCTTTTCTTTTTTGTTTGTGTTTGTAAATACCATTTTAAAAACGGTAAGAATTGCCCAGATTATTCCAAGAACTGCAAAAACAGCCCCCATACCGAGAAGAATCATCTGACCGCCAAAGCCAAGAGCTTCGGAAAAATTAAGCTTTTCGGCATACTGGTCTGCAGATATAGAGAGAATAAAGTTATTCATATTAACCCTCCGATAATTAGAGAGGAAGCACTTTGCGACGAGCAACAATGGAGGTGTTCTTAGTTGCAAGCATCAGAAGTGCAGAGCAGATTCTCGCTCTCAATTCATTCACGCTTATAATGTCATCGATTTCACCGCTGGCTGCAGCTACAGCAGGAGAGGAAACCGAAGCCTTCCATTCACCTATAAGCTCCTCGCGAGTTTTTTCAAGAGTGATATATTTATCCCACGCAAATGCAACACCGCTTTCAGCAGAAAGAGCGCCGATTTCGGAATTGTCAGTTGCGTAAACGAGGTCTGCACCGAGTGCCTTTGAGCCAAGAAGAACGAAGGCAGCGCCTATTGCGTGACCGAGAATGACTGTTATTTTGGGAACCGAAGCGGTCGAATAAGCAAATGCAAGCTTTGCAAGCTCAGAAGCGAAGTATGAACGCTCATTGTCTTTTTCAACGGCAAGACCGAGTGAATCAACAAGAGTAACTACGGGAATAGAGAAAGCATCGCAGAAATTAACAAATTTCGAAATCTTTCTTGCAACAGAAACCGAGATTTTTCCGTCGTTTTGAGAAAATGCGTTTGCAACGATACCGCATTTTACGCCTCCGACAGTGGCAAATGCTGTAGCAACACCCGGCTCAAAATCGTGAGCAACCTCGTAGAATATGCTGTTATCTGCAATTACCGAAATTGCAGCGAGGGAATCGCCTGCAAAATCAAGTTCACCAAGCATCTTGTTGAGGTTATCTGTGCACTCGTTAACAATAACGCCCTCTGAAGCGTTATTTGGGATATAGGAAACGAGGCTTCTTATGTATGCCGCGCACTGGTCTGCAGAAGCAGTGTATGCAAGGGTAGTGTCCTGCGCGTTTTCTGCACCGGTAAGGTTGGGTGAGGAAACGTAGAACTCAGCTTCAGAGCTCTTAACTACGAAGTCAAACATCGAAGCAATAGCGGCTGCAGTTCCGATACATTTTCCGGAAACGAAAGCAATCTGAGGAATAACACCCGAAGCCTTCGAAACGCAAGCCATGATTTTTGCGTAGGCTGCGAGGCCGACCGTGCCTTCGAAAATGTCAGTGCCGTTAGAATCGAAAATAGCGATGATGGGAGCGCCGTTTTCCATTGCGAGCTTGTACGTGTCGGCAATTTTCTTTGCGTGACGCTCGTCAATAACGCCACCCATTCTTGAAGAATCCTCTGCAAATGCGAATATGAGTTTGCCGTCTATTGCACCGTATCCGCAAATAACGCCCTCAAATTCATTTGCACTTTCCGTGGACAAAAAGTCGGAAAAACTACGCTTTGCGTATGCACTTGTCTCAACAAAGGTGTTTTTGTCGAAGAGAAGAGCAAGACGCTCTCTTGCGGTGGAATTTTCACCTGCAAGAAGGGAAGCGCGAAGTTCCTTGACTGTCGGAAGTCCACAGATTTCAGTTTTTGTGTATTTGTTCAAACCGAATTCCCGATTTGCCATTTTGGCAAATCTCTCCTTCCATATTAATAACTATTTTCGGTAAAATTGACAGCAAAATCTTATTTAGCCCAATTTTCACCAAATATACTATACCACCAAATCCCAAAAAAGTCAATACATTTTTAATATTTAATATAAAGAAGGCGGAGCCGCAGAGCTCCGCCTTAAATTCATATGTTTATTTTTATTGCATTTAAATTTTCTAAATCTTCATTGTGGTGTGAAACGAGTATTACCAGACGCTTTTTTCCCTCATCTAAAATAAACTTGTAGAGAATTTTTTTGAGACTTTCATCAAGCTCTTTTGTCGGCTCGTCAAGAAGCAAAATCGGTGTGTTTCTTATAAATGAACGAACGAGTGAAACGCGCTGCTTCATTCCGCCGGATAATTCCGAGGGGAAAAGAGATAAATCCGAATCTGTAAATCCAAGCTTCATTAAAAACTCTTTACTCTTTTCTAAAAGCGCAGAATCGTCAAGAGCTCCGTTGGCAACAACTACGTTTTCCAGAGCTGTGAGATGCGGAAAAAGACGGTATTCCTGAAAAGCAAAGGCTGTGTTTTGTATTCCACCGCCAATAATGCTTCCGCTGTATGATGTATCAAGTCCGGATATCATTCGCAGCAGGGTAGTTTTTCCTGTACCGCTGTCACCGATAAGTGCATAGATTCCTGTATCTGAAAATTCATAAGAAAAATTCTCAAATATTATTTTATCACCGAATTTTTTACTAATGTTTGAAAGTGTCAAGCTCATATCTTACATCTCCCAAGCAGTTGTTTTACAATTTTTTCAAGAGCAATGCTTAAAATAACTGCGATAAAGGTCCACGCAAATGATGTTGCCGTATCCATCTGATATTTAGAATCCGATATCATAAGTCCTACGGAATCCACGGTTCTGACCAGGATTTCAGAGGAAATTACAGCCTTCCATGCAAATCCCACAGAGGTAATTAAAGCAGGAATAAAATACTTTATAAGCGCGGGAAAAATTAAAACCTTAAGACGCTTTTTGGGTGAAAATTCATATGCCTGACAGACCTCATATAGATTTTTGTCTATTGAGTTGTAGCCGTCAAGAAGGTTTTGCCATATCATAGGCATAATCATAAAGAAAGCGATTAAAACTGGAATAACCTCACCGCGTATGAATACGTAGAAAAGCACCGAAAATATAGCGACCGGCACAGATTTCATCACTGCCAGAAGGGGTGAAAACATTATTCTTACAGGCTCGTATTTGTGCGAAAAAACAGCAAGAATAACAGCGAATATTGCGCTGATAATGATTGAAATTATAACTCTTGAGAAGGTTTTGAAAAGTATGCTGTAGGTTTCGGGAGATATGATTATTTTTCCCATAGCCTTAAGCGTTGCAATAATGTCAGGAAGAAAATATTGAAAGTCTAAAATTAAGGCGCATACTTCCCAAACGGCAAGCCAAAAAGCAATGGGGATTATTATTTTTAAAGCCGATTTGAGCTTATTTTTCATAATAGAAGAAGTCGTCCGGAGCTGTTATTCCAATCTCCTTGTAGAAGGCTTCGAGCATAGTCTTCATATCGGCTCCGTCAATGTATGTGATTGAATTTCCGAGATTTGCCAATGCGGATTTTGCAACGTTTAAATTCGGAAGAATTCCTGCATTCTTGACATATTCTGCGGCAGAATCAACATTTTGCGCATTGGAAATATACTCGATAGAAGCTTTGTATTCCTCGAGAAAAGCATCGATTACAGTGGGGTGGCTTTCGACAAATGTCTTGCTTGCAACTATGCATCCCATTGCAAGAGTGCTGTCACAGTTAGCCTCCCAAAGCTCATCGCAAGAAAGGTCAACCGAGTAGGGTGTTTTGTTAGAATTGCTTCTTGCAAATGCCGAAGCTGAAACAATGGGCTCGGGAGCAAAGGCGATTGGAACTGCGCCTGCGATTATTTGCTGCTTGAGGTCGTCGGGTGAGCCGATGCTTCCGTCTTTTGTTGAAATTGTAGCATCGATTTTTGCTTTTTCAAGAAGATGCTTGAGTACGGTTTTGGGAGTTCCGTTTTCACAGGTGTAGATTGTTTTTCCGTTAAGATCGGAAAGGGAATTGATAGTGTTGTTTTCGTCGCTTATGAAGAAAAGCGTATTAAGTGTGTTTATCGAAAGTACAACACACCTGTCATCTTCTGAGTTGTAATATGCTGCCGCTTCGTTGGTTGGAAGACAGATAACGTCGACCTTGCCTGTAAGCAGCTCGCCCTTCGCTATTGTTGTAGGCTGTTTTTCTGCTGCATATGAGCGGAAGGAATATTTTTCATTTCCTTCAAGTCCGCCGTTGTCGTTAATCAGCTTTGCCATTCCGATGCCGGTTGGACCGGATAAAAAACCGACTCTTAATTGCGTGTTGTCGGGGTCGGGGGTATCACCGCATCCTGCGAAGAGGAAAAGTGAAAGGGAGAGAATCAGGATTGTTGCTAAAAGTTTTTTCATTTTGAGTTCCTTTCGAGACCTTTTGGGTCTAATATATAAATTTTTTTGTTTTCAAGCTTTATGATTCCCAAATCAGAGAGCGCGGCTATCGCTCTGTACAGAGAAGCCCTGCCGGCGCTGATAGCTTCTGCACTTTTTTTGCAGTTGAAGGGGAGCACGTCGGATTTCTGTTTCTTGTGTTCCGACAAAATATAGTTTGAAAGCTTTTCTTCTACGCTGGAAGAAGAAAAAGTGGCGATTTTGCTGTTCAAAAAAGAAATTTTGTTTGAGAGAAAGGCAATTACGTTCATCGCAATCTGCGGGTATTTATTTATAATCTTCAGGGTATCTTCTTTTGAAATGAAAAGTATTTCCGAGGTTCGTTTGGCAACTATTCGAGTGGGAAATTCGTCTTCACAAGAGAGTATTGTCATTATCCCAAAGGAATCGCCTTTTTTTAGTAAATTCAGAGGCACGGAATTTCCGTCTCCTTTGACCCTTTCTACCGCGCATTCACCATTCACTATAAAGCAAAGCTTGTGCTCGTAATCGTTTGGAGTGTATATTTCTTCCTTGCAGGAGTATGTTTTTATTTCCGGGGTAATATTTTTTATTACGTCGGCAAGTGCATCTTTTTCCATACCCCGAAAAAGAAAAACGCAGGATAAAAAATCATATAGATTACTTTTCATATTCCCTCGAAAGTGTATCATTTGATACAATCATAGCATATTAAGGAAGGAAAGTCAATGGATTTTTGTAAATAAAATATTTTTTTTAAAACCATTGCATTTATACTGAAAGTGTGGTATAATTAATCTGTTATATTATAAATTATAATAATTTTATTGCTTTTAAAGCTTTGAGGTTTTATATGAATACGATACTTAAGACTTCCGTAGGCGATGTCGGCAGTGCTTTTTCGAGATTTTTCGCGGCTGTAAAGAATGCATTGCAGGAATTTGGCGCCAATGATGTTATAGATATATTACTTCTTACAGCTATCTTGTTTTTTGCTTTTCGTTTTTTCAAAAGCAGAAAAGCAGGTGTTTTGCTTGTGGGAGTTGTTCTGACAGTCACCCTTACTTACGTGGCATATTTGTTTAATCTAAACGCTACTCATTTTATCTTTTCCGCAATCCTTGATATCGGAGTTCTGGCGCTCATAATACTTTTTCAGCCTGAAATACGCGATGCGCTTGAAAAAGTCGGTTCCGGCTCGATGGTGGGCATTATGTCATTTGGCGACCAGAAGCGAAAAAGACAGATGTATTCTAAGGCTATCGAGCAGATATGTTCAGCTGTTAACGACCTTTCAAAAACCAAGACCGGAGCTTTGATTGTAATTTCCAGAACTACGAAGCTTGACGATATTATCGAAACGGGAATTGCTATCAATTCGGATGTTAATTCGTTTTTGATTCGCAACATATTCTTTGATAAAGCACCTCTGCACGACGGCGCAATAGTGATAGACGACGCGCGTATTGCCGCAGCCGGATGTCTTCTTCCTCTTACAAGGAGAACCGATGTGGATGCTGACCTTGGCACAAGACACAGAGCCGCTATCGGTATGAGCGAGACCAGCGACGCTATAGTTATCGTAGTGTCCGAGGAAACCGGAACTATTTCAGTTGCATACGATTGCACGTTGACGAGAAACTACAGTTCCGAATCTCTTCGTTCTTTTCTTACGAAAAAGTTGTTGAGAAAATCTCAGGATGACAAGGATTAATTGAGGTAATCTGAAATGAAAAAGAGAATTTTCGGTATAAAGCTAAGTACTGTTTTGACGTTTTTTGTTTGTCTTGCGGTTGCTTTTGCCATCTGGATGTTAGTTAGCTATCGTTCCGATCTCGGTGCGATGGTAAGTTCTTTGCATTTGTTTGATGTTTTAAGAGGTTGAAATGAGTTTTAAAACTCAGATTTTAGTTGTTAACAATATAACTTTACCTGTTAACGCCTCTGTCGAAGAGGCGTTTTCGGTTGCAAGGCGAAGACTTTCGAAATTAAAGGCTTCTGCGCGCGATTTAAAACTCTCGCTTTACAAAAAAAGCGTAGATGCCCGTAAGAAGAGCGATATAAAATTCGTTTATTCAGTTGCCGCGGAGGGAGTGTTCGGTAAAATATCCGACCGTCAGCTTAAAGAGATAAGTGCAACCGTGCTTGATTTCAGAGGTGAGTTCGAGCTGAATTTTGGAGAAGAGCCGATGCTTGCCCCACCGCTTGTAGTTGGCGCGGGACCGGCAGGTCTGTTTTCAGCTTTGATGCTGGCAGAAGAGGGATACTCACCGATTCTTATTGAAAGAGGCGGCAGCATATCGGAGCGACGCGACGCCGTTAACAGATTTTATGAGAGTCATCTGCTTGATACGGAAACCAATATTCAGTTTGGCGCGGGCGGAGCAGGAACATTTTCGGACGGAAAGCTTGTAACCCGAATAAATGACCCGCTTTCCTCTTACGTTTTGAGAAAGCTTGTGGATTTTGGTGCGCCCGAGGAAATACTGTATATCGCAAAGCCCCATATCGGCACAGACGTTCTTGGGCCGATAGTTGAAAAAATTACTGAAGAAATAGAGAGGCTTGGCGGCAGGGTTTTATATCATACAAAGTATATTTCTGCTGTCCAACGCGGAAAAACCTGTGTTGCCATAACGGACAGAGGTGAAATAGAGTACGGTGCGTTAATACTCGCAATCGGACACAGTGCCCGCGATACCTACTCAAATTTGATTCATGAGGGCTATACGGTTGAAGGAAAGCCATTTTCCGTCGGTATGCGTATAGAACATCTTACGGCGAATATAGATAAAGCGTTATACGGTGACTTCGCAGGACATCCTAATCTTGGTCATGCCGAGTATAATCTCGCTTATAATACCAAGGTTAGAGGAGTATATACCTTCTGCATGTGTCCCGGAGGTGAGGTAGTTGCTGCGGCGAGCGAGGACGGCGGTGCCGTAGTTAACGGAATGAGCTATCATTCGAGAGGAGGAAGGAATTCCAACTCAGCAGTCGTGTGCAGTATTTTCAAAGAGGATTACGGCTCATCACCCGAAAAAGCAATAGAATTTCAAAGAAAAATCGAAAGAGCGGCGTACCTTACCGGCGGCAGTGATTATTCTGCTCCTATAATAACCGTAGGTGATTTTCTCAGCGATAGGTGTATAAGCGAGCCCCGCGAGGTTATACCCACCTATATGAATTCGTCTATGCATACGAAAATAGCGTCGCCATACGAATATTTGCCGAGTTTTGTATGCGATTCCATAAAAAATGCACTATTTGACTTTGATAAAAAAATATGCGGATTCGCATCCGACACTGCAGTTTTGACGGGTGCTGAAACGAGAACCAGTGCTCCCGTTCGCATTTTGCGTAACGAAGAGACACGGCTTGCCTTCGGAACGGACAATTTTTATCCGTGCGGAGAAGGCGCAGGATATGCCGGCGGTATTACCAGCGCGGCAATAGACGGCTTAAAAACCGCGATTGCGATAATTAAAAGATACAAACCCGGGCGAGCGTGATATTTGGCTTCACTCTCGTCCGCGGCGGGTGAAAATCAGACCGCCACAAACTAACGTTGATAATAAATATGGAGGGCGGGACTTGTCCCGACTAATGGTTTAATTATATGAAACTCAAAACAGCAAAGGAGAAGAAGTGGATTCTTAAAGAATGCGATGACGCACTTTCAAAACAACAAATTGCGAAAATTGCAAAATCTTTGAATATTCACCCGATAATCGCGAAGCTTTTATATTACCGCGGTTACAATGATGAAAATTCGGTAAGAACCTTTATCGGAATGGAGAGCGAAATGCTTTGCGATCCGTTCAAGATGCGTGATGTAGATAAGGCTATCGAAAGAATTCGCACAGCAGTTGAAAAAAAGGAAAAAATTACCGTATACGGTGACTATGACGTTGACGGAGTAACCTCTGTATGTACGCTTTATCTCTATCTCAAATCGAAGGGTGCGGATATAGACTATTACATACCAAATCGAGCAGGGGAGGGATACGGTGTTTCCGTTGCGGCAATCAATCAGATAAAAGAGCGCGGCACGAAGCTTATAATCACTGTTGATACGGGCATTACCGCACACGATGAGGTAGAGTATGCCAAAACTATTGACGTTGATTTCGTTATAACCGACCACCACGAATGTCACGCTGATTCACCTCGTGCTTGTGCTGTCGTCAACCCCCACAGACCCGATTGCGAATATCCCTTCAAAGAACTCGCGGGTGTAGGCGTTGTTTTTAAGCTTATATCGGCATACGAGGAACGCACGACTGGCAAATCCAGAAAAGAGGCAGCGCTTAAAATATTCTCCGAATACGCAGATCTTGTTGCAATAGGAACTATAGCCGACGTTATGCCTATCAAAAGCGAAAACCGCATAATAGTAAGCTACGGTCTTAAGATGATAGAAAACACCAAAAGACCCGGAATAATTGCGCTTATGGATGCTTCAGCCTCCAAAGACCCGCAAAAAAGCGACAGGGTAAAGAAACGCTCGAAAATCACCTCGGGATATGTTGGATATACTCTCGCTCCCAGAATAAATGCTGCAGGAAGAATAAGAAGTGCAACAATTGCCGTTGAGCTTTTTTTAGCGGAAGACACTGCTAAAGCAATGCATATTGCAGAGGAGCTCTGTAATGCAAACAAAGAGCGTCAGAATGAAGAAAACAAGATAATCAAGGAAGCGTACGAGAAAATTGAAAAGATGGACCTTAACAATAATCCCGTAATCGTGCTTGATGCTGATAATTGGCATCACGGAGTTATCGGAATCGTTTCTTCGAGGATAACGGAAAAATATTCCCGTCCTTCGATTCTTGTTTCATTTGAAGGTAACGATGGGGACGAGCCTTCCTCGAGTGACGTTGGAAAGGGCTCGGGAAGAAGTATAAAAGGACTTAATCTCGTAGACGCACTTTGCTATTGTGAGCAGCATCTTCTTAAGTTTGGCGGTCATGAGCTTGCGGCAGGACTTTCGGTTACAAGAGCCGAGCTTGATACCTTCAGAGATAAAATTAACGAGTACGCAAGAAAAAATCTTTCAAGCGTTGATATGATACCTATTCTCGATGCCGACTGTACAATTGAATTCGGTGATATTAACCTGTATTTAGCTCAGCAGCTGCAGCAGCTTGAGCCGTACGGAGTTGGAAATCCAATTCCGACTTTCGTTATGAGAAACGTATGGGTTAACGAGGTTACTGCCGTCAGCGATTCGAAGCATACACGACTGGTTTTGAGTGACGGAGCTTCAAGCATAACGGCAATGTGCTTTTCAACCTCTCCTGAATCGCTCGGTGTTTATAACGGTGACAGAATAGACCTTCTTTTCAACGTGGATATTAACGAATGGCTTGGAAGAAAGAGTGTTCAGCTGATTGTTAAGGATATAAAGAAATCTGACAGTGACGCACGCTTGACAGAGGCAGAACGCGAAAGATTTTCTCAGATTTGGAACGGAGCGCCTTTCGATGCAGAAGAAAACGTTTTGCCCTCGCGCGAGGATTTTGTTGCGGTTTATCAGTACGTTTTAGCTTCAAGCAGAGTGGGACTTGATACCTTCACACACAGAGATTTGGCGGTAAGGCTTTCTAAAAGCGCCCCCTCGGCAGATATAGGATATATAAAGCTCAAAATCATCATAAAAGTATTTCAGGAATTAAACGTTTTGGGAATAGACGAGTTCGAAGAGGAAAACTATAAATTTACGGTCCGTTATGCCCAAAAAACAAATCTTGACAAATCGAGTTTGCTTCGCAGATTCAGAAATCAACAGAGAAAAGATTAATCACATATTTTTCGGTAATTGCATATGTACAAAGAACTACAACCATTACTTGACGTAATAGAAAAAAACGAAAAAAGCTACAATATTGACAAAATTAAGCAAGCATTTGAGTATTCGGCAAAGCTTCACGATGGGCAGTTTCGCCTCAGCGGTGAACCCTACATCAGCCATCCCGTTGCCGTTGCGGTCATAGTTGCCGAGCTTGGACTTGATACCGATTCGATATGCGCAGCGTTGCTTCACGATACCGTTGAGGATTGTGCTGACAAAACTAATCTGGATATACTGTCAAAGATGTTCGGCGCTGAGGTTTCGATGCTTGTTGACGGTTTAACAAAGATAATTCAGGTTCAGGTTGCCGATAAGGAAGAGGCGCATATAGAGAATATCCGTAAAATGCTCCTTGCAATGAACCGCGACATAAGAGTTATTTTCATTAAGCTTTGCGACCGTCTTCATAATATGAGAACTCTTTCGGCAAAAAAAGAGGACCGTCAGAGAGCGATTGCCCTCGAAACGATGTACATTTACGCCCCCTTGGCGCACCGACTCGGTATTCAGAAGATAAAGCACGAGCTTGAAAATATAAGCCTTTATTATCTTGACAGAGTCGGATATGACGAGGTTCAGGAATCTATTAACAAAAAATACGGTCAGAATGCCGGCCTTATAGAAGAAGCAAAACACATTCTGAATGATAAGCTTTCCGAAAATCACGTCAACTTTAAGCTGGAGGGAAGAATCAAATCGGTATACAGTCTCTACCGTAAGATGTACGCGCAGAATAAGGAATTTGACGAAATATATGATTTTTACGCGGTAAGAATCATTGTGGATACCGAGCTTGAATGTTATACCTCTCTTGGCTTGGTTCATGAGCTTTTTAAATCGGTTCCCGGCAGATTTAAGGACTATATATCAACGCCTAAGCCTAATCTTTACCGTTCGCTTCACACCACCGTTATAGGCAGAAGCGGTATTCCTTTCGAGGTTCAGATAAGAACCCGTCAGATGCACGAGGAGGCGGAGTACGGTATTGCGGCGCACTGGAAATATAAAAGCGGTGAGCAGTCGGATACAAACATGGACGAAAAGCTCCGCTGGATCGCAAAAATTCTTGAATCGGATGAAAACACAAGGGATCCCGACGAGTTTATGCGCTCCTTTAAAACCGATATATTCCATGACGAAACCTTCGTATTTACGCCTAAAGGCGACGTTATATCCTTGCCTCTGGGAGCAACGGTTATAGATTTTGCTTATGCCATTCATTCGGCGGTAGGAAATAAAATGACCGGTGCAAAGGTTAACGGTGTTATCGTCCCGATAGACAGAGTTCCGCAGAACGGTGATATTATTGAAATAATAACCTCTCAAGCGTCTAAAGGTCCGAGCCGTGACTGGCTTAAAATCGTTAAGACGGGAGAGGCGCGCAGTAAAATACGCCAGTGGTTTAAAAAGGAACGCCGTTCCGAGAATATTGTAGTAGGAAAAACCGAGGTCGAAAGGGAAGTTAAAAGATACGGAAAGCCTTGCACGGAAGCGCAGCTTTCGGAAATCGTTGCAAACGTGGCAAAGCGCGTTGGTATAAGCAACGCGGATGATTTTTATAACACCCTCGGTTTCGGTGGAATATCCCTTCAGCGCTTTATGCCTAAAATTAAGGAAGCACTTGATAAGCTTAACGAAAATAATGAAAAAGCCACAACACAAGCTGAAGAGATTTCCAAGATTAAAATGGCAACTCCCGCAAGGCGCAACCGCACTCACGGTGGCATAATAATCGACGGTGAGCCGGGCTGTCAGGTCAAGTTTGCAAAGTGCTGTAATCCCTTGCCGGGTGATAAAATAGTAGGATTTGTTACGAGAGGCTTCGGTGTATCAATACACAAGGCAGACTGTCCGAACGTAATTTCTTCAAGACGGGTCGAGGATAACATATCAAGATGGGTAGTTGCCGAGTGGGAAGCTCCGAGCGATGCACAGTCTTCGTCCGAAACTTATGAAGCACTGCTTCAGATTACCGCAGAGGACGGAATCGGTGTTATTGCGGCTATATCTGCCGTTCTTGCCGACATGAAGGTTTCAATATCCCAAATCAATACGCAAACGCTTAAAAACGGTAACGCGATGATTAATCTGTTGATTGGCTGTAAGAGCACTTCTCATTATGCGGCAATAGTATCAAAGCTGCGTTCGGTATCTTCCGTTCTTTCAGTGACACGCGGCTTCACGAATTAAAGAGGATTTTAAATATGATAGCTGTACTTCAAAGAATCAATAATGCAACGGTATATGCCGACGGTGTTTTATCGGGGACGGTCGGCCGCGGACTTTACGTGTTGCTCGGAGTCGAAAAGGGTGACGAGCGAAAAGATGCCGAGCTTCTTTCTGAGAAAATCTCCAAGCTTCGCATCTTCTGCGACGATGCAGGTAAGATGAATCTCTCTGTCATGGATATTGACGGAGAAGTTATGGTAGTGTCAAATTTCACTCTCTGTGCAAATTATTCTCACGGAAACAGACCTGATTACTTTGGAGCAGCAGCTCCCGATATGGCAAACGAGCTTTACGAGTATTTTGTAAAGCTCATATCCGGAAAAGTCAAGAATACACAAACCGGCAGGTTCGGCGCTGATATGCGCACCGAAATGTCTACCGACGGTCCGGTTACTATAGTTATGAATTCAGAGGTTTTAAAAAAATGATTCTTCATATAGACGGCAACATAAATAAGTATTATGTTCAAACGCTCTGTATGATTTTCTTTCCGGGCTCTACCTTTGGCGCAAATGAAGTTCGCGGTGAGGATATTCCTGAGGTTAAGGTGCACGTATATCCTGACGGAGACGGTTTCGTTACAGCGTACGTTTCAATAAATCTGAATGACAGAGTATGTGAGGCTACCGAGACTGTATCGCTTGATGAGGAGATTGCGTTTGCGACTCATGAGTGTATAGCTGTTGGACGGGCTATGTTTGCAGCGGGAAAAGAGCTGCTCGGTCATACACCGCCGTGGGGAATATTAACCGGAATAAGACCTGCAAAGGTTGCGGGAAATCTATTGAAGCGCGGAAAGGGAATTATCAAATCAAAACGCATAATGCGTGACGAATACTTTCTTAATCCACAGAAAGCGGCTCTTGCCGTTTCCGTGGCATCGGCTGAGGCAAAGCTCTTAAAAAAGATACCGAAAAATTCGTGTTCGCTTTACATATCTATTCCTTTTTGCCCGTCTAGGTGCTCGTATTGCAGCTTTGTTTCCTACACGACGCCAAGACTGCTCTCGCTCATTGACGAGTATATAGACGCTCTGCTTCTGGAGCTTGAGGAACGCTTTTTTGCAATTAAGACTATAGGTCTTGAGCTTTTAACGGTATATATAGGCGGAGGCACGCCTACCACTTTGACTCCTTCACAGCTCGAACGTATCTTCAAAAAGATTTGCGAGCACGTTGACGTAAATTCTCTCTGGGAATTTACTCTTGAAGCGGGAAGACCTGATACGATAACCGAAGAAAAGCTTAAAGTGGCAAAGGAATACGGTGTAACCCGCATAAGCGTGAATCCGCAGACCTTGAACGATGAAATTTTAAAGGAAATAGGTCGTAAGCATACCGTGGAAGATTTTTACCGCGCGTATAAAATTGCGAAAAACAGCGGAATAAGAGACATTAATGTAGACCTTATTGCAGGCTTGCCCAATGACGATTTCAAGAATTTTTCAGAAACCGTAGATAAGGTAATTGAGCTTGCGCCTACCAATATAACGGTTCATACCTTTTGTGTGAAAAAAGCTGCAGATGCTCTCCGTAAGAATTCGGGCATTTATTCAATAAACGTCTCTGATGCAAACAAGGGCGTTTCCTATTCACAGCTTAAGGCGAAATTTGCAGGATATAAGCCCTATTATATGTACAGGCAGAAAAATACCGTAAGCAATCTTGAAAACGTAGGATTTTCGATTGACGGTCACGAGGGAATGTATAACGTCTTTATGATGGAAGAGGTGCAGTCTATTTTTGCCGTCGGTGCGGGCGCGGTAACTAAGCTTGTTGACGATAGACCCGAAGAGGAGGGCGGCGCTAAAATAACACGTATATTTAATCCCAAATATCCTTACGAATATCTCCGCGAGGCAGAAAATCGCCGTATGGGAGAGGATAAAAAGCAAGTAAACCGTCAAATCCTTGATTTTTACGGCTAAAGAGCAATAAACAGTTTAATAAATTTTAAAATTCGCTAATATACTGTGTTAGCGAATTTTTTTATTGAGGTAGCAGATGAAAAAAAGAACCAGTTACGGAAAAAACCTGTTAAGCGGTACAGTTTTACTGATGCTCTCCGGCGTTATCGTAAAAGCACTCGGGCTAATTTACAAAATACCTCTTTCTTATATACTTTCTGACGAGGGAATGGGGTATTTTAATTCTGCTTATACCGTTTATACCTTTTTTTATATAATATGTACAGCGGGAATTCCGAAAGCGATTTCAATTTTAATCTCCGAATCCGAGGGAGACGGAAATTGCTTTCTTGTGAATTCAATATATAAAAGCTCCGCAAAGGTATTTGGCTTGCTGGGGGTGATTATTACCGCGCTGTTTTTGCTGATTTCAAAGCCAATATCACTGGTAATAGGAAACCGAAATTCTTTTCTCACTATGCTTGCTATCGCACCGTCGGTGATGTTTACCTGTTCGGCAGGTGTGATACGCGGTTATTTTAACGGAGTTATGAATTTCGTTCCGATTGCCGTATCCGAGGCGATTTCAGGTGCTTCAAGAGTTGTGCTTGGACTTGTGTTTGCTCTTTATGCAAATTATATGAGATACGATTTAACAATAGTTTCCGCCTTAACTATTCTGGGTGCTACGCTGGGAGCGTTCCTTGGATATTTATACTTGTACATCTATCAAAAAAGAGAAAAAAGACATGTTAAAAAGGGGCAGAATCATGAAATTGTAGAAATAAATTTCCGCATAACCAAGAGGATTTTAAGGATAGCAATACCAATTACTTTGACCGCTGCAGTAGCCAGCATCAGCGGAATAATTGATTTGCTTGTGGTTATGAACGGACTGAAAAGAGTGGGTTTCACAGAGCTGCAGGCAGGTATAATCTACGGGAATTATACAACGCTCGTTATCCCGATGTTAAATCTTGTGGCAACCTTTGTAGCACCGTTGTCAACGGTTTTGCTTCCCATTGTTTCTAAAGGCGGAGTCAAAAACGATTCTCGCGAGCTTTCCGAAAAAATATCCGTTGCCGTAAAAATACTGTCATTTATATCTGTTCCTGCAGCTGTTCTTTTTATGTTTCGTTCAAAAGAGATACTTTCTATATTATTTGAGGATTCCAGTGCCTTTATGGCAGCGCCTCTCTTATCGGTTTTAGCGCCAAGCGTAATTTTTATGTGTCTTCTTACCGTAGTAAACACATCACTTGAGGGAATAGGGGATACTAAAATCCCTTTCCTATCTTTGCTTATAGGTTTAGTTTTAAAGGTTACTGTAAGCGGTGTTTTAATAAATAATGATAATTTCGGCATTTACGGTGCTCCTATAGGAACGGTAATTTCCTATATAATTAGTTTTATTATATCGGTATATTATCTTTCGGTGCGTAAGAAAATAAGGATAGGATTTATGTCGGCTTTGCTGCCGGTTTTCGCGGCGTCTTTAATCTCTATTTTTATTTGCCGTTTATTCAGAAACCTGATTGAAAGCGAAAATATATATGTTTATATGGCAGAGCTGATTATTTTTGCCCTGATTTATTGCAGTATAACATTATCGGTTTATCTTTTTAATACTAAAAATGGCAAAAATATACAAAAAATAAATATTTAAATTATATATAAGGACGAAAATGCATAAAGGGGGCACAAAAATACCCGTATAAGTATTGCAATTGTATGAAAATATTGTTATAATATATATATCTTTTAAATAGAAAGGAAATTTAAACTATGAACAAGACAAATCTCGTAGACGTAGTAGCTTCTGAAACCGGACTTACCAAGAAGGACGTTGACGCAGTTGTTGCTGCTACTTTTTCTGCAATAACTTCCGCACTTAAGGCTGGCGACAAGGTTCAGCTTATCGGCTTCGGTACTTTCGAGGTTAAGGCTACTGCTGAAAGAGAAGGCCGCAACCCCAAGACTGGCGAAACCATTAAGATAGCTGCTTCCAAGAAGCCTGCATTTTCCGCTTCCAAGGTTCTTAAGGACGAAGTTAACGCTTAATCTTTAATGCGCCTTGATAAGTATTTGAAGGTTTCCCGACTTATAAAAAGACGAACGGTTGCCAACGAGGCATGTGACTCTGATAGAGTTTCGGTTAACGGCAGGACAGTTAAAGCATCATACGACGTAAAGCTCGGTGATAAAATTACCGTTGCTTTTGGTCAGAAAACAGTAACCGTTAAGGTTCTCGACATCAGGGAAACAACCAAAAAAACCGAATCCGTCGGAATGTACGAAGTAATTTCGGAAACCGATGCATAACAAAAAAGAACAACGCATATTCTTTTAGTGAGGATATGCGTTGTTCTTTTTGCTTTTTGGAGGTTATATGGATTCTGTAAATCAAAAACAGACACTTTTGCTTGAGGATAGAAAAAAGCTTACTATAGACGGGATAATAAACGTAGAAAGCTTCAGAGAGGACTATCTTGAGCTATCGTCAAATTCCGGAAGAATTGAAGTTGAAGGCAGTGATTTAAAAATCGAAGAGCTCAGGCAAGAAAACGGAAAAATTTATATTACGGGCGAAATTTGCGGAGTGTTTTACTGTGAAAACAAAC
Organism: Eubacteriales bacterium; assembly: GCA_045613205.1. GTDB lineage: Bacteria > Bacillota > Clostridia > Oscillospirales > CAG-272 > UBA1740. Next base: position 55,165 of record JAZLAO010000093.1, on the reverse strand, counting down.
CGGGCAAAAGGCTTTTTGGCAAAATGTTCAGATGAAATTTTTCACCGTTTATGAAATATTAAATTCTATACTTTTTGCTGCTGTTTCTGGAATTATATTTGGGGGAATTTACTCGGCCTCCGAGAGCGTTTTTGCTTTTTTAAAAGAGATGCTTTTCGTATTTTGGAAAGGAATAAAGCTTTTGCCTTATCTATCGTGGAAGACTCTTAGAAACAGCATTAAAAGCCGCAAGGAAATCAAGCTATCTTCTGTAGAAAGAAATATATTTGAAGCCTTTTTGTTTTCTTTTTTCGGTATAGCTATGATACTTATTTCCTACATTGCTCTTGACGGATATATCAGATTGTATATATTTGTTCTGACAGTGATTTTTTTCTTTTTATCAAAGAAATATATAGGAAAAATGTTCTCGCTTGTATTTGATGAGATTTTTGGGGTAATATATTTTATAACACTGCTTTTAATATCTCTTTTCTTTTTTCCTGCGTATAAATTGGTACTTATGCTTACACCGCTTATAAAAAGAATTTTTAGTCCTGTAGCCAAAGCTGTGAGAAAAAGGCGATTTGAAAGGCTGCTAAAAAAGAAGATTAAAGGAATTAATAATCTGATGCGGCTGAAAATATAACTAAGTTAATAGAAAAAATTAAAGGCAGCTCACGTAGCAATCCCGTAAAGACGACCTTTACAGCTCTTATGAGGACAAGTTTTTATAGATGCGCTAAATACTTTTTACGGTATAAAGCTTTTTTGGGAGGTGATAACAATTAAATTTAAGAAAGAATGTATAGCAATGCTGCTCGCAGGCGGGCAGGGCTCAAGGTTGTACGAGCTGACTCGCGAAACGGCGAAGCCTGCCGTTTCTTTCGGTGGAAAATACAAAATAATTGATTTTCCTTTATCGAACTGTATTAATTCGGGAATTGATACCGTAGGCGTTCTTACACAATACCAGCCTCTTGCACTCAACGAGTACATAGGCAACGGTGCTCCTTGGGATTTAGATCGCTTTCGCGGCGGTGTTTCTGTTCTTCCTCCGTATCAGGGAAACGAAAAATCTGATTGGTATAAGGGAACTGCAAACGCGATTTATCAGAATATTGATTTTATCAAGCAGTACGACCCTGACTACGTTCTCATTTTGTCAGGCGATCATATTTACAAAATGAATTATTCTGATATGTTGAAACAGCATAAAAAAAGCGGGGCAGTTTGCACGATAGCAACAATTACTGTTCCAATTCAAGAAGCATATCGCTTCGGTATATGTAACACTCTTGATGATGGCGAAATATACGGATTTGAAGAAAAACCGCAATATCCTAAATGTGATCAAGCTTCAATGGGAATCTATATTTTCAACACAGAAACACTTATAAAATATCTCGAAATTGACGAAGCAGACGAGCATTCAAGCAACGACTTCGGTAAAAACGTAATTCCTAATCTTTTAGCTTCCGGGGAAAAAATCTATTCGTATAAATTCACGGGATATTGGAAGGACGTCGGTACGATTGCTTCGCTTTGGGAATCAAATATGGATATTATAGGAGACGAGCCCAAAATCAATATACTTGATAAAGCCGCAAGAATATTCTCAAGGAATTTTGCCCGTCCTCCGCAGTTTGTCGGAGAAAATGCCAATATAACGAACTCTCTTATCTCAGAGGGGTGTAAAATTTTTGGTACGGTTGAAAACTCTATACTGTCGGGCGGAGTGGTGATAGAGGAGGGCGCGCTCGTGCGCGACAGTGTTATTATGGACGACGTAGTGATTAAGAAAAGCGCCAGAGTATATACAGCTATAATAGATTCGGATTCGGTAATTTCCGAAAATTCTGTAATAGGAAAAGAAGGCGCGAGTAAGGACGGTGTTACCGTAATCAAAAAAGGCAGTAAAATCAATTCAAAAACGGCTATCGTGCAGTAGGAGGCAAATATGGCTATCAGTGCAGCAGGCATTATTTTTTCAAGTCTTAACAGTAATACGCTCTCGCGCCTTACAAGTGATAGAACGGTTGCGGCAATTCCGTTTGCGTGCAGATACAGATTGATAGACTTCTGCTTATCTAATATGGTTAACGCAAATATATCGAATATTAATATAGTTGCGAATTACAACTATCGCTCTCTGCTTGAGCATATAGGAAGCGGCAAGGATTGGGATTTAGCAAGGCGTTCGGGAGGAATAAACGTTATCTCTCCATATCAGACTGCCCGCGCTTCCTCTGTAAGTGTATTTTCCACCCGTATGGAAGCACTAAAAAATATGAAGGAATATATTGATGAATTCAAGGAAGAGTACGTTGTTTTAAGCGATTCCGATTACGTTTTGAATATCAACTTGAAGGACGTGATTGAAAATCATCAGAAAAGCGGTGCGGAAATAACCTTCGTTACGAAGCTGGTTTCACCGGAATATACTTCGAAATCACCGAGAATGATGGTTTCCTCGGTTTTGGGTCGAGTAAACGATATATCAATGAATTCTTCATATAATCCCGAAACCCCCGAGCTTGTGCTCAATATATTTGTAATGAAAACCTTGAAGCTCAGAAAAATAATTGAATCGGCAAACTCTTATTCGCGTGACAGTTTGACGTCGGTTTTTCTCTCCGGATTCAAACGTGAAAACTACAGAACCTACTCTCACACAGGGTTCGTCGCTCCGGTATCAAGCTTTCTTGATTATTATAAATATTCGATTATGTTAGCGTGCGATGGAGAAGCAAGGGAATCGCTTCTCGGTCAAAAGGACTTGCCTATATTTACTCGTGTATATAACTCTTCGCCAACCGCATATAAAGGCGGCTCGCGGGTCAAAAATTCTATGATTGCAGATGAATGCGTGATAGAGGGCACTGTAATTAACTCTATGATTTTCCGCGGCGTACGGATAGAAAAAGGGGCGGTTGTCAAAAATTCGGTGCTTTTTCACGGGACACGAGTAGGAAAGAATTGTGAGATAAACTCCATAGTTACCGACAAGGACGTTTATATAACCGACGGTGTAAAGTTATCAGGCAGTGAAAATATGCCATTTTATATTGAAAAGAGCAGGAAGGTTTAATTTAAAATGAAAATATTATACGTAACAAGCGAGGCATCGCCTTATGCTGCAAGCGGAGGACTTGGCGACGTTATGGGAGCTCTTCCGTATGCAATATCCGATGCTGACGAAAATATCAGCGCAGAGGTTATTATGCCTCTCTATAAAACCATTCGGGAGTGTTACAAAGAACGAATGGAAAAGGTAATTGATATAAGCTTTAAACTATCCTGGAGAACTACGGGAGCAAGTATTTTTAAATTAAAAGAGGGAAAGGTCACTTATTACTTTGTCGAAAACCACTCTTATTTTGACAGAGAAATGCTATATAGCGAATTTGATGACGGAGAGCGATTTGCTTTCTTTTCTATGGCGGTAATAGAATATATTATCGCATCGGCTAACGTTCCCGATGTGCTTCACGCAAATGACTGGCAAGCCGCGCTTTCGGTAATATATTTGAAGACGAAATATAAAGGAGTAAAAGAGCTTTCGGAGATAAAGACTGTATACACAATTCATAATATTGAGTATCAAGGCAAATACGATATGTCAATTTTGGGTGACGTCTTTGCTATCAATGATGAATTCAAGGATATAGTAGAATATGAGGGTGCAATTAACCTTACAAAAGCTGCTATTACAGTTTCAGATAGAGTTACTACCGTAAGTCCCAATTATGCCAATGAATTGCATCACGACTTTTTCTCTTTCGGACTTTCCGACGTAATCTCAAATGCGCACGGAAAAATGCGCGGTGTGATTAACGGCATCGACTATAGCGTTTTTTCTCCGGAAAACGACACAGAAATATATTATCCGTATACGAAGCGGGCATATAAATCGGGAAAAGCGAAAAATAAAAGAGAATTACAGAGGGAGCTTGGTTTTTGCGAGGAAGACAAAACTCCGCTTATTGTTATGATAACAAGACTTGCATCCGCAAAGGGAATCGACCTTGTTTTACGAATACTCGAAGAATTGCTGCAGGAAAAAATACAGTTTGCTGTGCTTGGCGTAGGAGATGCTGAATACGAAAGGGCCTTTCGTCTCCTTGATGGAAAATACTCAAATTTCAAAGCACTTATACAGTTTGACCGCGCACTTTCAAAGAAACTCTACGCGGCAGCGGACATCTTCCTGATGCCCTCTAAAAGCGAGCCTTGCGGACTTGCGCAAATGATTGCCTGCTCTTACGGGGCAGTACCTCTGGTAAGGGCGGTAGGCGGATTATACGACACTGTTGTTCCTTACGGAGAGGAAAATTCAAACGGATTTGCTTTTAATAATTATAACGCTCATGAGCTGCTTTTTGAAATCAAACGAGCGCTTGATTTATATAATACCAATGATAAAGAGTGGCAGAAACTTGTTAAGCGAGCTCTAAATTCGGATTTTTCTTGGAAAAATTCAGCCCTTGAATATATAAAAATCTATAACGATTTGGTGATAGGAAATGCAAATTAATGGTTAAAAACACAAATGAATCCTTTGAAAAAAAGAAGTCAATATCTAAAAAGAAACTGAAATCAAAAATTGAAGGGAAACTAATATCCAGAGGTGTTGCAAATTTCAGCGAAGCCACAGACGAGCAATTGTATCAAGCTGTAGTACACACTGTAAAAGACATTATGATTTCCGAGAGAGAACAGTTTAAAAGAAGAGCAAGAGCTGCGTCCGCTAAAAAAATATGCTATCTCTGTATGGAATTTTTGGTTGGACGTTCTCTCAAGAATGTATCGGTAAATCTTGGGATTTATGAGGACCTGTGTGATGTTTTAGATGAATTCGGTTCAAGCTTTGAAAAGGTTTATGCCTGTGAGGTCGACCCCGGACTTGGGAACGGGGGTCTTGGCAGACTTGCAGCCTGCTTTATGGATTCGCTTTCTGCGCTTGATTATTTTGCGAACGGATATTCATTACTCTATGAAACGGGGCTTTTTCGCCAAAAAATAATAGACGGAGAGCAAGTAGAAATACCTGATATGTGGCTTGAGGCTGACGGCGGTTGGCTTGTGGCTCATCCTGAAAACAGCGTTTATGTCAGACTTGGCGGTAAAGTTGATGAGCGAATTGAGATGGGAGAGTTTAAGATTGTTCACACAGGATATGAGGAAGTAATGGCGGTCCCTTATGACCTTTTGATACCCGGAACTACCACAAATGCCGTAAATAAAATCAGACTATGGAAGGCTAAGTCAGCCTATACTCCAAGCTTGTACGGTAACTTTGACCAATATGCATATCTTAAAAATATCAGCGAAAGTAACAGTGCCGAAATAATCACAAAGCAGCTTTATCCCAAGGATGACTACGACGAGGGAAAGCTTTTAAGACTCACGCAACAGTATTTCTTGGTTTCGGCATCGCTTCAAAGTATAATAGCAGACTATTTTGCCGAGCACGGTTCACTTAACAATTTTGAAGACAATATATCTATTCACATAAATGATACCCATCCGGCGCTTTGCATTCCGGAGCTTATGAGAATTTTTATGGACGTGTACTCTTACAGCTGGGACGATGCTTGGAGCGTGGTTGTGCGGACGGTTTCCTATACAAACCACACGGTTTTGCCCGAGGCACTTGAATGCTGGAGAGTAGATTTGTTCAGTATGAAGCTGCCGAGATTATTTGCCATAGTTAACGAAATCAACAAAAAATTCACGGCAGACCTTTGGAATTTGTATCCGGGTGATTGGGACAGAATTTCGAGAATGTCAATAGTTGCCTATAACCAGGTGCGAATGGCTAATCTGTCTGTAGTGGGCTCTCACGCTGTAAACGGTGTTTCTAAGCTTCACAGTGAAATACTCAAAAAAACTATTTTCCATGATTTTTATAAAATGACCCCGTGGAAATTTACTAACGTAACGAACGGTGTAGTTCACCGAAGATGGCTTGTTTCGGCGAACCAACCTCTTACCGAGCTTCTTTACAGTCTGTTAGGCGAGGGCTTCAGGGATGACGCAAATCTGCTTATAGGACTTGAAAAATTCAAAGATGACAATTCTGTACTTTCAGAGATTAACTCTATCAAGCAAATTAATAAGCAGAATTTTTCAAAATACGCGTACCTGAAAACAGGAAAAAAGATTGACCCGAATTCAATATTTGACGTACAGATAAAGCGAATGCACGAATATAAGCGTCAGCTTCTGAACGTTTTGAAAATAGTTGCGCTTTATAACGATATTTGCGAGAATCCGAACATGGACGTCATACCGCAGACCTTCATATTCGGGTGCAAGGCTGCTCCGGGATATGTCATGGCAAAAAGGATAATTAAGCTGATTTGGTTTCTTGCCGAAGAAATTGAAAATAATCCTATTGCAAAAGATAAAATTAAGATACTTTTCATGGAGGACTACAACGTATCTATTGCAGAAAAGCTGATACCTGCAGCCGATATATCGGAACAAATTTCTCTTGCCGGAAAAGAGGCAAGCGGCACAGGCTGTATGAAGCTTATGATGAACGGTGCTTTAACACTCGGAACGCTTGACGGCGCAAATGTTGAAATAAAAGAAGCGGTAGGCAGGGAAAACATTTATATTTTCGGTCTTAATACAAATGAAGTGGATGAGCTTTGGAGAACAGGATACGTCGCTCGTGATTATTATTACGCATCACAGGTGTTGAAGCGAGCAGTAGACAGACTTGGTTATCCGATAGCCTCGCAGGATTTCTCATATATAATAGATTATCTTCTAAACAGCAGCTTCGCTGTAGCAGACCCGTTTATGTGTCTTGCCGACTTTGATTCATATATGAACTCTTATAAAGAAGCTGTTTCCGATTATCAAAACAGAGAACTGTGGGCAAGAAAATCGCTTATCAATACAGCGAGAAGCGGAATATTTTCTTCTGATAACACAATCAAAAAATATGCCGAAGAAATCTGGCATGCAAAGCCGGTAAACAGAGTACGCAACGATGAAAAATCCGAGTAGCTTGGTGAATTTCAAATACCGAGCGAAAGGCAAAAATTAACGCTAATATTTTAGGAGCGAAAACTGACGGAATCCCCGATTTATCAAATTAATTGCGAAAAAATACTGTTTTTATATTGAAATTTCAGTTTTTTTTGATATAATATATGTATATAAAACAGGCAATGCGCTTTATATTTAAAATCAAGCTAATCAGCAATAATCAAAAACAAAAGACGATAACAATTAATATTTGATAAAACGAAAGGAAATCCGTAATAAATTGCGGCAGAACAAACAATGGTGTTTACGCTTATAGGTATGCCGGGCTCGGGAAAATCTTGTATGTCGCGTGCAATGGTTGGAAAAATTGATATTAAAATTATTGATTCCGACAGATTAATAGAAGCCGCTGAAGGAAAAAAGTTGGCTGAAATAATTAATGAGGTCGGAAATGACGGCTTTAAGAAAATTGAAGAGAGAACTCTTCTTGGAATAAAAGGTGACGAGGCTTTACTTCTCGCGACCGGCGGCAGTGCGGTTTACAGCGAATCGGCAATGAAACACCTTAAAGCTATCGGTAAGGTTATATATCTTTACGTCAGCTTTGAAACGATGATTAAAAGGATAGGGGATTATTCGAAGCGAGGAATAATCATACGCCCCGACCAAACGATAAAAGACCTTTATAACGAAAGAACGGCGCTTTATGAAAAATATGCAGATGTAACTATCAATTGCGACGGTGAAGATTATCCGAGATACCGCGCCGAGCTTTTAAAAACAATACAAGGTTAACTATAAAACCGGAGCAGCACGGGTTTTTATCCCGTGCTGCTTTACTAATAAACCCTATTCCGAAGCCTTATTGTTTCGGCTCGCAGCTTATGCGTAGCTTCTTGAAATTTTTTTGATTTGCTTATAAAATTCGTCTATTTCACGCTTGCTGTTAAGATAAGAGAGACTTAATCTGACCGTCCCGATATTCAGAGTTCCTACAGTCTTGTGGGCAAGGGGCGAGCAGTGCAGTCCGCTTCTTGTGCATATTCCGAATTTGTCAAGCTCTTTCGATATATTTTCAGCGGGTGCACCCGATATATTAAATGAAATTACACCGTTTCCGTATTCGTATAAAATTGCATTTTTAATTGAATGTATGACATCCGCGAGTTTTTCCGTAAGAAAGAATAGCTTTTCTTCAATTTCATCTATGCCTACGCTGTTTATAAATTCTATTCCGGCAAGCAGAGAAATAATGGCGGGGGATGAAAGCGTGCCTGCCTCAAATCTTTCGGGTAAAAACTCGGGCATAAGAAGATTTTTTGAATCGTTGCCGCTGCCGCCTTCAAAAATTGTCTCTCTGTTGAGTTTATCCATAAAAATGCAGAAGCCTGCGCCTTGGATTCCAAAAAGTGCCTTGTGAGCGGGGGCGCAGAGTACGTCGCAGGGGGTTTCTTTCAGGTCTATTCTTTTGTGTCCGATTAGCTGAGAAGCGTCAACAATCAGAGAGAGTCCGTACTTTTTTGAAATATCCGACAGCTCTTTTAAAGATATTTCGCGTCCTATGACGTTTGAGGCAAGGCTTGAAACAATATATTTTGTGTTCGGAGTTATTTTGGAACAAATGTTTTTTTCAAGGTTCCCCGAGGACTCGAATACAGAATAGTCAACCCCTATTCTATTCTTTAAAGCGTGTACGGGTCGCAGTACGGAATTATGCTCAATATCCGATATGAGAATATGCGAATTAGGCTTCACCGTAGTTTTTATCGCCAGATTTAAAGCGTGTGTCGCGTTTTGAGTGAATACTACGTTTTCCGGATTGGAGACGCCTAAAAAATCCGATACGCACTCACGGGCTTCAAAAATTTTTTCACTGGTCTTTATTGACAGTCTGTGCGAACTCCTTCCGGGGTTGCCGCAATATTCTTTTATGCAGCGATTTGTCGCCTTTAACACGCATTTCGGTTTAGGAAAAGTCGTAGCTGCGTTGTCAAAATATATCATTGTACAGTACCCACGGAATACTCGATTCCGTAATTTTTCAGTATTGATACTGCATCGTAAAGAAAAGACGAATTTATATTAACACCGTACGCGCAACCCTTGCTCGCTTCCGATGAATCTTTTATAAGGGCGGCTTTTATGCCTGCACGTTCGAACAGCTTTTTTGCTTTAATTGCATAGGTGACCGAACTTACTTTTATCGTTACTGTGTTCAAGCCGTAGCTCCTCCTTTGCAATATAATTGCAATATCAGTTTATGAAAAGTTGTGCTTATAGTTACAGTAAAATCTTGTTTTTAGAGTTTTTTATCTTAAAGCTCTGGACATTTTAATAATAATATGATATACTATAGTGTAAAATAATGCAGTGGAGGGTGTTTGTGGAAATTATAACATTTACTCCAAGAGATTATTTCGGTTCAAATATGTACCTTGTATCCTCGGGCTCGGAGTCTGCCGTTATCGACCCGTCGGTAGACGTTGCAAAAATTTGTGACCGTTTGGAGAGAAGCAATCTCACGTTGCGTTATATAATACTTACTCACGCACATTTTGATCATATCTCAGGGATTGACAGTTGGGTTGAGAAGTTTCCTTCCGCGAACGTAGTCGTGGGTATGGGGGACAGAAATATGCTCTCGGATTCCTACCTTAATTGCTACAGAACGTTTCTCGGCGTAAATAAAGGATATTACGGTGAATGTATCACGGTTGCCGATGGCAACATTTTGCTTTTGGGAGAAGAAAAGCTTACCGTAATCGAAACTCCGGGGCACACACCGGGTTCAATATCTCTTTTGGGGCAAGACTGCGTATTTGTAGGCGATACCGTTTTTCAAGGCGGAGGTGTTGGCAGATGCGACCTGCCCGGCGGTAATTTTTATCTCTTGCGGGAATCTATTAACAGGCTCTTGAGCCTTCCTCATCAGTTGACGGTATATTCCGGTCACGGTGATAAGGCGAAACTCGAAGATATTAAAATAAACTTTATATAGAAAAGGCAAAACCATGGAAGAAGTAAGAAGCAATTTCATTCATGACATTATCGATAAGGACATTGCGGATAATCCCGATTTGAAGATTCATACGCGTTTTCCGCCCGAGCCCAACGGATATTTGCATATCGGCTCAGCAAAAGCGATATGGATAAACACAATGACTGCTAAAAAGTACGGCGGTCTTTTTAACCTCAGATACGACGATACCAACCCGGCAAAAGAGGATAACGAGTACGTAGAAAGCATATACGAGGATTTGAAATGGCTCGGATGCGAGCCTACAGGCGGTGTTTTTTACGGCTCCGACTATTTTGATAAATGCTACGAATATGCAGTACAGCTTATCAAAGACGGTAAGGCATACGTATGTGATTTGAATGCGGACGAGCTTCGTGAATACAGAGGAACTCTTACCGTTCCGGGTAAAAACAGTCCGTACAGAAACAGAAGCGTAGAGGAAAACCTCGATTTGTTCGAGCGTATGAAGAACGGAGAATTTCCCGACGGTGCAAAGACCTTGCGCGCTAAAATCGACATGTCGTCTTCGAATATGAATCTTCGCGACCCTGCGATTTACAGAATCGTTCATACCGATCATCACAGGCAGGGAAATAAGTGGTGTATATATCCGCTCTACGATTACGCGCATCCCATTCAGGACGCGCTTGAGAGTATCACGCATTCCCTTTGCTCAATTGAATTTGAAAACCACCGTCCGCTCTACGAGTGGGTGGTTGATAATATCGGTTTTGAAAACAAGCCTAAGCAGCGTGAATTTGCAAGACTCAACGTGACTCATACCGTTATGTCGAAAAGATATTTGCGCCAGCTTGTTGAAACGGGACTGGTTGACGGTTGGGATGATCCCAGAATGCCTACACTTTGCGGTCTTCGCAGACGCGGATATACGCCCGAGGCTATATTTGATTTTGTTTCAAGGGCGGGTGTCGCAAAGGCATACAGCGTCGTTGATTACGAGCTTCTTGAGCATTGCATAAGAGAAGAGCTTAATTTATCCGCACAGCGTAGAATTGCGATACTACATCCCATAAAGGTTGTTGTAACTAACTATCCTGAGGGACAGGTTGAATATTTCCCGGTTCCCAATAATCCTAATGATGAAAATGCAGGCGTTCGTAATCTTGCATTTACTCGTGAGCTTTACATTGACAGAGATGATTTTGCCGAGGTTCCGCCTCCAAAATTCTTCCGCATGAAGCCCGACGGAGAGGTTCGTCTTATGGGTGCGTATATCGTTAAGTGTAACGAGATAATCAAGGATAATGACGGCAACGTAATTGAAATTCACTGTACTGCCGACCTTGAAACGAAAAACGGAAATCCTGTGGACGGAAGAAAGGTGAAGGGAACTATCCATTGGCTTTCAACCGAAAATGCCGTTGATACAACGGTTATGATGTACGATTTTCTCTTTGATATTGAAAATACATCGGAAATACCCGAGGGTAAAACCTTCGACGATTATCTTAACCGCGATTCTGTAACAAAGATTGAGGGAGCAAAAATTGAGCCGTCGCTTAAAGATGCAGAGCCGCTTGAGAAGTTCCAGTTTGTAAGATGCGGATACTTTGTTAAGGATACCAAGAATGAGAATACCTTTAACAGAATAGTAGGTCTTAAAGACAGCTTCCCGAAACAAAAATGATTTTTTACGCCGCCATTTTTATGGCGGCGTACTTGATAGTGTGTATGAATTTCAGTGAAATTAAGGACAAAATTTTATTTTATCTTTCAGTACCTAAGTGCGTTGGGTGCAAAAAACGATTATCGGTAGAGGACAGAGTTTTGTGCCCGGATTGCTTATCCGAATACCGTGAGATTAAAAAACGCAACTGTTCTATATGCTCAAAGGAGCTCGAAAGATGCGACTGCTCAAATAAATACCTCGAAAGCCATTACGTGCGTAAGGTTATAAAGGTGTTCAGATACGTGGATAAGGACGAGCTTCCTTCAAACAATCTGATTTACAGCTTGAAAAGAGATAACCGAAAGGACGTGCTCGCTTTTCTTGTCGATGAACTTGGCAGGGCGCTTTCCGCGTCGGTAAAGGATATTGATAAGTGTGTTTTTCTAAATGTTCCGCGGCGGCGCAAGGAGAAGATAAAATACGGTATAGATCACGCATCTGAACTGGCAAAAGCTCTTGCAAAACGCTTTTCTGCCGAGTATTATCAGCCGTTAATTTCGAAAGCAAAGAAACCGCAAAAGAAAACTGTTGGAGCTGAACGAATCCAAAACGCCAGCTTTAAGCTAAAGAAAAATGCAAAAAATCTGTCGGGAAGGACCGTAATAATCGTTGACGATATAGTAACGACAGGCGCATCAATGTCCGCGTGTGCAATGCTTGTACGCGCACTCGGCACAAAGAAAATAATAGGAGCTGCAGTTTCTATAGCCTATAAGGACAGCTATGTTCCGTTTAATACCGACGACCGTTTTCATCCATATAAAAAATAATCAGCCGACGTATCGGCTGATTATTTTTTATACTATTCTTGGATTAATATCCAACCTTTTCCCAGCACTCAAACGGAGCTGCGAGCTCTTCGGAAATGTATACCTGGGTCTTCTTTGTCTGAAGCATAGTAGAAGGAAGGTAAGGAGTGATAGGACCGTGTGTGCAAAGACGGCTGGTCATTCTCTGCCATGAAGAGAAGGTACCGCAGGTTGCAAGTGCGTGAACCTCGATTCTTTCTTTAGCGCGCATTACGTCAAGAGGACCGATGGTTGCCGCGCAGGGAGGAACGTTAGCAATGTCGCCCGACTGACCGAACGTACCGTTAAGGGAGTTCTGCATGATAGTCATGGGGTGAAGCTTAACTATCTGTGCGGGCTGATTGAGCCACTCTTCGATGTCGCCCGAGCCGATGAATTCGGGAATGGGGTCAACAAATGCCATGTGACCTGCCCATCCGGGAGAAGTAGAAGCGATGTCAGCACCGGTTCCCTCGGTGATGTCGTCGATTATCTTGGAGTAATCCTTGATGTTAGCGTTGGTGGGGAAGTGAACGTTCTCCATGGGCATACGAAGCTTCTCGTCTATCTGGTAGTAGAGATACTTAATCATAGAGTGAGCAAAGCCAGCCTCGTAGGTGATGGGAGCAATGTTTCCGTCCTGGTCAGCCCATTCGTCCTCGGCTACAAGGTGAACCTTTGAACAGTCAACCTTGAAGTAGTTGATAAGCTGTGCAAGAGGAATGTAGGTATCAGGCTCGGGGTTTCCGAGAATCATGGTGAAGGACTTGCCTGCTTCGCTGGCTGCCTTAAGACGAGTGAAAAGGGTAGACATAAGAACGGGATGAGGGTTCATCATAACCTTAACCTCGAATTCGGGATGCCACCAAGCCTCGCGTTTTTCGAGATCCTTGCCGCTGGGGCTGCGAACGTATTCGCATACTTTTTTGTCCTTAAAAGGAACAAAGTCAGCCGGCATAAAATCAAATTTTGTTGCGGGATCTGTGATAAAATTCATTTCTTTTTCTCCTTTATGTAAATTTTGTTTGATTACCTAACTTTTTTACCGTCAAGGTATACCGATTGCACCTCGAATTCGGCGCTTACGGTGATAAGGTTGGCTTTGTTGCCTTTTTTAATAACGCCTCTGTCGGTAAGACCGAGCATAGTTGCCGGGTTTGTAGATGCATATTTGAATACCTGGCAAAGAGATGCGCCTGTATGTATCATCATATTTCGGCAAGAGCCGTCAAGAATCATCTTGCTTCCGGCAATTTCACCGGAGAAGTCGAAATTGATATCGTCAGCGCCTTCATAAAGGTCGCCTTCGGGAATAGGACCGTGATCGACGTATGCATCGGAAATAAGGATTATTCTGTCGTCACCCTTTATTTTCTTAACAAGACGGAGAAGATAAGGGGAAACGTGTATACCAACTTTATCGCATATAAGCTCGGTATATATAGAATTGTTGTAAAGCGCAGCTTCGTCAACGCAGGCAGTACGGCATTCGGGATATTTTTGAAGCGTTCCTGTAGCGTTCATATGGTGAGTTGCAAGGCAGAGGCCGTAGGGAATAAGTGCTTCAATCTCTGCGGGTTCAGCTTCGCTGTGTCCTACAGAGAATCGTACTTTGGGGTCGATAGCCTTTGCATCCTTAACAAAATTCTCTATTCCTTCACGCTCGGGAGCGACTACCCAAACCTTTACAAAATCACGTCCGGCTTCAAGCACGGGCATATATTCCTCTTTTTTTATATCAAATCTCCAAGGATTGTTCTCGCGGTTGCATCCGAATTTGGGATTCATATAAGGAGCTTCCATATAAAGACCTATGATGTTTGGGGCGCCGCCTGAGTCCTTAGCCTTTTTGAGCTCATTTATTTGTTCGATAAGCTCGGGACCAGAAGCACTGAAATAAAGTGCGGGCATGACGTCGGTTATACCGTGACTGAGAATTTTGTTAGCCGCCTTTACCGGATCTTCCGTAAAAAATGTGTCACCGTCCGCATGTGTATGTATGTCAATAAGTCCGGGGCCTGTATATCCGCCCTTTGCATCAATAACGTCCATGCCTTCGGTAGAGATTTTTTTGCCGAAATCAATGATAACTCCGTCTTCAATAACTATAGTTCCGTTAGGAATCAGATAGTCGGGAAGTACAATCGTGGTGTTGATTATAGCTGTTTTCATTCCGTAATCTCCTTTATTTATTTATACAAGATTTTTTGTACTGGGTCGGGGTCATACCCGTGTATTTTTTAAAAACAGAAGAAAAGTAGTGCGAATTTGTAAACATCAGCATCTCCGAAATTTCGAAGAAATTGTGCGTGGTTTCGCGAATAAGCCTTTTTGCCTCGTTGATTTTCATCATTGTGAAGTAGTTCACGATAGAGTATCCGGATACCTTGGAAAAGTATTTTGAAATGTAGGTTTTTCCAAAGGATAGCTCGCGGCTGAGCTCGGACATCGTAAATTTGCCGTATATACGCTTTTCCATAAAAGCAATTATCTTAAGAGCAAATTCGTCATCAATAATATCTTTAGGGAAAAACATTTTCTTTTGTTCGGTGTAATAATTGTTTTCTCTGATTATCTCGATAAGCATAAGCTCAAACCGTAAAAACACCGATTGAGCACCGCCCCATAAAGAACCGTTTGACTTAAGCTTTAAGCCTTTCATATCCGGGGTGTTAAACGGAAGGTCAAATGTCTCTTGCGCTTCATGTATAATTGCTGATATATGCTGCTTTGTGGACATTGAAGCGTGTATTTTCTTTTCCTCAAAGTACGACATAGCAACCGATGGGGAAGAGAAGGTTATAATAAAAACGTTCGGCGCGACACCTTTAATCGTTTTGAGCATATGCGGCTCGTTCGGCTTGTGGAAATACATCTCTCCCTGCTTTAAGAGAAAGATTCTGTCGTCTGCTATTATATCGCATTCGCCTCTGTCCATATATACAAGCTCCCACTGCTCGTGCGATTCAAGAGTATCGATAAAATCATCGCTGAATTCAAAATAGTGAATCGACGTTATCGAGCTTATATCAAGGGCTTTGTTCATTTTGAATTTTACAGTATCGTATTGCATTATCTTACACGTCCATTATATAATATTTTGTGTTCTTTAGCGTACAAAAAAATACACGTTTTGTATAAAAAAACACGCATGTAGAGCGAAAGTATAAAATTGTACTATGATTGATGTACTTTAACGCCCAGTTTTTCGAGTTCTGAAACCTCGTTTGATTTATCGGTTTTTGTGGTGGCGAGAATGTCGATTTTTGAAGCGTCAATTATTTTAGCGAAAACCTTTTTGCCTATCTTGGTTGCATCGGCAGCGATTATGGTAACATCCGAGCATTCTACCATTTTTCTTGCAAGCGCTGCTTCATTCGAGGAATAGAGAGTAAGTCCGGATTCTGCGCTTACTCCGTCTACCGAAAGAATACATTTCGTTGCGTGATAATTTTCGAGCTGGTGTATGGCATCTTGACCATAAGTAAACTGATATGTCGAATCGAGCTGGCCGCCAACCAAAATAACGTTAAATGAGGGGTAGAGCGCAGCTTCGGTTGCGTTCGGAATAGAGTTTGTAACTATTGTAATATTCTGTTTTCCGCGAAGCGCCCGTAAAACGTAGGTGAGGGTTGTTCCGCCGTTCATCATAATTGTATCGTTGTCATCTATAAATTTTGCCACGGTAGGCGCTAATTCTTTTTTTAATGACGCATTAGTTTTGAAGCGTTCGGTGAGGTTCATGTTTACGTAAAGCTTATTCATGCCTACCGCTCCGCCGTGAATTCTCGTCAAGTGACCTTGCGCTTCAAGCATTTCTAAATCTTTTCGAATCGAAACCTCGGAAATTCCGTATTTTTCACTTAACTCGGAAACCTTAACCTTTCCGTGAATCTGTATAAGCTCTATTATTTCTTCATGCCGTTTTTCTGAGGATGTTGACATAGTATAAATGCCCCTTTGTTATAATCTTAAGTACAGTATATCATAGGCTTTTTAAAAATGCAAGCGCAAAAAAAGAACGATTGCCGTTTTGAACTGGAAATAAGTAATATTTTCCATTTATTTTTTAGTAAAAAATCAAGAGTTTTTTATTGACTTTCTCGCGGTTTTGTGTTACAATAAAGTAACTAAAACAAACCATAAACGAAACATAACCGAAACAAAACTGCGGTTGCATTAAATGAAAGGTATAGGGTTATGAGCGAAACAAAAAAATATCTCGGCTTGGACATCGGAACGACGTCTATAAAAGCCGCTGTTTTTTCGAAAGACGGAAAAAGACTTGCATTAAGGTCCGTTGACTACATTCTTGATACCGATTCTGCGACGGGATACATAGAATTTGAGGCTGAAAAATACGTCGAGATGTGCAAGCAGGTTATCGACGAGCTTACCGAAGAATGCGGAAAAATTGAAGCCCTCTCGATAGATACACAGGGGGAAACGCTTATTATGACGGATGATGACGGAGTAGCGGTGTATCCTGCGATAGTCTGGCTCGACAACCGTGCCGTAAAGGAAGCTGAAGAAATAAAAGCGCACTTTGGAAATAAAAGAGTATACGAGGTAACAGGACAGCCCGAAATCACTGCCGGCTGGCCCGCGTCAAAGTTATTGTGGATGAAAAACAACGAGCCTGAGGCGTTTTCAAAGGTTCGCAAAATTTTCATGCTTGAGGATTACGTCATGTATCGTCTTACAGGCAATTTTGTGACCGAGCCTACCATTCAGTCTTCTACCATATATTATGACGTGGTAAACGGCAAGTGGTGGGACGAAATGCTTGACTTTATAGGCATAGATGTGTCGCTTCTTCCGAAAGTTGTAAAATCCGCGACTCCCGTCGGAGAGTATAAGGGAATAAAGGTTGTCAGCGGTATGCTTGACCAGATTGCAGGAACGCTTGGCGCAGGTGTTACTGACGAAAGCCGAATCAGCGAAATGACCGGAACTATAATGGCAATTTGCGTTATGACAGATAAGATTCCCGAATACAATCCTGACAGCATCATTCCGTGCCATCTGCACGCAGTTGACGGTAAATATTGTCTCATCCTCTGGTCATCGACCGCGGGAATGGCGCTTAAATGGTTTAAAAACAATTTCGCGGAAAGCTTTTCCTTTAAAGAGCTTGATGAGCTCGCAAAGGATATCGCTCCGGGCTCTGACGGATTGACTATGCTTCCGTATTTTACCGGTTCTACAATGCCTAAGTATAATCCCGACGCAAGAGCGGTATTCTCGGGAATAAATCTCTCGCACACCCGCGGTCATTTTGCCAGAGCTATAATGGAGGCTATTGCATTCACGTTAAAGCAAGATCTCGAGTACGTGGGCGACGACAAAATCAAGGAAATAAGAATCACCGGCGGCGGAGCAGCAAGTCCCCTCTGGGCTACAATAAAATCCGACGTTACGGGAAAGGTTCTTAAAACTCTTACCGAGAGTGAAACGGCATGTCTTGGCTCGGCTCTTGCAGCAGCTGTAGGAGTGGGAGATTTTGCTTCACTTAAAGAGGCGGTTGATTCGGTCGTTAAAACGAAAAGTACCTATCAGCCAACAGGTGCGGATTACACCGCGGCTTACGAAAACTACAACAAGCTTGACAAATTATTAAATTAAATATAATTTTCGGAAGGATTTAAAGATGCTAAAGAATTACAAAATCCGAGCTCCTTACTTCGAAATCGGTCCCAAATGCTTCATGTGGGGCGAAAGAATGTTGAAGCTCGCAAAGGCGGTTGATAAAATCGCTATGAAGTATGACCTTGACGTTATACTCACCCCTCAGTACACCGACATCAGACTTCTCGCTGAAAATACCGAAAGAGTACATATCTATGCTCAGCATATGGATTCTCTCGTGCCCGGACGCGGTCTTGGCTCGGTGCTTCCAGAAGCGGTTAAAGAGGCGGGCGCTGTTGGCGTAATGCTTAACCACGCTGAAAAGAAGCTCACGCTTGATGAAATCAAAGCGACCATCGCACGTGCAGACGAGGTTGGACTTGCAACTATCGTTTGCGCTGATTCGGTTGAGGAGATAAAGCAGGTTGCGCTCCTCGCTCCCAACCTTATCGTTGCAGAGCCTACCGAGCTTATCGGAACGGGCGTTGCAAGCGATATGGGATACGTAAGAGATACGATTGCAGCGGTTCGCGCAATCAACCCCGATATTATGGTTCTTCAGGGCGCAGGAATTTCCGGTCCCGATGACGTTGCAAATGTTATCAGAGCAGGAGCTCAGGCTACCGGCTGTACCAGCGGTGTTATGAAGGCAAAGGATCCCGAGGCAGCTGCCGAGGAGATGCTTTACACACTTCGCAAAACTTGGGACGAGGTGAACGGAAAGTGATAGAAAATTCTCTCGACCAGGCATACGAAGCATTCCGCACGGAAGCCGAATCAATTCTTGAAACGGCAAAGGTTCTTGACAGAGAAGAGATGCGCCGCGCAGTAGTTGCACTTGCAAACGCAGAACGAATAGGTGCATCGGGATGCGGTCACTCCGGCATTGCCTGCAGGCATTTTGCGCATCTTATGTGCTGCATCGAGCGACCCGCAAAATTTATCTCTCCTGCCGAAGCGGTACACGGTGGCCTTGGATACATAAAAAAGGGCGACGTTATGCTCTTCGTTTCCCGCGGTGGAAAAACAGACGAGCTTATGACTATAATCGATGTATGTAAGGTAAAGGGTGCAACGATAATCGGTGTTACCGAAAATCTTGAATCCCCCCTTGCAAAAGCTTCGGATATAGTTCTTGCAATGAAGGTCACAAAGGAATGTGATAAGTATAATTGCCAGGGAACTACAAGCTTTGCTGTTACCAATGCTATATTTGATGCGCTTCAGGCGGCAATCCTTGATTACACAGGCTATCAGAAAATGGATTTTGCCCTCATTCATCCCGGCGGAGCTGTCGGAAAAAGACTTAACAATAATTAATTTATTTTATAAAAGGAGATTTTCAAATTATGGAATTTAAGGTATTTCAAAAGGAAATTGAACTCCAGTCAAGAGGCTGGATTCCCACTTTCCACGACGTAACAAGCGACATCCTTCATATCGTTGAGGAGTCAGGAATCAAGAACGGTACCGTATGTATCGCTTCTCACCACACCACCTGCTCAGTAATGATTCAGGAGTGCTCTCACGATGTTGATTCCTTCGACCTTGAGTATCTTCAGCACGACCTTCTCGACATAATGAGAAAGATGATTCCCGACTTTGCAGAGGAGCATCAGTACCGTCATCCCGGTCCTATTCACTCTCAGTTCGGAAGATATGTAAACGAGCCCGGTGATTACACCAGCATGAACACAGACGGTCACCTTCGTTCCTGCTTCTTCGGAAGAAGCGAGACTATGACCATTAAGGACGGTGTTCTTGACGGCGGTGAGTTTGCTCACGTTTACTTCATCGACTGGGACCACGTTCGCGCTCGTCACAGACAGCTTAACGTAACCGTTATGGGTACTCCTGATCCTATCAACGACAGAAAGTACAACAACGGTGAGGTTGTTAACACTCTCAGAAAATACACTGCTGAAGAGAAGGCTGACGACGTTCACTACACACTTCAGTGGAAGAGATAATTTCGAGGTAATATGAGAATTTTACTCGACACCGCGAATTTAGATTCTATTCGTTATTTCAACACCTTCTATCCGATTGAAGGCGTTACCACAAATCCCACTATTCTTTCAAAAGAGGGCGGAGACGTGGTAGAACAGCTGAAAACGATTCGCGGTATAATTGGGGAAGATAAGGAACTTCACGTTCAGGTTACGGAAAAGGATTTTGATAAGATTATTGAGGAATCAAGACTTCTTGTTGATATGCTTGGAATCAATACCTTTGTTAAAATTCCGATAACCGATACCGGACTGAGAGTTACAAAATATCTTTCGGATAGAGGTGTCGGTGTTACTGTAACGGCAGTTCTTACGGCAGCACAGGCAATGCTTGCATCTAACGCAGGTGCATCTTATGTTGCGCCGTATATAAGCAGATCTGAAAATCTGTGCGCTGACGGAGTTGGTACAGTTGAAGATATTGCTAAGATTTTCAAGACTTGCGGGACTAAAACACAAATTCTTGCCGCAAGCTTCAAAACGGCTAAAGAGGTACTTGACGTTGCCGTCGCGGGTTGTCATGCAGCAACTATTGGTTCAACAATTATGAAGATGTTGATTTCTCACACTACAACCGACACGTCTATATTAGGCTTTGATAGAGATTGGAAGGACGCCTTTGGCGACACCACTCTGCTTAAGCTTATCAAAGAAAAGAATAAATAATTTTCTATTCCAAAAAGGAGCAAATAAATGGCTACAGTAGTAATTATGCCTCGTCAGGGCCAGAGCGTTGAAAGCTGTATAATTACCGCGTTCAACAAAAAGCTTGGTGATACCGTTGAAGCAGGGGAAATTCTTTTCTCTTATGAAACGGATAAGTCTTCTTTCGAAGAACCCGCACCTGTCGCAGGTAAGATTCTTGCAATATTCAGAGAAGAGGGCGATGACGTTCCTTGTCTTGAAAACGTTCTCGTAATCGGAAACGACGGTGAGGACGTATCCGCTTTCGCACCCAAGGCTGAGGGGGAAGCTCCTGCTGAAGTACCTGCGGAAAAGGCAGAGGTAAAGGAAACTCCCGCAGCTTCGGTAAGCGCTGAACCTGCACCTGTTGCAACACAGGGCATCGGCTCTATTTCTCCGAGAGCAAGACTTCTCGCAGAAAAAACAAACGCAGATCTTTTGAAGGCCGTTCCTACCGGACCTAACGGCAGAATTATTGAAAGAGACGTTCAGAAGCTTGTTGATATGGGACTTACCGTATCGGCTGCAGCTAAAGCAGGCTACACCTCAGCGGTTGAGGGAAGCGGAATCAACGGCAAGGTTGTTCTTTCCGACCTTAACGCTCCCGCAGCAGCAGCACCTGAAGCGGCAACCGCAGCACCCGTAGCAGCTTACGAGGACGTTAAGCTTTCCAATGTGAGAAAGGTTATTGCAAAGGCAATGCATGCCTCTCTTTCGAACATGGCACAGCTCACTCTCAATTCTTCCTTCGACGCAACCAAGCTTATGGCTCTTCGCGCATCTCTTAAGGCGGGAGCTGAAAAGATGGGGCTTGCGAATATCACGCTTAACGATATGATTCTCTTCGCAGTATCACGCGTTATCCTTAATCATAAGGAGCTTAACGCGCATTACCTTGATGACGTGATGAGATACTTTAATAATGTAAACCTCGGTATTGCGGTAGACACAGACAGAGGACTTCTTGTTCCTACCGTATTTGCCGCTGAAAAGCTTTCCTTGAACGAGCTTTCCAAGGCAGCTAAGACTGTTATCACTGAGGCGCAGTCCGGTAACATCAGCCCCGATAAGCTTCAGGGCGGCTCGTTTACAGTGACTAACCTTGGCTCGCTTGGAATTGAGAGCTTTACTCCCGTTATCAATCCTCCCCAGACAGCTATTCTCGGTGTAAACAATATCACAAAGAGAATTAAGGAAGTCAACGGAGAGGACGTTACCTATCCCGCGATGGGTCTTTCGCTTACGTTTGACCACAGAGCGCTTGACGGAGCTCCTGCTGCGAAGTTCTTGAAGGAGCTTTGCTTCGCACTCGAAAACTTTGATATTTTGCTTACAAAGTAATCGGAGGTGTCACTAATGTATGATCTTATAATTCTTGGTGGCGGCCCCGGTGGATATAACGCGGCTGAGCGTGCAGGTCACGCAGGGCTCAAAACCCTCGTAATCGAAGAAAGAGCACTTGGCGGAGTATGTCTTAACGAAGGCTGTATTCCCACTAAAACGCTTCTTTATTCGGCAAAAATCTACGATTATGCGAAGCACGGTGAGGATTACGGAGTAAAATTCGGCTCTGCCTCAATCGACCATGCTTTCGTAGTCGAAAGAAAAAACAAGGTTGTAAAGCAGCTTGTTTCCGGTGTTGGAGCAAAGCTTAAAAAGGCTGGAGTTGAGGTTGTAAAGGCGACAGCCTGCATAAAAGAAAGAAACGCTGAAGGCTTTGTTGTTACAGCTGACGGTAAGGATTACGTTGGAAAACAGCTCCTTATCGCTACCGGCTCGTCTGCAGCGCTTCCTCCCATTGACGGTCTTGCAGATTCTCTTAAATCGGGATTTGCTCTTACAAACAGAGAGGTTCTCGACCTCAAAGAGATTCCCAAAACTATAGTTATCGTAGGCGGCGGTGTTATCGGACTTGAGATGGCTTCATATTTCAACTCTGTCGGCTCGGCAGTATACGTTGTAGAAATGATGGACCACATCGCAGGCGCTACCGACCGTGAAATTTCTACTATGCTTGAGAAGGAATATGCGAAGCGCGGAGTCAAGTTCATTCTTGGCGCAAAGGTTACATCGATTAAGAACAATGCCGTTACCTACGAAAAGGACGGCAAGGTAACAGAAATTGTTGCAGATTATGCTCTCGTCTCTATTGGCAGACGTGCAAGAACAGCAGGAATTGGCTGCGAAAACATAGGTCTTAAGCTTGAGCGCGGTGCTATAGTAACCAACGAATACGGTAAAACCAACGTTCCGGGTGTCTGGGCAGCAGGCGACGTTAACGGAAAGTCTATGCTCGCTCACACGGCTTATCGCGAGGGTGAGGTTTGCATTAATAATATTCTTGGCAAAAAGGACAGAATCAATTACAATTCTATTCCTGCCGTTATTTATACAAACCCCGAGGTTGCATCTGTAGGTGAAACAACCGAGTCTGTAAAAGAGAAGGGGCTTGACGCTTCTGTTGAAACCGTAACCCTTAAGTACAGCGGACGTTACATAGCAGAAAACGAGCACGGAAACGGTGTTGTCAAAATCATAACCGACAATAAGCATCACAACATTATCGGTGTTCATATGATAGGCAGCTACGCTTCTGAAATTATATACGGTGCAGCAATGATGGTTGAAACCGAAATGAGAGTTGCCGACGTTCAGAAGCTCGTATTCCCGCATCCCACCGTTTGCGAAGTAATTCGCGAAGCAATGTTTATGGAATAATTTATTTAAGGAGATATTATTATGCCTAAGAGTCAATACGTTGATCCCGGCAAAGCGTTTGAAGCAGGCTATATCCACTTTGAGGATATTCCCGTTTGTCAGTACAAGAAAACGCTTGCTGAAGAAAAGAAAATTTATACTAAAGAGGATTTCCTTCGTATCTATCGTGACATGGCTATCATCCGTGAGTTTGAAACCATGCTTAATGATGTTAAAACGAAGTCTAACTACAACGGTGTTGAGTACAACAACCCCGGTCCTGCGCACCTTTCGATAGGTCAGGAAGCATCGGCTGTCGGTGAAGCTTACAGCCTTGATATTAACGACCTTTCCTTCGGTTCTCACCGCAGCCACGGTGAAATTCTTGCAAAGGGTCTTTCCTCGATTCATAAGCTTGATGACCAAGAGGTTTATGACATAATGAAGGAATTCCTTGACGGAACCGTTCTTTCTGTTGTTGAAAAGCATATGAATGCCAATGGAAACGTAAAGGAGCTTGCGATAAACTTCCTTCTTTACGGTGCTCTTGCAGAAATATTTGCTCGTAAGACGGGCTTCAACCGCGGTCTTGGCGGCTCGATGCACGCATTCTTCATTCCTTTCGGACTTATGCCCAACAACGCAATAGTTGGAGCATCCGCTCCCATCGCGCTCGGTGCGGCTCTTTATAAGAGAGCAAACAGCAAGCCCGGTATTATCGTTTCCAACTGCGGCGACGGCGCTACCGGACGCGGACCTGTTCTTGAGTCCCTCAACTTCGCATCTATGGACCAGATTACAAAGCTCTGGGGTATGGACGGCAAGTACAGCGATGCAGGTCTTCCTATCCTCTTCAACGTCTTCAACAACCACTACGGAATGGGCGGTCAGACAAGAGGCGAAACCATGGGATTCGATATGGTCGCACGTCTTGGCGCAGGCTTCAATCCCGAGCAGATGCACGCAGAGCGTGTTAACGGTTACGATCCTCTTGCAGTTATTGATGCAGTATCTCGTAAAAAGGAGCTTCTTCTTGCAGGTAAGGGACCGGCTCTTCTTGACGTTGTTACATACCGTGTATCCGGTCACTCTCCCTCTGACTCCTCTACCTACCGTACTGCTGAGGAGATCGAGGCTTGGAAGGCTGCAGATCCTATCCTTGCATTTAAGAACAAGCTTATCAAGGGTAAAATTGCAACCGAAAACGAGATCGCAACTCTTCACGAAGAGATTACAAGTCGCATGACCGAGATTATGAAGCTCGCTATCAACGACGATATTTCTCCCCGTATGGACCTTAACAAAGAGCCCGATGCAATCGCATCTATCATGTTCTCCAACCAGAAGGTTGTAAGCATGGATCCCGAGCGCAAGGCAGAAATGCTTCTTCCTAAGGAAGAATGCCCGAGAGTTAAGGAAATCGCAGGCAAGGTTCGTACTGCTACCGATGCAAACGGCAAGCCTGTTTCCAAGATGAAGATGTATAACGTATGCGACGCTCTCTTTGAGCCTATCATCGATAAGTTCTACGATGACCCCACCCTTATCGCATACGGTGAAGATAACCGCGACTGGGGCGGAGCATTCGGTGTTTATAAGAAGATGACCGAGGCTGTTCCTTATCACCGTTTCTTCAACTCTCCTATCTCCGAGTCCGCAATTGTAGGCTCTGCGGTAGGTTATGCAATGTGCGGCGGCCGTGCTATAGTTGAGCTTATGTACGCTGACTTCATTGGCTGCGCAGGTGACGAAATATTCAATCAGATGGCTAAGTGGCAGGCTATGTCTGCAGGTATCCTTAAGATGCCTATCACTCTTCGTGTTTCTGTTGGCTCAAAGTACGGTGCACAGCACTCTCAGGACTGGACCGCTCTCTGTGCTCACATTCCCGGTCTTAAGGTTGTATTCCCCGCAACACCTACAGATGCAAAGGGTCTTATGACAAGCGCCCTTGACGGAACCGACCCCGTTGTATTCTTCGAGAGCCAGAGAATTTACGGATTTGGTGAGCAGTTCGAGAAGAACGGTGTTCCTGAAGGACACTTCGAAATTCCGTTCGGTGAGCCCGACGTTAAGAAAGAGGGTAAGGACGTAACAATTCTTACCATCGGCGCAGTTCTTTACAGAGCCCTTGAAGCTGCAAAGATTCTTGAAGAGAAATATGGCGTTTCCGCTGAAATTATTGATGCGCGTTCTATCGTTCCTTTCAACTACGAGAAGGTTATCGAGTCTATTAAGAAGACCGGTAAGATAATTCTTGTAGGCGATGCTTGCGAGAGAAACTCTGTAATGAGAGATATGGCGTCCAATATCACGGAAATGTGCTTCGATTATCTTGACGGTCCTGCAGTTGTTGTAGGTTCTCGTAACTGGATAACTCCTGCATTCGAGCTTGAAAAGAGCTTCTTCCCGCAGGCAGATTGGATTATCGATGCCCTTCATGAGAAGATTATGCCTTTGCCCGGACACGTTCCGACCAACAACTTTACCGATATCGAGAAAGTTGACAGAGCAAAGAAGGGACTTTAATTAACAAAAATACATCGGGCGCCCGTCGCCCCATGTATTACTATATATTGAGTATGAAATTTTTAATATTAAAAACGCAAAATCCGTATATCAATCTGGCAATAGAAGAATATCTGTTTTCCGAGACCTCGGACGATATCTTTATGCTTTGGCAAAACGAGCCGTCCGTAATAATAGGTAAAAATCAGAATGCGTATACCGAGATAAATATGGATTACGTAAAGGAAAACAAAATACATATCGTTCGCCGTATAACGGGCGGAGGAGCCGTATATCATGACCTCGGTAATGTCAATTATTCTTTTATTTCAACACGTGAAAAAAACTCGGGAATTGATTTTGAATATTTCACTGAGCCAATCATTGAAGCGCTTAAAAATATGGGAATTGCGGCAAAACTTTCGGGCAGAAATGACTTAATTTTGGGAGATAGGAAGTTTTCGGGCAATGCTCAGCACGCACTTGGCAGCCGAGTCCTGCATCATGGAACCATACTTTTTAATTCAAACCTCGAGGTGCTCTCATCGGCACTTCACGTTGATGAGGAGAAGCTTCGGGCACGTTCGATAAAGTCTGCGCGCTCAAGAGTGGTGAATCTTAAAAGCCTCATAGATGAAGAACTTTGCGTAGACGAATTTATTGATAGAATTGCCGAGTACGTAAAGCAGAAATTTAATCCCGAAATTATTTCCGCGCCGGAAAACTTCGAGGTGGAAAATTTAAAAACAAGAAACGAAAGTCTTGAATGGATTTTTCCAAGTAGGGCATATCTTTCGGAATATAAAGTCACCAAAAAGAAAAAATATGATTTCGGCCTTCTCGAAGTGCATATGTCTATGTCAAACGATATAATTTCCGATATTAAATTTTTCGGAGATTTTTTTGGTACGAAGGACGTTCTCTATATAGAAAATATGCTTCGCGGAAAATCAATTTTTAATATTAAGGATTCACTCAAAAACATAACTGTTAATGATTATATATACGGAATGACCGCTGAGCTCTTGGAAGAGCATATAAAAGGATAAAGTTTGGCATATTACGTATATGAAAGGAAATACAAATGTCTAATATCTGGCATGATATCTCGCCAAGCAGAATTAAACCCCAGGATTTTATATGTGTAATAGAAATATCCAAGGGAAGCAAAAAGAAATATGAGTTAGATAAAGAAACAGGACTTATTATTCTCGACAGAATTCTTTATACCTCAACACACTATCCGGCGAATTACGGATTTATTCCGCGTACTTACGGTGACGACGGCGATCCGCTCGACGTTTTGCTTTTGTGTGCAGAGCCGATTGAGCCGATGTCCCTTGTGAGAGCCTACCCGATAGGTGTTATATCAATGATTGATAACGGAAGACAGGATGAAAAAATCATAGCAATACCTTTTAACGACCCAAACTATAATAATTACAGCGACATAGATCAGCTTCCGTCTCATATTTTCGAGGAAATGCGTCACTTTTTCACAGTTTATAAAAATCTGGAAAACAAAACTACAGCAGTAGACGAGGTTAGTCCCAGGGAGGTCGCTGCAAGAGTTATAGAAAACGCTATAAAGAGTTACAAGGACACTTTTTGCTAGTTAAACAATCCTATGTCACTCGAATATCTCGAAAAGACAATAATTTAATTCTATATATAATATATAGAAAAGAAAGTATCATTTGCCCAAAAGTGCAAGGCGACAAAAAAGACGAAGAACCCAAGGTTCTTCGTCTTTTTTACGTTAGATAACGTATATTTAATTAACCAAGCTTTGCGTAGTTAACCTTGATGCCGGGGCCCATGGTTGTAGCAACAACGCAGCTCTTAATGTACTGACCCTTTGCAGCAGCGGGCTTAGCCTTGATAACAGCGCCGAGAAGAGTGTTGAAGTTCTCAACAAGCTTTTCGGGACCGAAAGAAGCCTTACCGATGGGGCAGTGAATGATGTTAGTCTTATCAAGACGGTATTCAATCTTACCTGCTTTTGCTTCGGTAACAGCCTTTGCAACGTCGGGAGTAACAGTACCTGCCTTGGGGTTAGGCATAAGTCCCTTAGGACCGAGAACCTTACCAAGACGGCCGATAACACCCATCATATCGGGAGAAGCAATTACAACGTCAAACTCAAACCAGTTCTCAGTTGTTATCTTCTGAACGTAATCTTCAGCGCCAACGTAGTCAGCACCTGCAGCGAGAGCAGCCTCAGCCTTGTCACCGCGAGCGAAAACGAGAGTTCTTACAGTCTTACCGGTACCGTTAGGAAGAACGATAGCACCTCTTACCTGCTGGTCAGCGTGACGGGAGTCAACACCAAGACGGATGTGAACTTCAACAGTCTCGTCGAATTTTGCTTTTGCAGTCTGGCAAACAAGACCAACTGCTTCCTCAGTATCATAGAGTTTAGCTTTGTCGAAGAGCTCGACACTTGCTTTATATTTCTTACCCATATTAGCCATTGTTAAGTCCTCCTAATTACTCTTCAACCGTAACACCCATGCTGCGGGCAGTGCCTGCAACCATGCTCATAGCTGCTTCAACGGAAGCTGCGTTGAGGTCGGGCATTTTGGTTTCTGCGATTTTGCGAAGCTGTTCTTTGGTAAGCTTTGCAACCTTGGTTTTGTTAGGGGTTGCAGAAGCGGTCTCAATGCCGCAAGCTTTTTTGATAAGAACTGCTGCGGGGGGAGTCTTAGTAATGAACGTAAAGGAATGGTCTGCGTAAACAGTAATGATAACGGGAATAATAAGTCCTATATCATTCTTTGTTCTTTCGTTGAATTCCTTTGTAAAGTTGGGGATAGATACACCATACTGACCAAGTGCGGGACCAACGGGGGGTTGGGGAGTAGCCTTACCTGCAGCAAGCTGTAATTTAATGTAACCCATTATTTTCTTTGCCATTTTGTTTACACCTCCAAATGTGGTAATTTAATCGAGAGAATTAAGTATAGAATTTTCTCTCTCCCACGAATGCTTCATGGCGAAGCGTTAAAAAGGGAATAACTTACTGTGCTAAACGGACATCTTTGAGCTCGACAAAAATCGGAATGTCACGTCTTTCTGTAGAAGCAAGAATAACGACTTCTTTCTTCTCTTCATTAATTTCTTGAAGTATTCCTGAATAGCCGGTGAATATACCGGAGAATACTTCAACCCTATCGCCAACCTTAAACGCAAGCTCTTCTGCGTGAGCTTCAACATTGAATATATCAACCTCTTCGGCGGTGAGGGGTGTAGGTTCTGATCCGGGGCCTACAAAACCGGTGACGCCCGTGATGTTTCTGACAACGTGCCAGCTCTCATCGGTCATCGTCATTTTAACAAGGACATATCCGGGGATAAGCTTGTTTTCTACTTCCTTCTGTTCACCCTTGTCGTTAGTAACGACTGTGATTTCGGTGGGGACCTGAACGTCGTAGATAAGATGCTGCAATCCACGGTTTTCAACAATCTTTTCGATGTTGGTTTTTACCTTGTTCTCATAGCCTGTAAACGTATGAGCAACGTACCATCTGGGACCGAGGTTTTTCTCGTTAATATTACTCATTACCTTTGCCTCTTATCCAATCAAACCTGCGATGAAATTGACTAAAGAAGAGAAGGCAGTATCAACAACCGCGATTGCGATACCAACGGCTACGACGGTTGCCAAAACTATCTTTGAGCTTTTTTTGAGCTCGTCCTTAGGCGTCCATACAACCTTTTTCATTTCGCCTACGACGTCGCTCCAGAGCTTTGCTATTTTTTTGCAAACGCGAACAAAGAAATTAGGCTTTTTGTCGGCCTTTTTGTTGTCGGATTTAGTTTTTGTTTTTACCTCAGCGGCAACCTCTTCGGTTTTTTCGATGGGCAAATTGTTGTTCTGTTCTGACATCTTAAACAATCCTCTCAATTACTTTGTTTCTTTGTGCAAAGTGTGTTTGCGGCAGAAACGGCAGTACTTGTTCATCTCAAGTCTGTCCGGATCATTTTTCTTGTTTTTCTTTGTGTCATAATTTCTTTGCTTGCATTCAGAGCATGCGAGTGTAATTTTGACTCTCATTTTTATCGGCACCTCCTGATAGAAATTCGGGCTAAGCCCGTTGAATACCTCCCTCAATGCCAGAGGTACGTGCCCGTCCCAGAAAAAGAGCACGAAAAAAAGGCCTCCGACAGAGGTAAGTCAATTATACCACATCATTTTTTAAATGTCAATACCTTTTTTAAATATTTTTATAATATATACACTTGAAAAAAAGAAAGCATTTTGCTATAATATTCAAAAAGAGATATTGGAGACTTGTTTATGAAAATAAGCGTACTGGATAAAATATCCATGGGAGAAGACTTGCCGTTCGAGATTCTTAGCGAAATCGGAGAGGTAGCATTTTATGATGCCACGGTGGCGGATAACGTTGTGGAGCATATAGGAAATTCCGACGTAATCATTCTCAACAAAGTCAAAATCAGCGCATCTATTATGGAAAAGTGTAAAAATCTCAAGCTCATTTGCGTTTTTGCAACGGGGTTCGACAATATAGACGTTGTAGCCGCAAGGAAATACGGAGTTGCTGTTTGCAACGTGCCAGGATATTCTACGGACAGTGTGGCGTTGTTTACAGTAGCTACCGTTCTGTCACTCGTAACCCATCTTAAAGTCTATAATGATTTTGTCAGAAGCGGAGAATATTCCGAATCCGGTTTGCCAAATAAAATATCACCGGTCTTCCATGAGCTTGCGGGTATGACGTGGGGTATCGTCGGCTGCGGTAATATAGGAAAGGCAGTTATGAAAATTGCCGAGGCTTTCGGTGTTCGTATTATAGTGAACAAAAGAACTCCGTCACCCGAGCTAAACTGTGTCGATATTGATACCCTTTGTGAAGAAAGCGACATTATAACCGTTCACTGTCCTTTAAATGACGCAAGTCGCGGGATTATAAACAAGGAACGGATAAATCTCATGAAGCGGGACGTAATACTTGTTAACGAGGCAAGAGGCGCGGTTTTGAACGAGGCGGACGTAACAGAAGCGGTACTGTCGGGAAAAATAGGAGCATTCGGTTGTGACGTATATTCAAGCGAGCCGTTTTTGAATGACCACCCATATTCGAAAATCAAGAATCTCCCTAACGTCATTCTCACTCCGCACACGGCATGGGCTGCATACGAAGCTCGCGAAAGATGCTTGAAGATTATTTCGGATAACATAAAATCATTCCTCAATGGCGATAAGTTAAATAGAGTGGATTTGTTATAAAATGAATGAAAAAGCAGGGCAGAACACACATATTGAGTGCGTTCTGTCCTGCTTGTTTATCTACCCTCTGTCAACTGTTATTACGCAGAAGCAGTTATCTTTTCTTTTTAATACCGCTTCGCTGACTTTAAGTATTACGTCTTCGGGGCTTTCTTTATATTCAAACGGAAGCAGAATATCAAAAATTAGGTTGGTATGCGTTGCGCCTACTACTACTCGGAAATCGTGGAATGTGAACTCATCTGAAAAGTCCTCGCGAATAATATCCCGAAGAAAATCCTTAAGTTCGTTTACGGTCTCATCATCTGTAACTATTGGGTCCATATGAATCGTGCAGGTGATGTTGAGTTCATTGTGAATTCTTTTTTCGAGATTATCTATCATATCGTGGAGCATATATATATCCTTTGCTCCGTCAACCTCAGCGTGTAAGGATGCGATGTAGTGATTCGGTCCGTAATTGTGAATCATAAGGTCGTGAACTCCGATAACATCGGGAAATTCGGCTATGATTTTATCAATCTCGTTTATCTGCTCCTCTACGGGAGCTTCGCCAAGCAATGAATTTTTTGTTTCATTAAGTATTCTGATTCCGGCAACGACTATCATAACCGCAACACCGATACTAACTACTGTGTCGATTATCGGCAGATTTGTGATTTTTATGATAATTGCGGACACAAGAACGGCAAGCGTAGAAACGCAGTCTGCAAGCGAATCAACGGATGAAGCTTTTATCACTCCGGAATTTATCTTTTTTCCGACGGTCCTGTAAAACAGGGCAAGCCATAGCTTAAGGATAATTGAAAGGGAAAGGATAATTAAGGAAACGGTTGAAAAATCGGGTGATTCTGTATCCGATATTCCAAAAAGCACCGAAAATGAGCTTGTTAGCGTTTCAAAGCCGACAAGAAGAATGAGAAATGAAACAATCATTGATGCAATATATTCTATTCTCGCATGACCGAATGGGTGATCTCGGTCGGCGGGCTTTGCAGACATTTTGAAGCTAACGAGTGTAATTATCGATGAGCCGGCATCCGAAAGGTTGTTTAACGCATCTGCAATTATTGCCGCAGATGCCGTCAGAATTCCCAACACCAGCTTTGTCAGAGAAAGTATAATGTTTACTGAAATGCCAACGAAGCTCGCAAGAGTTCCGTAGGATTTCCTTACGCTTTCATTTTGGGTCTCATTATGGTTCTTTATGAAAATTTTTGATAATAGTTCTGTCATAAAATCCTCACTGTACTACTTTACTTTGCGAAAAATAGGTGGTATAATATATATACAACTTATGAAAGTGATGAGTGTTTTGCTATGAATATAAGATCTCAAACCGTAACCGGCAAATCTTTAAGAGAGCTTACAACCGAAATAATGTTTTTCGTCGCTTCCTCGAGGGCGGTGAATGAAGAGATTTTCGTTCTGGATATAAAACCTGCATCCCTCGGTGAATTGGATTTGAGGCGATTTGAATCCGTCGCGCGTATTCTCAAGGATTTGAAGCGAAAGGGAATTATTCAGTTTTTTGCCTCATCCCGTGACTTTGATTCATCGCTTACGGAAATCGAATACTTGAAGAATAAATATCCGGATATAATAGAAACAAAGCGTGACGGGATGTTTTACGCTGTCAAGCTGTAATGCTGCGGGTATAATATTGAAAGGGTTGCATAAAGGCAACCCTTTCAATATTTATTAACTATTAATTCTGTGATTCAAGGTAACGAACGACATCGCCAACAGTAATAAAATTGTGGAGATCTTCATCATCTATAACAACATTAAATTTCTCTTCGCAAAGATAAACCAAATCGGCGAGTTCGAGAGAATTTATTCCAAGGTCACCGGAAAGCTCTGCTTCCATGGTGATGTCCTCAGCTTTTACGTGAAGCTCATCAATCAGGAACTTCTTGAGATTCTCAAACATAACAGTCCTCCTTATTGTTTTGCAAGTGTAGATGTCACTTTACCTGTTTATGATACTATAACTTATCCGTTTTGTCAATACTTTTTTCAAAATTAGGACTTTTTTGTAAAAAAAGGAGAAACATTATTTAAATCCGTGCTCTCAAAATCTCTTGACATTGTAGGTGAAATATGATACCATATATCTGTAAAGTATATATATTGGAGGTAATGTATGTTGTACGGTTGGATGTGGATTGCTATAATTGCCGCTGCAATCATAGTCGAAGTTATAACCGATCAGCTTGTATCAATCTGGTTTGTTCCGGGTGCTGTAATTGCAACGGTTCTTGATTATCTTGATGTTGGCTTTGTGTGGCAGGTTCTTACTGTTCTTGTGCTTGCCGCTGCGGGAATAGTCTTTGCTAAAGCATACCTTTCAAAAAAACTCAGCTCACGTGTTATAAAAACCAATATTGAAGCAATAATAGGTGAAAGATGTGTAGTAACCGAAAAAATTGATAACTACGTGGGTTGCGGTCAGGTTAAAATCAAAGGCCAGATATGGTCTGCCAGAGGTGTTGATGAAAGCGACGTTTTTGAAATCGGTGAGGCATTGCACGTGGTTGCCATTGAAGGCGTAAAAGTAATTTGTAAAAAATAAATCTGAAAGGATGTGTTTTATATGTTATTTAACACTATGTTGGCAACGGGAAGCGTACTGCCGGTCATTATTGTAATCGCTTTTCTCGCGATTGCTATTATCGTGCTTATATCCTGTGTAAAAATAGTTCCGCAGGGTTCTGCTTTCGTGGTTGAAAGACTCGGAGCATACCGCACGACTTGGAATACCGGTATGCATTTTAAGCTTCCTTTTATTGAAACTGTCTCAAAAAGACTTACCTTGATGGAGCAGGTAGCGGATTTTCCGCCGCAGCCGGTTATAACCAAGGATAACGTAAGAATGCAAATTGATACGGTCGTATTCTTTCAGATAACCGACTGTAAGCTTTATGCATACGGAATTACTAATCCCATTCTGGCTATCGAGAATCTTACATCGACAACTCTTCGTAATATTATAGGTGAGCTTGACCTTGACCAGACGCTTACCTCAAGAGATATTATAAACACGAAAATGCGTTCTATTCTTGACGAAGCGACAGACCCTTGGGGAATAAAGGTTAACAGAGTTGAGCTTAAAAACATTATTCCTCCGAAAGAAATTCAGGAAGCAATGGAAAAGCAGATGAAGGCGGAGCGCGAGCGCCGCGAGCTTATCCTTAAGGCAGAGGGCGAAAAGAATTCTACGATACTTGTAGCAGAAGGTCAGAAGCAGCAGATTATACTTGCGGCAGAAGCAGAGAAGGAATCTGCAATTCTTCGCGCAGAAGCAGCTAAGGAAGCCAAAATTCGCGAGGCAGAGGGTCAGGCAGAGGCTATTTTGAAGGTTCAAGAGGCAACGGCACAGGGTATTAAAATGCTCAACGAAGCCGCACCCTCCGAGGCGGTTATAACACTCCGCAGCCTTGAATCGTTTGAAAAAGCGGCAGACGGAAAGGCGACCAAGATTATCGTTCCTTCAAATATACAGGGAATAGCAGGTCTTGTGAGCTCGGTTACCGAAACGCTTAAATAAATCAAATTCGTCAAAAACGGCAGTCCGAGGGCTTCTTGATTGTTTTTTATTCAAGATGTCCTCGGATTTGTAATAAAAAATAAAAGAAAATGTGAAAAAAACTATTGACAACACCGAATCAATCTGTTATAATAATATGCGTTGTCAGCAAGCGCCTTTAGCTCAGCTGGATAGAGCAACTGCCTTCTAAGCAGTAGGTCGGGGGTTCGAGTCCCTCAAGGCGCGCCACTTTATACGGTGGAATTAGCTCAGTTGGTTAGAGCGCCAGGTTGTGGCCCTGGAGGTCGTGGGTTCGAATCCCATATTTCACCCCAAAAATTCCGAGAACTTGTTTCTCGGAATTTTTTTATCTAAGCCGAAGGCTTGGTATATTTTTACCGCGGATATTGTGCTGTATCTCATCGTGCTTTGGCATGCATCTATGATATGCAATTTCTTTAGAAACTGTGAGATATACGCCTTACGTCCTAAATACTCCGAAAGTGAGATAAGAATTAATCGGTTATCAGCTCTGCTTTTGAGGGCTTATCATTTTTGAACGTAGGCGTGCATTTCAGCTCACCGTTGTTAACTGAAAATTTTATGCAGTTAAGCTCACCCTCGAGCATAATAGCGGATATTTTATTTTCGATTTCGTTAGTAACACTACGCAAAACCGTTCGCGCACCGAGCCGTTTATCAACCGTTTTTCCTGCAATATACTCACAGACTGACAAATCGTATTCCAACCTTATATTCATAATTTCAAGCCGCGCTTTCAGCTCCGAGAGCGCTTTTTTTGCTATTCTCACCATTGATTCGTTTGTCAGATTCTTGAAATATATTACGTTATCTATGCGGTTAATAAATTCGGGACTGAAAAAATCAAAAAGCTTTTCGTTGTTTAAGCCATCGCGGTTATCTCTTAAAAAACCGAGAGAGGCATCCTTAAATCCGGGATTTATTGCGTTTGACGTCATAATTATATAGGAATTTTTGAAGCTTGCAGTTCTTCCGCAGGAATCCGTAAGCATTCCGTCGTCCATTATCTGCAGAAATAAGTTTAATACCTCTTTATCCGCTTTTTCAATTTCATCAAACAATATGACGGAGTAGGGATGCTTTCTTATTTTTTCAGTCAGAGAGCCGCCCTCCTCGTATCCTACGTAACCGGGAGGGGAACCAATAAGCATGGTAACGGAATTTTTTTCCGAAAATTCTGACATATCATATCTTATAAGCGATTTTTTATCGTGAAAAAGCTCCTCGGAAAGAACTTTTGCCAGCTCGGTCTTGCCGACGCCGCTTGCTCCGATAAAAAGGAAGACACCCTTGGGCTTGTCGGGATTATTTATACCGGTTTCGCTTCGCATAACCGACATGACGAGTGAATCGACCGCCTCGTCCTGCCCGTATATTCTTTTCTTAAGTGCTTCAGAAAGCGTTTTTGAATCTACGTGCGTAGAGGCTAATCCCGAAATTGGAATTCCGGTCATTTCGTTTATGATTTCCTCAACGTCGCTTGAAAAAACAGATTTGATGTTTGATTTTGAATCGGAACAAGAAAAAATCTCAAGTTTTTTCCTATATTCCAGCTCTTTATCCCGAAGCTTGAGTGCAAGAGAATAGTCTTGGTTTTTCACAGCTAAAGCTTTGTCTTCTTCTGTCTGCCGTATTTTTTCCTCAATAAATGCCGATTCACTCTCATTTGAATGCTGTGACATATTTGCCTTTGCACAAGCCTCGTCAATAATATCTATCGCCTTGTCGGGAAAAAATCTGTCTTGAATATATCTATCCGAAAGATTAACGGCAGACAGTATTGCCTCATCTGTTATTTTCACCGAATGATGTTCTTCGTACTTAGGGCGCAGTCCCTTCAGAATGTCAATAGTCTGCTCACGTGACGGCTCTTCTATTGTGAGCGCTTGGAAACGCCTTTCAAGAGCTGCGTCCTTTTCGATGTATTTGTGATATTCGGCAAAGGTCGTTGCCCCTATAAGCTGAATTTCCGAGCGCGAAAGTTGTGGCTTCAGTATATTCGCCGCATCTATTGCGCCCTCTGCAGAGCCGGCGCCGACAATTGTATGAATTTCATCTATAAAAAGTATGATGGATTTGTTTTTTGAGGCTTCGTTTATCATGCTTTTTATTCGTTCTTCAAAATCACCGCGGTATTTTGCCCCCGCAACCATCGAAGTAAGGTCAACGGATATTATTGATTTTCCCTTTAGTTGCATTGGAACGCTTCCTATGGCAATTCTTTCTGCCAGCCCTTCGACAATAGCCGTTTTTCCTACCCCCGCTTCGCCTATAAGGCAGGGGTTGTTTTTTGTTTTTCTGCAAAGAATTCTTATCAGTCGCTCAATTTCGCGCTCTCTGCCTATAAGCGGGTCGAGCTTGTTGTTTTTTGCAAGCTCGGTTAAGTTTTTGCCGTACTGAAGCAAACTTGATTCGTTGCTTTCTTTTTTCTGCTTTGGAGATTCAAAGTTTTTTTCTGCAGTGCGCAGCAGCGTTAACAGCTCGTCGGTTAAAGTCGTAATATCCGCACCGGTGAAAGAAAGAACCCTCATTCCAACGCTGTCTTTTTCTTCCAAAATTGCAAGCAAAATATGTTCTGTGCCTATTTTAAGCGCACCGTATCTTACCGAAATTCTGTAAGAATTTTCAACGATTTTTCTGCATCTCGGGGTCATATCGCTTGGAGTGAGCACACTTCTTGTGCCGATGCCGGAAAAATTCTTTACCGCATCTGAGATTTTTTCGTATGTTACGTTGCTTTTAGTTAAAATCGCGGTTGCGGTAGATGTTTTATCTTTTGCGATAGAAAGCAGTATATGCTCACTGCCAATATAGGTGTGTCCAAGCGATTCCGCTATCTTTGCCGCATTGTTAAGAGCCTTTTCAGCTTTCTCAGTAAATCTGTTGCTCATTGGTTTCTCCGATTCTTTTTTTGGAAAATTATTACCAAAATTCATGCCGCTTAACGCAAAAAATAAATAATTATAAAACCTCTTGCTCAGCTCTTCGTAAAGCATCAACTTCTGTCAGTATTCTTTGGTACAGTCCGGCATCAATTTCTCCGGTGGGGGACAAATTGAAAAGGTTCTGCAGATTTATTACAGCGTTTTTTGTGTCCTCTGTGAAATATGAGCCCTTTCCGACACTGCCTATATCTTGGTATTTTTTCTCAAGCTCGGTGATGTACAGATGTATCGCAATCACGTCGTTACCTTGACTTCCGAGCTTTATTGGAAAACCGGCTGAGGTGATAACGTAATCTCCGGTGCTTTTATCAATTACTGCTTCGTTGTAGAGAAAATAGAGCATATCGAAAGTACTTCTGTCAACGTATCCGGTCTCGGGGATTCCGTATATAATTTGAAATATCCTTACAGCTTGAGATGTTTCGTCCCCGTAAATTCCGTCGATTGCGACTCTCGGCACATCGGGGTTTACCGCTGTTGATACAGTATAAAGGAATTTTTGCACCTCTCTTATAGCCGATTTTGTGTCGAGTAATTCATACATTGTTATTTTCTCCTATAACGTATCCGGGATACTGTCCCTCTCTTGCAATAGCGCCGTTGTATAAGTCGTCGTAAATACCTGTGATTGCATTCCACGTTTGCACGGAAACTCTTTCGGGATTACCCGGAATATCAAATATATTTTTAAATTCCGCAACTTGTGCGGCTGTTCCGGGGCCGAAAACACCGTCAACGGTAACTGTGGGTATTGCGGTGTAGGTTTTTGCAATAAAATTTAAATATTCCTGCAAAACACGTACGTCATCCCCCTCAAGCCCCGGTCTTAATACACGCCCAGGGAATGGAAGAAGAACACCGTTTGAATACTCGAAGGGAACCGAGGAAACAAGACTGTAATAAGTGTTTTGAATTCTCTCCCATACTGTTCTGTCTACTATACCTGTTTCCGGGAGATTATAGGTTTTTTGAAAGGATATTACCGACTCTCTGGTTGCAGGGCCGAACGCCCCGTCAACGCCGGTACCCGAAACAGTCGGAACAAACGTGGAAATATAATCAAGATAGTATTGTAAGGTTATTACACCGCCCGATGCATCTCCCTCGGATAAGGTGTCGGTGTACTGCGTTGACAGCTCTTCTATGCGCAAGCCTTCGGAATTTACGGTTTGTAATCTTTTTACCGCGTTATAAACGTTCTGAATTCTGTACCATGTGCTTCTACCCACTATTCCGTCGACAGCGAGATTAAACACTTCCTGAAACTTTCTTACGGCATCCGCTGTGCTGATGTCGAAGAATCCGTCAGCAGGGTAAATCTTCGGAATGCCCGGAAAGTTTCCGGAAATTCTGTTAAGCCTTCGCTGTATCAGTTCAATTTCGCGTCCCGAGTCTCCCTCTTGAAGAGGAACTGTGGGGGCGGTGCCGTCAATGTTTTCTACTTCTACGTTGTCAACAAGCTCGATGTTGCTACCGTAATAGTTTTGCAGAATTTCAAAAGCCGACAGTCCTTGATTTGCCAGCTCTACCGAGCCCCACTGTGAAAGACCGTTGCAGTTAACCTCGACACCGTCGCAAAACGTAGCAAAGAGCGGTTCAATAAAACCCTCTCTTTTTATGTAGCTGTTAAATATCTCATCTACAATTTCGGATATATTTGCGAATATGTTTCTCTGGTAGATAAATGTTTGGTCATATGCCGGGGAAGAGGTTATATCGAAGTCTCTTCCGGCGGCTCTGTAAAATTCAGTATATACTCGGTTTAGTGCAACTGAAATTTGCGCAAGAATGTTTGCTTTAATTGCTTCACGCGGCCACGTAGGATAAATTTCGCTTGACGCCACGTTCTTTATGTAGTCACTAAAGCTAACCGTCACGTTCTGCTCGTCTGCCGACGGTGCGCCGAGGTGAACTACTATTCTTTCCGGTATAACAGGGTAATCTATCATATACTTACTCCAAAAATTCATTTTCTCTGACGAGGGTATTAAGGTTGCCGCGAGGGGATGTCTGATTGTCGTTATGAAGCGCTATAGGTATCATATTTACCGGCTGAACAGTTTCCTCTCCGTCGAAAACCGCAACGTTAAAAATTCTTTTAGTGTAGAATCCGGGAGCTGATATTTCTATATTGTACAAAGCGTAGGACGGTTGAGCCGCACCGGGTGAAAGAGATAGCTCTCGGGAAGGGGCGGGCAGCGTTATTCGTTCGCTTATACCGTCAATATCGGTAATAAGTGAAAACTGAACGTCTCGGTTTTCTTCCTCGCTTCCAAGTATTCTCACCAGCGTTCCGGCCGTGGGAAGAGCGCCCGCAGCCGATGTTGCGTTAATAATAAGCGTACCGCTTTTGTTATATGGCATACTGTATCTCCTTAAAAAATGCTTTATAAAGCGAAACTCGAGTTTTTTTGTCGCATTTTACTCTTGACTTTGCGCGGAAAGTAATATATAATACTGTATATAAATAAATTCAACATAGGGAGCTTAATATGAAGGATTCTTTGTACGGTGAATTAAGTGTTATCGGTATGCGCGGCTGTGAGGATTTTGCTATGCAAATTGATTCTTATCTTCAGGAATGGCGCAGACACGATAC
Source organism: Eubacteriales bacterium (assembly GCA_045613205.1). Lineage (GTDB taxonomy): Bacteria > Bacillota > Clostridia > Oscillospirales > CAG-272 > UBA1740. Next base: position 14,789 of record JAZLAO010000093.1, on the reverse strand, counting down.
AGAGGGAACTTATTTGGTGGATGCACCTTGCCCGAGATTCGGAAGCGGTGAAGCAAAGGGAACCGTCCGCAATTCTTTGAGAGGTAACGACGTATACATTCTCTGCGATGTTTTTAACCATGGCGTTACTTACAACATGTACGGTATGACTGTTCCGATGAGCCCTGATGATCATTTTCAGGACATCAAGCGTGTAATCGGTGCAATCGGTGGAAAGGCTCGCCGTATCAACGTAATTATGCCTATGCTTTACGAGGGAAGACAGCATAAACGCTCAGGCAGAGAGTCTCTTGACTGTGCCCTCATGCTCCAGGAGCTCGTTAATATGGGTATAACCAACCTTATTACTTTCGATGCTCACGACCCCAGAGTTCAGAATGCTATTCCTCTTCACGGATTCGAGAACGTACGCACCTCTTATCAGATGATAAAGGCTCTTCTTCGCGTATATCCCGATATCAAAATCGACCCCGAAAATACAATGATTATTTCTCCCGACGAGGGCGGAATGAGCAAGTGTATGTACTATTCTTCGGTAATGGGAATCGACCTCGGTATGTTCTACAAGCGTCGCGATTATTCCGTAATAATCAACGGTAAGAATCCTATAGTTGCTCACGAGTATCTCGGACGCGACGTTAAGGATAAGGACGTTATCATTATAGACGATATGATATCTTCCGGTGACTCGGTTATTGACGTTGCGCAGCAGCTTAAATCCAAGGGAGCGAAGAGAATATTCGTGTTCGCAACCTTCGGCCTTTTCTGTAACGGTCTTGAGAATATGGACAAGGCTTATGAGGAGGGCGTATTTACTAAGATATTCACCACTAACCTTGTTTACAGAACACCTGAGCTTCTTAAGAGAGAGTGGTATGAGGAGGTTAATCTTTGCAAATACGTTGCGTACATAATCGACACTCTTAACCACGACAGAACTATCAGCCATCTGCTTGATCAGTCCAAGAAAATTCACGACCTTCTTGATAAATATCAGAAATAATTTTTATATGGGATTTCCTCGCAATGCGAGGTTATCCCATTCTTAAAAAACGGCGGTAAAAATATGAGAATCACACTTGAATCGGATTATGCTTTGCGGATAATAAGCGCTCTTGCCAAGCATAACGGTGTAGTCGATGCAAAAACTCTTTCTGAGGAAACATCGGTTACGCTGCAATTCACTCTTAAAATTCTTCACAAGCTCGTAAAATGCGAGCTGGTTAAGTCCTTTAAGGGTATCAGAGGCGGATACAGCTTGCTTCTTCCGCCCGAGGAAATAACGTTAAAGCGGGTAATCGAGGAGATAGACGGGCCGATTGCAATGGTAAAATGCCTTGAAAGCTCTGAATCCTGCGCTTTAAATCAAGAGAAAACGGCTTGCATATATCATCATATTTTTGACACCATAAGTCTTGACGTAGCGAGAAAGCTTCAGGGGATAACTATACAGAACGTGTTAGACAGAAATTATTCGATAAAGTAATTCAGGGTAAATATTATGTTAAGAATTTCGAAAATTTCCTTTCCCGGACTTGGAATCGGGGAATTCAGTATTGACAGCGTAGCCTTTTCAATCGGCGGTATGGAAATAGCGTGGTATGCAATTATCATAACTCTTGGAATGGTTTGTGCTGTAGCGCACATTATATACCGCGCAAAGCAAATAGGAATGGACGTTGATACTGTTATTGATTACGTGCTATTCACTATTCCTATCGGTGTTATAGGAGCTAGGCTTTATTACGTTATTGCAGAAATCGAAAATTTCGACAGCTTTAAGGAAGTCATAAATATAAGGAGCGGCGGTCTAGCAATTTACGGCGGTATAATTGCCGGTGCAATATCAGTCTTCGTTATTTCAAAGGTTAAAAAGATATCTTTTCTCGCCTTTGCCGATTGCTGTACTCCCGGCATTCTGTTAGCGCAGGGAATAGGCCGTTGGGGCAATTTTGCAAACGGAGAAGCATTCGGCGGTGAAACCGACATATTTTGCCGCATGGGGCTCAATAACTTCTTAACCGGTTATCAAACGGTATTCGTTCACCCTACATTCCTTTACGAATCCTTATGGAACGTTTTAGGCTTTGTGATAGCAAACCTGTTTCATAAAAAGCGTCAGTACGACGGTCAGGTTTTCTTATTTATATTCGGCTGGTACGGACTTGGCAGAATGTTGATAGAGGGGCTGCGCTCGGACAGCCTTTACGGAAGCTTTTTCGGAATACAGTTCCGTATATCGCAGGTGCTTGCAGCTCTCATTTTTGCCGCCTGCCTTACAGCGCTCGTTTATTTTGCAATAAAGAAACCGAACAAGGAACTCTATATCTATAAAAATCAAAAAACAAGGAAATAATACATGGCAGAAATTATAAACGGCAAATACGTTTCATCGGAAGTACGAAACGGTCTTAAAGAAGAAATTAAAGAATTTATTGATAAAACGGGAATTACTCCGGGACTTGCCGTTATACTTGTAGGCAATAATCCCGCTTCCGCGGTATACGTACGGAATAAGCATAAAGCATGCCTTGAGGTTGGCATAAATTCGTATGAAATAACCTTGCCCGAGCAAACTACCGAACAAGAGCTTATTTCAAAAATTGACGAGCTTAACGGTGACCCTAACGTTCACGGAATACTTGTGCAATTACCGTTGCCGAAGCACATATCCGAAGAGAAAATAATTAATAGAATATCTCCCGATAAGGACGTTGATGCATTCCACCCTGCAAACGTTGGAAAAATAGTAATCGGAAAGTACGATTTCATCCCTTGCACACCTGCGGGAATAATGGAGCTTCTTCATTTCTATAACGTAGATATTACGGGAAAAGAATGTGTTGTTATCGGAAGAAGTAATATAGTCGGAAAGCCGATGTCGCTTCTTTTGCTTGCGGAAAACGGAACGGTTACTGTATGTCATTCAAGAACAAAAGAGCTCAAAGAAGTTACAAAGCGCGCAGATATACTCGTCGTTGCTATCGGAAAACCGAACTTTGTCGGTGCTGATATGGTTAAACCTGGTGCTGTTGTAATTGACGTTGGAATAAACAGAAAAGAGGACGGAAAGCTGTGCGGCGACGTTGATTATGACCAGGTCGAGCCTATTGCATCTATGATTACTCCTGTGCCGGGCGGTGTAGGTCCTATGACTATTACAATGCTTCTTAAAAACACTCTTACCGCGGCAAAAATTTCTAAAACAAGAAAAATATAGAAAAAATATTAAAAAGCTATTGACAAATAAGTATTTTTGTTATATAATTGTCTAGTAAAAATATTGAGATTTAGTCTCTTTGCACAGCGGAGGGAGGGAAAATAGAAAATGGCAGAAATCAGAGTAAAAGAAAACGAAACTCTTGACAGCGCTCTTCGTCGTTTTAAAAGACAGTGCGTTAAGTCCGGTGTATTGACCGAGCTTCGCAAGAGAGAGTGTTATGAGAAGCCCAGCGTAAAGCGCAAGAAGAAGGCTGAAGCAGCTAGAAAACGCAAGTTTAAGTAATTTTTAATAAAGGATGTACTTTGGTACATCCTTTATTTTTTGCCTTAATTTTTCTGATTTTGATTTTCGTTTTATTACAATAATATATATAACGTTAATTTAATCGGAGCTGTGTATTTAAATGATAAAAAAGATATGTAGATTTACGTTTCTTCTGCTTTTTATGTTTTCGTTAGCCTTAAATACCTCTGCGGCAGGAGAAGGTTCTTCGTGGTATATTAAACGAAACGGTAATAAAAGACCCGAAATACAAGGTGAGCAAGAGATAATTTACAAGTATGACGGATATTTTATTGATAAAAAACTTAGAGACAGCGATAGTCAGAAGATTTTATATCTGACATTTGATTTAGGATATGAAAACGGAAACACCGAAAAAATTCTCAACACGTTGAAGGAAGAAAACATCAAAGCTGCCTTCTTTGTTCTCGATAATATAATATTAAAGAACACCGAATTGGTTACAAGAATGGCAGAGGAGGGGCATCTTATTTGCAATCACACAAAAAATCATAAGAACATCTGTAAAATGACCGATGCGGAAATCGAGAAAAACCTCACAGACCTAGAACGGCTGTACAAAGAAAAAACGGGGTATACTATGGACAAATTTTTCAGATTCCCCGAGGGAAGATACAGTGAAAACGCGCTTCGCTGCGTAAAAAATATGGGGTATAAAACGATTTTCTGGAGCTTTGCTTACGACGATTGGGACAACAACCGTCAAATGAACGAAGAAAAAGCAATAAATAAGATTCTCTCAAATACTCATAACGGTGCAGTGATGCTTTTTCACCCTACCTCTAAAACAAACGCCGCGATTTTTCCCAGCCTTATAAAAGCGTGGCGTGAGTCTGGGTATTCCTTTGGTACGCTTTACGATTTAGTCAAATAAAAAACGCGTTTTAACCGCAATGTCATTAACTAAAAAATATCCGAGTTCAGATACTGAGCTCGGATATTTTTTTAAAATGTTTAAAAAACTTTATCTGGGAAATTAAAGGATAGCGTTTCCTGCCTTATCCATTTCTTCGAATATGAACTTAACGGATGCGCAAGCATCGGGAAGGGTAGCCTTATCGGGCTTCTTACCTGCTATGAGGCAATTCGCGAAGTACTCGAGCTCGTTGAAGTAGCCGCCGAGGTCGGATATGTTACCGCCGCCCTTAACTGCAACCTCTCTCTTTTTAAGCTCGATGGGAGTAGCCGCTTCCTCGGTATAGAGGGTGAAGCCTGCGTTAGTGTACTCCATAACCGCCTTCTCGAAGGTTACGCGGAACGCCATCTCGAACGGGAAGGAAGAGGGAAGATCCCAAGTACCCTCGTTCGTAACTACGAATCCGTCGTAATTAGCGATGGTCATAGTATAGGAGTTGCCCTCACCTCCGTGTGCGATAACGGTGTTAAAGTTATTGGGTCTGCCGAATGCATGGAGCATAAAGTCGGTATCGTGAACGTGGAGGTCAAGGATAGCACCGTGCGAACGGGTGAGCTCGAGGTCCCAGTTTTCCCATGTCCAGGTAGGACGGGGAGAGAGACGGCGGAACACTGCGTTTACAACCTTACCGTACTTGCCGGTGTCGATAGCGTCCTTAAGGTAAACGTACTCGTCCCAGAAACGAACGACCTGACCGACCTGAACGCCTGCACCTGTTTCTTCCTGTGCCTTGAGAAGAGCATCACACTCTGCAGGAGTGAAAGCGACGGGCTTTTCGATGAATACGTTCTTAACCTTGTGCATAGCAGCGATAGCGTGCTCTGTGTGAAGGAATGTGGGCAGACAGATGTCGATAGCATCGACGTCTGCGTTTGCGATAAGGTCCATACCTGTGCTGTAAATTTCAGCACCGGAGATCTTAGCAAGCTCCTCTGCTTTGTCGCGGCGGATATCGGCAACCGCGGTTACCTGAACTCCTTCGATAATGTTGTACGAATTTGCGTGCATGGCTCCCATGAATCCGCAACCAATAAGACCAATCTTAATCATTTTTATTTTCTCCCTAAAATTTTATCGATGGAATTTGAAGTATTATAGATTATCTGCTCGGAATGCTGAGCGTAAGCGGGTATCATTTCGCCCGTTACCCAACCGTCGTAGCCGACGCTCTCAAGCGCCTTTACTACCGCATCCCAGTTAACGTCGCCTGCAAGCAGGTCAACGAATCCGTCGAGCGTGCCGACGTTCACTCTAAACTCCTTGAAGTGTACCTTCTTGATTCTGTTGCCGAGAATCTTAATCCACTGCTCAGGATAACCGGTCAGCATTACGTTTCCAACGTCGAAGTAGGACTGTACCCAGGGGCTTTCAAAGCTGTCGATAAAAGTACGCATTTCGAGCGGTGAGAGAAGGAATTTGTTCCATACGTTCTCAATTCCTATAACAACACCGTACTTTTCTGCATAGGGAATGAGCTCCTTGATGCTCTCCTGTGCACGCTCGTAAGCGACGTCATAATCAACTACACCGAAGTGAGGCGCAAAGGATGCCGAAACAACACCGGGAACGATGAGGATTGTATCCGCACCGAGAATCGAAGCGACCTCGAGCTGACGGCGGACGAATTTCTTCGCTCTCTCTCTTTCTTCGGGATCGGGTGAGGTGAGTGAGTTGCTCCAAACGAGGTCGTTACAGACGGAATAGATCTCAAGACCAAGGTCACCTGCCGCCTTTTTAATCTTAAGAAGCTCTTCCTTGGTTACATCAAGACCAAGCTCGCCCGTGTCGGAGATTGCAACCTCGATGCCCTCAAAGCCTGCATCAGCGGCAAGCTTGAACTTGTCGAGGAGCGTTCCGCTTGTGAAGCTCCAAATGTTAATGCCCTTTTTCATCTTCTTCTCCTTGTTTTAATATTTTTTGTGCCACCTGCTTGAAAAACGCACCGTGTTTTCGTGTGTTTTTTGCAGATTGACAAATCTTCGCTTTTATGATACACTATATTCGTGCAAATGTCTTTGAATAATTATCTCTGATGTTTGCACTATTGTACCCGAAAGGACAGTGAAAAATGTCAGATAACTTTATCAGGCAGTCAAATAAAAAGGAAATACTTGTGAGCCGAATTGTGACGGTCTTGTATCTTGAAAACTCCTCGAATTTCGTTTTCGGTGGTGAGAGTCACGATTTCTGGGAATTTAATTACATCGATAAGGGGCAGATGGTCGTCACCGTCGGTGGAAAAGAGTACCTGCTGAAAAGCGGCGAGCTTGTGTTTTTTAAGCCGAACGAGTTTCATTCGCTTGAAGCGCGAGGTCTTTCGGCTCCGAACCACACGGTCGTCAGCTTTGTCAGCAACTCCGACGCGATGAAGTACTTTAAGAACAAGATAATCCTGCTTAACTCACAGGAGAGAAAGCTGCTTTCGATACTTCTCAGAGAGGGGCTCTCTGCTTACAGACCGATAAACAGCAAGCCGCCTATCATGGGAATGGAAGAAAAGAAAAACGCGCCCATCGGCGCGGTACAGATGACCTTTAATTTGCTTGAGGAATTTCTTATAACGCTTCTGCGTCGAAGCGAAAGCGGAATTTCTATAGGTACTCGACTTATCTCACCGATGTACGACGAGAGCGTTACCGACCGCATTAAAGAGGTCGCTCGCTTTATGGAGCATAATATAAGCGAAAACCTGACCGTCGGTCAGATAGCGAAACAGTTCTCCCTCTCCGAGAGTGCGCTTAAAAAGATGTTTTCGTCCGACGTCGGATGCGGCGTTACCGACTTTTTTAACAACATGAAAATCGAGAAAGCGAAGCAGTTTATCCGTGAAAATGATAAGAATTTTACGCAGATATCGGAGGAGATTGGATTCAGCTCAATACACTATTTTTCGCGTCTATTCAAAAAGAAAACGGGCATGACTCCAACGGAATACCGCTCATCTGTCATCTATCCGAGTGAATGATAATTTTTTAAAGAAAGAAAAGTCCTTGACTGATATGTACCTACCAAACTCTCCAACATTGGTGGGGCACATATCACTCCTAAACATTTTTCTGAATTTTTTGAACTTTTTTGCAAAAAAAATATCCGAGCTCGATTTCTGAACTCGGATATTTTTGACTTAAGACGTTGTTTTTTATTCTATCCCGTTGCGTCTTTTTATTTCCGCAAGTCTTTCGCGCTCGGTAACGTCATCACGCATTATAACCTCGTCCTCATCTTCGGGCTCGGTATTAAGCTCGGGATGCTCGGCAAGGTAGGGGTCAATCATAACCTCTTTAATGTTGAAATACGAAGCGTAAACCTTCATATAAGCAAAGGTCGAGAAGAGAATCGCAAGCGGTGCAGCGACGGCAAGAGGTATTAGAATACCACCAGTACCGATAAGCAACGTGAGCTCAAGGATAATAAGCAATATAATTCCTATAAGAGCGAGAATATTTCTCTTGAAGCCGACAAGAGCAAATATCAGTGAGTTTTTAAGCATCTTGAATACCGAAAGCTTAAAGGTAACCATCTGAACGTACATATAATATCTCATAAAGAAATAGAATATGAAGATAAAAACCGTACTCCAGAACATAATAGACATCATTATATTTGCCGTCGTGGTTATTAGGGAGTATACGTTGTACACAAGAATTGCCGACACAGCAGCATCAAAGATACCGAAAGGCAACGCCTGCTTCCAGTTGCGTTTAACCGCGTACCAAAAATCGTGCCATACGAAAACGGGTTCGCCTGAAACAAGATTTCGAATAATATAAGCTGTTCCGACGTTGACAAGACCGAAGGTTAGCAGTGTTAAAGCGCCTATCGCATAGAATACGTATGTCATTACTGTCGGTGTATATGAGCTGCTTTGAAGCCCCTCTATCGCAAATACCGCCATTTTATAAGGTGTGAGAGAGCCGTCAGCTTGGAATATTCCGTTGATATTCTGAAAGACGTCCGAAAGCGGAAGAAAAACTGTATTTTGCGTAACTCCCGCCAAAGCTGCGATAAGAAAAATAACAGGGAAGTTGCCGAGTATAAAAAATATGTTAGTAGATACGAGCTTGCCGAAATTATCCTTATAGGAAACGAAAAAACGTCTTAATCCCGGTTCGAGCGATTTTGCATTTTTGCTTACGCCTTTTCCTTCTTTTTGTAAATCAAAGAGCCTAAAGCGTTTCTTTTTGTTTTTGTTTTTCAAAGAGATATGCTCCTTTAATATTATCAACTTATATAATAACATAATTAGACACTAAAAACAAGACGGAAAGAAAAAGTTTTTAAAAAATTAAAAATAAAACATATACAGTCCTTTTACTTAATACAATTTTAGTAAATAAGAAAACGGAGGAAAATATGAAAAAAATAATTTCAGCAATTGTTGCCGCAATCTCTATTTTTAGTTTTGGATTTAATGTTTTTGCAAAAACAGAGTTAAAAAATGAGGCAGACTATGTAATACAACCTAAAACAGATATAGACGTCAATGCAAAATCTGCGCTTTTGATGGAAGCGGGTACCGGAGAAATTTTAGCAGCGCAAAGTGAAAACGAAAGAGCTCCTCTGGCGTCGGTAACTAAAATTATGACGCTGCTGCTTGTTATGGAAGCAATTGAAGACGGCAGAATTTCGATAACGGATAAAGTGGTTGTAAGTGATTACGCCTCATCAATGGGTGGAAGCCAGGTCTTTCTTGAAGAGGGAGAGGTAATGGAGCTTGAGGAGCTTATTAAATGTACTGTGATTGCGAGCGCCAACGATGCAGCGGTAGCTCTGGCGGAGCACGTCGGAGGAAGCGAGAAAAACTTCGTTTCTATGATGAATGACAGATGCCGCGAGCTTAAGATGGAAAATACAAATTTTGAAAACGTAACAGGGCTTGACGATACTGTCGAAAATCATTACAGCTCAGCGCTGGATATAGCTATAATGTCACGCGAGCTTATTAAATACGATTTAGTAAAAAAATACAGCTCGCTTTGGCAGGATACGATAAGGAATGGGGAATTCACGCTTACCAATACAAACAGACTTGTCAGATATTACGACGGCTGTAACGGACTTAAAACCGGTTCTACGGATAAAGCGGGATTTTGTATGAGTGCGACTGCAGAGCGAGGCGGAATGACTTTGATTGCGGTCATAATGGGAGCGGAAACACGTGACGCAAGAAATTCCGAAGCTAGAGGACTTCTTGATTACGGCTTTTCAAATTATGCTGTATATTCAAGCGATGAACGCGCGCTTGAGAACGTTCCCGTGTGTCGCGGAATAAAAGGGTTAACAACCTTGTATGCTATGCCTTTTTCACGCGTCATCCCGAAAAGCAAGCATAAAAGTGTGGAGTTGGTATATGAAATTCCAAAAACGGTTTCCGCTCCTCTCAAAACCGGAGATAGCGTTGGCAAAATAACTTACAAGCTTGACGGAAGCGTTCTCGGAACATCGGATATATTCATTGCGGAGGATATACGAGAAATAACGTATTTTGACGTTTTTTCGAAAATAATTAAAAGTATTTTTATAGGATAGCTATTGTAAATCATAAATATTAGATGTATAATATATGTGATAGAAAAAATGAAAGGTGAAGAAAATGAAACTTCAGATATCCAATAAATTTTTAAAAGGCTTCGTTTCCGAGTGGGAGGTTGAAAATCTCAACTCTCAGGCAATTGCCGCTTTAAATCTTGTGAAGAGCGGCGAGGGCGCAGGCTCTGATTTTCTTGGCTGGTACGATTTGCCGGTAAACTATGATAAGGACGAATTTAAGCGCATAAAAGCAGCAGCGAAGAAAATACAGAATAATTCCGACGTTCTTGTCGTTATAGGCATCGGCGGCTCATATCTCGGTGCAAGAGCGGCTATAGAATTTATTAAGAGTCCTCTTTATAACGAACTGAAAAAAAATACTCCCGACATATATTTTGCAGGCAATAACATTTCCACAACCGCGCTCACCGAGCTTCTCTCTATATGTGAGGGCAGAAACGTGTCAGTTAACGTAATTTCGAAGTCGGGTACTACTACAGAGCCCGCAATAGCCTTCAGAGTATTCAAGTCCCTCCTTATTGATAAGTACGGAGAGGAAGGCGCTAAGGAGCATATATTTGTAACCACCGATAAGTGCCGCGGAACTCTTAAGGAGTTTTCCGATGCGGCAGGATATGAAACCTTTGTCGTTCCCGATGACGTCGGAGGCAGATATTCTGTGCTTACCGCGGTAGGTCTTCTTCCCATTGCTGTTGCCGGCATTGATATTGACGAGATGATGCTCGGAGCGCAGGAGGCAAAAGCAAGATTTTCAAGCGATAATATTTTGGAAAACGAGGCTTTGCAGTACGCAATATACAGAAATGCGCTTCTGAGGAAGGGAAAAAATACCGAAATTCTCGTAGGATACGAGCCTTATATGCTTATGCTTAACGAATGGTGCAAGCAGCTCTACGGTGAAAGCGAAGGAAAGGACGGGAAGGGTATATTCCCGGCGTCCGTAATCTTTTCAACCGATCTTCACTCTCTCGGTCAGTATATACAGGACGGACAGCGTAATTTGTTCGAGACGGTAATCAACGTCAATGACCCCGGTGCAAAATTTATAATCCCGAATGACAAAAGCAACGTTGACGGCCTCAACTTTATTTCAGGCAAAGAGCTTGACTACGTAAACAAAACAGCAATGCTTGCAACCCTCATCGCTCACAACGACGGCGGTGTACCCAACATTCTTATCGACCTTGAGGACAGAAGCGCGGGCGCTTTCGGTTATCTCGTCTACTTCTTCGAGCTTGCGTGCGCTGTTTCGGGATATATGCTCGGTGTCAATCCTTTCAATCAGCCCGGAGTGGAAGCCTACAAGAAAAACATGTTTGCGCTGCTCGGAAAACCGGGATATGAGGATATGAAGAAGGAACTCGACGCAAGAATAAAAAAATAATTAAAAAATCTTTCCAAAACATACAAATTGCTATTGATTTTTAATTTTTTTTAGTGTAAAATATATATAGAAAGGTTCGTTATATGAACCGAAGCGTTTTATAAAATACAGGAGGACTTCAACATGATTAAATTATTTATTGGTGCTAAGGGTTCGGGAAAAACAAAGACTCTCATTGAACTCGTAAACAACGCGACGAGCGCTTCGAACGGCTCCGTGGTTTGCATCGAAAAAGGAGATAAACTTACTCACGATGTTACATATAAAGCAAGGCTTGTAGATACCGATGCGTATAAGATTTATGATGCAGCTGCACTCTATGGATTTATAGCAGGAATTCTTGCTTCAAACAACGATATTACTGACGTATTTGTGGATTCCGCTTTGAAGATTTGCGGAAATGACGTAGTAGCTTTTGAGGCAATGCTTGGGAACCTTAAGGCTATCGCAAATGACGTCAACATCGTTATGACTGTTTCTATTGCAGTTGAGGAATGTCCCGCAGGAATTAAGGCTTACGCATAAGCTTTTTTGATGGAAATGGCAGTATAGAGCATTCTTTGTGCTTAATACTGCCTTTTTCTTTTTGAATTAACCAAAATCGCTGTGTGTCATAAAATATTATCAAGGAATAGGTTTTTATCCTATACCCAATATTGCACAAGGAATGGTTATAATAATGCAAGATAATAGAAATTCAAGATGCGGTCTGGGCTGCGATACTCAGGGAACTGTATGCATAGATACCAAAAGAGTTCTTGACTGTTGCAGAGACAGAGATTGCTTTGAAGATGTAAGGGTGTATCTCACTGCATTCGGTGAAGAAGTTATCGCTAATGCGACTAACGTAAGAGCGAGATGCGCAAAATTAATCTGCGCGTACGTCGGAGTTGATGAAGTTCCGTTTAATCGCGGTTTTTATCAGATAACGGTGCGTTATTACATTAAGGTTGAAGTAGAAGCGTGTTTAGGTATTGGCAGAAGCCAGACCTTCTCGGGAATTGCCGTTTTGGAGAAAAACGTGATACTTTACGGAGGCGAGGGAAGAGTAGTAAGCTACACTTCAAGCCCGAGAAGCAATTATTGCGATATGTGCGATAAAGATAACGTCGGCACTAACGACCCTACCGCAGTTGTAGAAACGGTTGAGCCCATAGTATTAAGTACGAAAATTATGGATTCTTCCTGCGGATGCAATCAGTGCTGCGACTGCTGCTGTGAAATTCCGGAATCTGTTTGCGGATGTATAGACGGAGAGCTCGTAAGAAATTCTCATGATAACTGCCCGCATCTTTATATGTCTTTCGGAATATTCTCGGTTATCAGAATAGAGCGTCAGGCGCAGATTCTCATTCAGGCTACGGATTACAGTGTTCCTGACAAAGAGTGTATATCGGCATCAAACGATGATAATCCTTGCTCTTTGTTCAATTCGATGCCTTTCCCGGTTAGCCAGTTTACTACTGTAATGACACCTGCAATCGACCTTAACCGCGGAAATTCCGGCTGTGGCTGTAACAAATAAAGAATATTAAAGTAAACAAAAAACTGCCCTTTAAAACGGGGCAGTTTTTCATTTAAGAATTTTGACGCATAATTTCATATGCAAACATAGTGGTTGCCGATGCCGCAGAAAGTGAGGCTTTGAACTCTCTTGCGTAGTTGATTTTTACAAGTAGGTCGGTCTTTTCAATCAGCGATTTTGATATACCTCTTTTTTCTCCGCCTACAATCAGAAGCAAAGGACATTTTAGCTCACAACTGCCAAGTATATTGTCGGTGCGCTCGTCCGCGCAGACTACGCGATAATTGCGTGAATGAAATATATCGACGGCATCTTCAGGGGCGGATTTGAAAATAGGGAAGAGTTCTGACGCACCTGCCGAGCTACGTGCAACCACTCCTGCCGCAGTCATCCAATTTCGCTCAGGAAGAATGATTCCGCTGCAACCGCACGCATAAAGAGACCTGAGAGAGTATCCGAAGTTATAGGGGTCTTCTATGCCTTGAATCATGCAGTAAAATCCGTTTTCGGCTATATCGGAATCGGAAGTAAGGCAGGGAATAGTTCTCTCTTTGGCTATTGCGATTATTCCTCCGTGTGATGTTCCGAGAGTTATTTCATTTATTTCTTCTTCGTTTGATTCAACGAGATTAAAACCTCGATTTTTCGAAACTGCTCTTAAATATCCTATATTTTTAGCGTTTTTTTGAAGCTTCCCTTTGTCAAATAATATCTTTTCAATTTGCCTGTCGTTGACTCCCGAATCATTTCCTCGAAAAATCGCACGAATAGAGGTCATTCCTTCGAAAACGGCAGAATTTTGAAATTTTATATCTTCTTTAATCATTATAATTATATACCTTTCATATAATTGAGTACAAACATATTTAATGCTTGGGAGAAGCGATGAGATGAAGGATTTTTACGGAAGGGAACGGTGCGAGGTTTTAGCCGAATATGTAATTGAAAACGGAGCAACCGTAAGAAATACGGCGCGTTATTTCGGAATCAGCAAAAGCACGGTACATAAAGATATTTCAGAAAAATTAAAATACATTAATCCCGGTATGTACGATAACGTAAAACAAATACTGTGTATTAATAAAGCAGAGCGCCATTTGCGCGGAGGAGAAGCAACAAGACAAAAATATATTAAAAAACGCAAAAAAGCAGGGAACAGTCCCCTACTCTGATTTTAAGGCGATTCTGAATAAGTTTTGCTGTTGCTTTATTTTTTATATTTGTTGGGCTGCTCTAAAAATAGATTCAAGTTCATTTTAAAGATGTGGGATAGATATGCTCTATTAAAAATAAATTCAAGTTTTAAAGAGATGGGATAGATATATTATAAAGCATATTTAATTTTTTTTCAAGTACAATTGCAAAAAACAAGTTTAAAAGGCAAAAATAAGGGTATTATATGTAAAAACACCCTATAAACCCTTATTTTGCTTCCCTCAATTATACAAAATTTTGATTTTGTATAATTGTAGATATACTTTAAATACCCTGCTTTTTGCTAATAAAAGACGGAAAACGAGAAAAATGGCATAAAATAGGATTGACATAATTTTTTGTTATGGTACAATGGTAGTGTAGTTGTTAATAGGAAAGGACTATAAAATGGTTAACGAAAAACTTGTATACGAAATTCGTCCCGGAAAAGATAATCCCCGTAATAGCGAGGGCTCTTTTCATAGAGCGAAAAATGGTGATATACTTTTTGCGTACAGCAGATATACAGGAACCAGCCATCACGATCACGCAGACTGTGATATTGCCCTGCTCCGTTCTTCCGACGAAGGAGAGACTTGGGAGTTTGACGGTATAATTGCCAAGGCTTCTGATTTTGGTGTAAAGAATCTTATGAGTGTATCAAGCCTTGTTCAAAAGGACTCTTCCCTTTCAT
>JAZLAO010000092.1:0-14906 GCA_045613205.1 Eubacteriales bacterium | reverse complement strand
TTGTCATCTTTGTTTGCGGCAATAAAAGCATCGAGTCTTGCCTTCTGCTCTGCGGTTCCGTTAAATGGGAGAGTTGAGAGTTTTTTGAGCATTTTATATCCTCCTTATTTGTTCTGCATGTGCAAAACACATTACATTCCTATATATTATAGCATTATATATTCTAAATTTCAATACCTAAAAGCAAATTTGTCAAAAATTTAACACAATTCGATTTTTTTCATTTTAAAGCTGTAAAAAATCCTCTCGCAGCGCCTGCATTATTGCATCGGAGACGGAAAACTTGGCGTTGCCTTTTGAAATTTTCACACCGTCGATTTCGTCAGCCTTGAGACATAGCTTTGTGGTGCTGGTAACCAATATCTCATCGGCTGTAAAAAGCTGCTCCTTCGTAAATTCCTTTTCTTTGTATTCTATACCCAGTCGGTCGCAAAAAAAGAGAACTCTTTTGCGTGTTATTCCCGGCAGAATGAGAGGGCCGTTCGGGTGTGTATACAAAACACCGTCTTTGACAGCGAATATATTGGAATGCGCGCATTCAGTCACAAATCCGTCCTTTATGAAAACAGCCTCGTCACAGCCGCGCTCCTCTGCATTTTTCGATGCAAGGACCGCAGGCAAAAGATTGAGAGTTTTAACGTTGCACATTCGGTAACGTATATCCTCCGTTGTTATGAGCTTTAATTTTTTCTCATGAGGCGGAAGCTTGTGCGGCTTGACCGTAATCAAAAGGGAAGAGCCGCTATCCTCGGTGTAAGCGTGAAGCCGTTCACCCAAAGTTCTTGTAAGCTGGAAATAAAGAAAGTATTCTTCAAATGAGTTCTTTTTTATCACTTCCTTTAAAAGCTGTGAAAGCTCTGCTTTGGAAAGTGAAAGCTTTATTTTCAGTCGTTCGGCATTTTCGAAAAATCTGTCGATATGCTCCTTTTCAAGATAAACGGCGCCGTTTTTACCTATTGCCGCGTCGTATACGCCGTCACCGAAAAAAACACACCTGTCTGAAAGGGGGATGCGCACGTTGGAAAAATCGCAAAAATTGCCGTTATAGTAGGCTATACTCATAATAAAAACCTCCGCAAAATCAGCACTCTATGCCAATTATATTCTTTGCGGAGGCTTAATATTAAAAGGTTTTTGAGAGAATGACGTTGCCCGAAAAATCTTTTACGGTAAATGTTCTGTTCTCGTACACCATATAAGTTCTCGGATTGTTTTGCTTTGGAATTGCCGCAGAGCCGGGGTTAAGATAGAAATTTCCGTCTCCAAACTCGGTGCAGGTAAGAACGTGCGTGTGACCGTGAAGAAGAATCTCTCCATTGCGAAGCGGAGGGGGATTTTCGGTGTTGTAGCGATGCCCGTGAGTTAGGAAAATTTCAAGCCCGTCAAGCGAGAGATATGCGTAGTCTGCAAGTATCGGGAAATTCAAAACCATCTGGTCAACCTCCGTGTCGCAGTTTCCGCGAACCGCAAGAATACAGTCGCGCTTCGCGTTAAGAAGCTCTATTACAGCTTTCGGAGCGTAGGTTTCGGGAAGGTCGTTGCGCGGACCGTGATATAATAGGTCTCCAAGCAAAACGAGCTTCGCTGCGCCTTCGTCTTCATATGCAGAAAAAATCCTTTTTAAGCTGTCAAGGTCTCCGTGAATATCGGATGCTATAAGTAATTTCATAGTATTGATTCCTTTAGTTTTATGGATAAATTATAAAGCGTTTCAAAATCGGTTTTTACGACTTTTCTGTCGTAGGTTAAAAAACCGTTCGTTTCATCTTCAACGTCAGAAAGTTGAGTATAAATCAGGGCAGAAACGCCCTTTTTGACAATCGGAACAACTTCGTTTTCGTAAAGTGCGACGATGGATTTTTCAAATTCCTCACGTGATTCAAAGGTTTTATAGCCGTAGTTTTTTTCTCCGAAAAGATGTCCCTCACATTTGTAAGAGTATCCTCCGAATTCGCTTATTACGGCAGGTCTTTTCGGGTTGATTTTCAGCTTTAGCTTTTTGAAGTAAACGTGATGAGAATCGACGTCGCTTTCCTTTTGCCGGAACCAACCCGACGTTGAATCGAATATTCTTGTACTGTCAAGAATTTTTGCGTCCTTGTATACCTTGTCTGCTGTAAATTGCCCCCAGCCTTCGTTGAATATCGTGTAGTAGACTACCGACGGGTAGTTGTAAAGTAGCTTTAGAGTTTCGGTCATAGTGTCATAGAATATGCGTCTTGACTCGGGGTTTTTGTGGAGATTTTTGTCCGGTATCCTTTTAAGTCCGACTGTAGGTAAAGCGGTATCTCTGATAAATGAATAGTTGGAATTGTTCACTATATCTTGGAATACTATCATACCGAGTTTGTCGCACAGATAATAAAAAACCGCAGGCTCAATTTTTATGTGCTTCCGTAACGTATTGAAGCCGAGAGCCTTTGCGGCTTTTATATCGCATTCGTACCCCTTGCTCGTCGCCGGAAGGAAAATTCCGTCGGGAAAGTAGCCTTGGTCAAGCAAACCGTGGAATAAATAAGGCTTTCCGTTTAAGGTAAGTCTTGTAATCCCGCCCTGCGTTTTCACGCCTATCTCACGCAGTGCGAAATAGCTCTCAATTTTGTCGTTTTCACTCTCTACCGTGAAGCGATACAGATACGGATTCTCGGGCGTCCAGAGCTTTGGATTTGCGGGCGAAATCAAGAAAACTCCGTCCTCGCTTTCAAAGACCTCACCGCTATCAGCGAGGGTAAGCCTCAACTTGTCTGCTGAGCTTTTTACCTCTATTCTCACGTCTGCAACCGACGGAGTTACGGTAAGCTCCTGAATTGCATTTTCGGGAATGCTTTCAATCCATACTGTCTGCCATATTCCGCTAACGGGAGTATACCACATGCCGCCGCGCTTCTTTTTCTGCTTGCCGTAAGGGTATTTTAAATCAAGCGTATCGGTACATATTACCCGCAATTCGTTTTCGCACTCGAAAACGCAGTCTGTAATATCAAAGGAAAAAGGAGTATATCCGCCCTCGTGTCTGCCGACGTTTATTCCGTTGAGAACAACATCGGCAATTTGGTCCACAGCTCCAAAATGGAGAATAACCCGTTCTTTAATGAAATTTTTCGGAAGCGTGAATTTTCTGCGATAGTAGAGCCTTTCCGTGTCGGTATGATTTTCCTGTATACCCGAGAGTAAGCTTTCAGGCGGAAAGGGAACGAGGATTTTTTTAAAATATTCCTCCGGCTCATTTTGTGAAAAGGCAAAATCCCACTCTCCGTTAAGAGAGAAAAAGGAGTCGCGCTTCATATTAGGCCTAGGATATTCATTCCACGGACAGCTTTTGTCCATGTTTTCTGCGTATATCGTAGTAAGAGTTTTGTTCTTCATGTTACCTCAAACAATTATGCTGTAAGTAAAGAGCAGGATGGAAATTACAATAAAAACTATAGTTCCGGGATTCGCAATAATGATTCCGGCAGCCTGTTCTGACGGAAGCTTGTATTCCCAGCTGTCTCGAATTTTGTATTTTTTATGCTTAAAGAACTTGTAAAGCATGAATGCTCCGCCGATAATCATAGCGTACTGAATTATGCTGTATGA
This sequence comes from Eubacteriales bacterium, assembly GCA_045613205.1. Lineage (GTDB taxonomy): Bacteria > Bacillota > Clostridia > Oscillospirales > CAG-272 > UBA1740. The sequence goes on along the minus strand of JAZLAO010000092.1, from coordinate 11,327 downwards.
GCCAACAATCATCGCGTTTGCAAAAAAATCGGGCAGATTAACTTCGATTCCCGCATTAATGGATTCCATCATTTCAACCAAATCATCCATTCTTTTTAGAACAGGCATAGGGACGACCGAGCCAAAGAAGTTTACGAGAATATGCATAGCGATAGGGTAGAGCGCGTTTTTAGTTTTTGTGTATATAAAGCCGAGGACGAGTCCTATGAGAGCTGCGTAGAAAAACTGATACAGATTTCCGTGGAAAAGGCCGAAAGAAACCGAGGAAACAATGATGGCAACAGTGTTTCCGTATCGCGAAAGTCTGTCAATCATAAGCTTTCTGAACATAAGCTCCTCGATTACCGGACCGACTATTACCACTATTATGAGTGTGAGCCACATAGGCATTGAGCTTATCATTTCGCTTGTATGGTCGGTAACCACTTCGCCTTTTAGTGCTCCGAAAAATCCGTTAAAAATATTTCCTATCATACCGCCCGCCCACATTGCAAGCTCTGCAATAAGGAAGAAGGAGAAGAATTCCGAGACCTTCATTTTGCGCTTAGCGGCAGGCATTGTTTTCATGCCTTTTACGATAAGGAAAAACACAGGAAAGGCTACAAGATACATAGGTAAAAAATTCAGAAGCCAGGATATATATTCGTGTCTTAAAAGGAAATCCCTCGTTCCTTCCGCGCCAAGCGTCAGGAGCATAGCAATTTCCGCTGCGAGCGAAACCGCAAAGGTTATAAAAAGGTAAATAAGGAGCGCGAAATGATAGCGTGAAAAAACGCTCTTCGCGGTTTTTATCTGCTGGCGGGTATAAATTTCATAATAATCCGGCTCACTGTTTTGTGTGTAGCTGTTGTAATTATAATCCATAGTTTTCTCCGAACAAAAAATTCTTTCTTTAATTCCAACACCATTTTAGCACTTATTCGTCCTGAATGCAATAATGTTAACCGATTTTTTACTTTCTGAAAAGAAAATAAAATAAATCTACGAATGCACCTTGAATTTGGATAAAACTTGTGATAAAATAGTATCATTGATTAACGACTCACGGAGTGAATTATGTTAGCTAACGGTTTTGACAATGAAAAATATCTGAAAATGCAATCGCAGAATATTAAGGAGAGAATCGCTCTGTTCGGTGAAAAGCTGTACCTTGAATTCGGCGGAAAGCTTTTTGACGATTTCCATGCATCACGCGTTTTGCCGGGCTTTGCTCCTGACAGTAAGATAAGAATGCTCATAGAGCTTAAGGACGTTGCCGAAATTATCATTACAATCAATACCGAGGACATAGAGAAAAACAAGGTCAGAGGCGACCTTGGAATTACCTATGACCTTGATGTTTTGCGCCTCATCGACGCGTTTCGCGGATACGGCCTTTACGTTGGCTCGGTTGTTATGTCAAGATATAAGCAAAATCCCGTAGCCGACGCTTTCAAGCAGAAGCTTGAAAACCTCGGAATAAAGGTATACAAGCACTATGAGATACCGGGCTATCCTCACAATATACCGCTTATAGTTTCCGATGAGGGATTTGGCAAAAACGATTATGCAGAAACCAGCCGTTCTCTCGTCGTTGTAACTGCTCCGGGACCGGGCTCGGGCAAAATGGCAACCTGCCTTTCACAGATATATCACGACAACAAAAACGGAATTAAATCCGGATATGCTAAATTCGAAACCTTCCCGATATGGAATATACCTCTTTCGCACCCTGTAAATCTTGCGTATGAAGCCGCAACGGCTGACCTTGCCGACGTTAATATGATTGACCCGTTTCATCTTGAAGCATACGGTGTAACGACCGTTAACTATAACCGCGACGTTGAGGTGTTTCCCGTTCTTCGTTCTATGTTTAGGGGAATACTCGGAGAGTGTCCTTATAAGTCACCGACCGACATGGGAGTTAATATGGCGGGCTTCTGCATATACGACGATGAAGCAGTGTGCGCTGCCGCGCGCCAGGAGATAATACGCCGCTATTACAACGCTCTCTGCAACAGACGTCAAGGCGCGTTCAATGATGCCGAGGTGCAGAAAATTGAGATACTTTTAAGACAGCTTTCAATAGATATTCCGACCGAGCGCAAGTGTGTCAAGGCTGCTCTTGACAGGGCAGAGGAAACCGGTGCGCCTGCAGCTGCTATCGAGCTTAACGATGGCAGAATAGTTACGGGTAAAACCTCGGCACTGCTCGGCGCATCAAGCGCGGCACTTCTGAACGCTCTTAAAACCCTTGCGGGAATAGACAGGGAAACCGACGTTATATCTCCCGAGATACTTGAGCCCATACAAAGACTAAAAACGCAGAATCTCGGAAATCATAACCCAAGACTTCACACCGACGAGGTGCTTATAGCTCTTGCCGTGTCTGCCGCGAACAGTGAAAACGCAAGACGAGCCATTGAGGTGATAGACAAGCTCAAGCATACCGAGGTGCATTCTACAGTGATACTTTCACAGGTGGATTCGAGCACGTTTAGAAAGCTTGGTGTAAATCTTTCCTGCGAGCCGAGATACCAGACGAAAAAACTTTTCCATAAATAAAGAGGTAACCAATGATAGCAGCTATTGCAATCGGAATCACCCTTCTCATACTTACAGCAGTGCTCGTTCTTCGCGCACTGCTTTTCCTTCCCAAAGAGAAGGAGTTTGTAAAGAGCTATTCAGTATCTGTCGATGCGGAAAGCGCTGCGAATTCCTTATCGGAAATGATACGCTGTAAAACAGTATCCAATACCGACCGTTCGCTTGAAGATGAAGCTGAGTTTAAGAAATTTAAAGAGCTCTTGCCGCGCCTTTTTCCCACTGTTTACGAGAAGTGCGACTGTGAAGAGCCGACCGACCGTTCAATACTTCTCCGTTTGCGAGGCAAGTGTAATGAGTCTCCAACCGTTCTTATGGCGCACTATGACGTAGTAAGCGCGAACGAGGATAACTGGGAGAGGGCCGCTTTTGACGGCTTGATTGAAAACGGAATACTGTGGGGCAGAGGGACGATTGACACGAAGGTAACACTCAACGCTATCCTTTGTGCCGCGGAAGCTCTTCTCAAACAAGGCTTCGTTCCAAAGAGAGATATATATTTTGCATTTGGCGGTGATGAGGAAATTAACGGCGACGGTGCAAAAACTATTTCCGAGCTTCTCAAAAAGCGGGGCATTGAGCCCGGCATGGTGCTTGACGAGGGCGGTGCCGTTGTGAAGAATGCATTTCCCGGTGTGAGCGGTCAGTGCGCTCTCATAGGCATTGCAGAAAAGGGTGTTGCAAACATAGAATATTCCGTCAGAAGTCTCGGCGGCCATTCCTCCGCACCAACGAAAAACACACCTATAGAAAGGCTTTCGGCAGCGTGTGTAAGGATAAGAAATAAGCCCTTTAAATTTAGACTCACCGAGCCTGCAGCTGAGATGATTGATTGTCTTGGTAGACACTCTGCCTTCGGTTATAGGCTGATTTTTGCAAATTTGTGGATTTTTTCTCCTGTTTTGAATATGATTGCAAAAAGAGGCGGTGGCGAACTCAATGCTCTTGTCAGAACGACAACGGCATTCACAAAAATGCGCGGCTCCGAGGGCATGAACGTAATCCCTCCGGTTGCCGCTATGGTGTCAAATCACCGCATTTTACCGGGGGATTCGGTAGAAGACGTGAGGGCGCATCTCGTTAAATCGATAAAGGATAAAAACGTCGAGGTAAGAATTATAGAGGGCTTCGAGCCTTCACGGATTTCGCTTGCCGAGGGCGAGGCTTGGGATAGAATTTCAAAAGCCGTATCTTCTACGTGGCAGGGAGTCATCGTATCTCCATACCTTATGCTCGCATGCTCGGACTCAAAGCATTACAGCAAATTTTCCGACAAGGTTTACCGCTTTTCTCCCCTCGCGCTTACTAAAGAAGAGCGTGAAACCATTCACGGAAACAATGAGAGAATTTCGATATCTCAGATATGTGAAAGCGTTGAATTTTACCTAAGATTAATTAAGGAATCTTGATATGGATGTTGAAAAATATTTGGCAAGAATAGGTATAAGCAGTGATATACCGCGTGTGCCCACTTATGAGTTTTTGAAGGAATTGCAGTTGGCACATCTTTATTCTGTTCCGTATGAAAACATAGATATAATTAACGGTGTTCCGATTAATTTGGAAATCGAAAAAATATATGAAAAAATAGTCGTAGGACGTAGGGGTGGATGGTGCTTTGAGCTTAACTGCCTTTTTAGTGCGCTTCTTTTCGAGCTCGGTTTCAATACGAAAAATTATCTTGCGCGTTTTTGGCGCGGTGAGGAGGGAATCCCGATTCATCGCCACCGAGTTACCGCTGTTTTTGTTAACGGAAAAACTTATATATCAGACGTCGGAATAGGCTCGGTTTCTCCGCGTATCCCATTGCTTCTTGAGCCGGGACTTGTGCAGGAGTATTTCGGTGAGAGCTACCGCTTTGAAAAAGAAGCTGATTTCGGTTGGGTTCTTTATGAATTTCGCCACGGTGTGTGGGAAAGATATTTTTCATTTACGGACGAGCCGCATTATGATGCTGATTTTGTTGCAATTTCCTATTTCTGTGAGCATCATTTCACGTCGAAATTTAACAAATCCTACATCGTCGCTTTGAAAACGAAAACAGGAAGAAAGTGCGTTGACGGACATGATTTTAAGGAGTTTTCGGGAAACGAGCTTATTCGTACTGAGGAAAATATGAGCGAAGAACGTACTCGAGAGCTTTTTTTCGGTGAATTCGGACTTAAAGTTTAAAAGGGTTAAAAGAAAAACAACCAAGTTCAATCGAGCTTGGTTGTTTTTATATGCAGTATTATGAATCGTATTATTTGCTGTTTTTGTTCTGGTTCTGATTCTGGTTCTGATTCTGGTTCTGATTCTGATTCTGATTTTTGTTCTGATTCTGGTTCTGATTCTGATTTTTGTTCTGGTTCTGGTTTTTATTCTGATTGTTCATTTTTTACACCTCCTTGTGTGAAGTTATTTTATCGCTTTCGGGATAAAATATGCAATGGAATATCAAAAATTCAAGAATAAAACCCATTTTTTCGGTAATTGATAAGGAAAAAAGGTTTATATGTGTACAGCAATAAAAATCAGCGGTAAAAAACAGTTGTTTGGCAGAACTCTTGACGTAGAATCCTCTTACGGTGAAAAAATTATCATATCAAAACGGAAATTTGACTTTAAATTCTCAGCGCCCGCTTATTCACCTTATCAATATGCGATGCTGGGTGTCGGGTGTGTTCGTGAAAATTATCCGCTTTATTTTGACGCAATAAACGAGAAGGGGCTTGCTATAGCCGCCTTAAGCTTTCGCGGAAATGCCGTCTATCACAGAAAGGATTCAAGTAAATATAACGTAGCTTCTTTTGAGTTTATTCCTTGGGTTCTTTCGGGCTGTGCCTCGGTTGCGGAAGCCAAGGAGTTAATTTCAAAGGCAAATATAACAGATGACTCTTTTAGAGCCGATATGCCGCCCTCACCATTGCATTTTATTATCTCGGACAAGGAAAGCTCTATAACCGTGGAGTCTCTGAAAGAGGGAATAAGAATATACGAAAATCATCTTGGAGTACTTACCAATAATCCCGCTTTTGATTCTCAGATTTCTAATGCTTCAGCTTATATGTATCTTGATTCCCGTCAGCCGAAGAATAAAATTGCGCCCGACGCCAATTTAGAGCATATCTCGCGCGGAATGGGAGCGTTCGGTATGCCGGGTGATTTCAGCTCGCAGTCTAGGTTCGTCCGTGCGCTTTTTGTAAAAAATCATACGGAGTCAAATATCGAGGGCGGGGAAATAAGCGGATTCTTTCACGCAACGGATTCGGTAACAGTGCCGTACGGCTGCGTCTTGAACGAGGGCGGAGAGAAAACCTATACCGTATATACCGCTTGTATGGATATGGAAAGCATCACCTATTATTTCACAACCTACGAATGCAGGTTAATCCGTGCGGTTAACCTTTTTGAAAAAGATATAAACGGTGAGGGGTTACTTAGCTTTGATATAAAATCCAAAGAGTCTATAGCCTATATTTAAAATATTAACTGCACAGATTGAAATGTTCACAAATTTACGGTAAAATATTATTGTAACTCAAGAAAAAGGAGCCTACAAATGATATTTGAAAATCGTATAATCAGCATATACCGTCAAATTGCGTACACCCGTCAGGACGGAAACGGAACGGCATATTATTTTTCCGCAGAGGATTTTGACGGATTAAGCAAGACACCGTATAGCTTTAAGTCCTCAAAGGGTCACAATCTGCAGGGATATTTTTACTCTTACGATAATCCCATAGATAAACGAATAGTAATATTCGACCATGGCTTTGGCGGCGGTCATCGCTCGTATATGAAAGAAATAGAAAAGCTTTGCAGCCACGGCTATTTGGTTTTTGCATACGACCATACGGGATGTATGGAATCAGGGGGCTCGGATACCAACGGAATGGCGCAATCGCTTTGCGACCTCAACGACTGCATAAATACACTTAAGAATGATGAAAGCTTTTCTGACTTTGATATTTCCGTTGTAGGACACAGCTGGGGCGGATTTTCCACATTGAATATAACCGCATTCCATCCCGACGTCTCTCACGTCGTGGCTATCTCGGGATTTGTGTCGGTGGAGCTTCTTGTGAAATCCAATTTCGGAGGTATTCTGAAGCTTTACCGCAAGGCAATTATGCGTCTCGAAAGCAAATCAAACCCCTGCTATGCAAGATGCAGCGCGATTGAAAGCTTGTCAAATACAGATGTAAAGGCTCTTCTAATCTATTCTGATAACGACCCCTTGTGCAGTAAAGTAGCACATTACGACGCACTTGCAGCGGGACTGAAAAACTGCGACAACGTAAAATTGCTTTTGGTGTCGAATAAAGGGCATAATCCTAATTATACCGCGGATGCGGTAAAATATCTCGGAGAATATCTCGGGCAGAGCAAAAAAATGAAAAAGAAACTAAAAACAGACGAGCAAAAAGCGGCATTCGTTTCCTCTTGGGATTGGAACAGAATGACAGCGCAAGACGATTCTGTGTGGAATGAAATATTCGACTGTTTGGATTCGTAGTTGAAGCAAAAATCAAGGCGAGAAGATCATAAAGAGTGATATAATCCCCTTAAAGCAGTCTTGAAAACTTTTTGTTTTTTCAAGTGTCTGCGCTAAGGGGATTATATAAGTATAAAGCGTCGGCTATTCTCTATGAAATATTTGCCGAATGTTATGCCCAAAATTTTGTTTTGAAGCCCCAAACTTCCAAAATACAAAATTCTGTTGACTGTCTTTTGGCAAATTACAAACGAGCCGACCTTACGATAAAGGAGATAGCGGATAAATCCTTCGTGAGCGAGGTTTATTTCAGAAAGCTGTTCAAAAAGGAATAAGGAATATCTTCGCAAGGGTATATAATCAATCTTCGTATACAAAACGCAGAAGGTCTTATTTCGACAGGGTATTATTCCTTAAAAGATGCGGCATATCTGTCCGGATACACCGATTATAAATACTTTTACATAGAATTTAAAATAATTAAAGGTGTCTCTCCTCCAAGGTGTTTTTTACAATTATCACAAAAATTAACGTTATTGTCAATGATTTTTTCAAAACTCTATTGACAAAATCGAAAATCGGGAGTATAATGTGTAACAATAAATCACAAAGGAGAAGCAGCCATGTTTGTTAATAAGTTTTTTTATTACTTTTATTACTTTGCTAAGGGCTGCCCGGCTTTTGTGAAATCCGAAATGTAAACGTTCTCTTATCGGAAACAAAATACGGACGGTCCGCATTCGTTGTGCTTTTTAGCATATCGAAACGCGGGCTTTTTGATTTTTTATTTGAGATGTTAAAGAAATGAGGTTTGGAACAATGAAAATGAATTTCCATAGAAAGCTCCCGATTCCTCAAGAGGTAAAGAAGGAATATCCTCTGAGTGAACGGATGCAGAAGGTCAAGGCTGCCCGCGATGAAATCATCAGCGCGGTATTCGATGGCAGCTCGGACAAATTTATACTTGTTATAGGACCGTGCTCAGCTGATCACAGCGAGCCGGTGCTTGAATATATTTCAAGACTCAGAAAAATAGAGGAACAAGTATCCGATAAAATAATCATCATACCTAGAATTTACACAAATAAACCGCGAACTACGGGTCAGGGTTACAAAGGCATGCTCCATCAGCCCGACCCCGATGCGAAGCCCGATATGTATAAAGGGATAGTTTCCATTCGCCAGCTTCATATTGCGGCATTGCGCGATTATGATTTCTCTTGTGCCGATGAGATGCTGTATCCGGAAAATCACCGTTACCTTTCTGATTTGCTGTCCTACGTCGCGGTGGGTGCCAGATCGGTAGAGAACCAGCAACACAGATTAACCGCGAGCGGTCTTGGTGTTCCTGTTGGAATGAAGAATCCCACGGGCGGGGACCTTAGTGTTATGATGAACTCAATAGTGGCGGCTCAGTCAAGCCACACCTTTCTCTATCGCGGATGGGAGGTCACAAGCGAAGGTAATCCTTATGCCCACGCAATTCTTCGCGGTTACGTCGATTACGCAGGCAGAAGTGTCTCGAACTATCATTATGAGGATCTTCTCCGCGTCAGAGAGTTCTACGTGAAATCCAATCTCGCGAACCCATCGGTTGTTGTCGATACCAACCATAACAACTCCGGCAAAAAATATCTCGAGCAGATACGTATTGCAAAGGATATCGTCTATAGCCGTAGTCAGAACCCCGATATTAAACGCCTTGTTAAGGGCCTTATGATCGAGAGTTACATTGAGGACGGCGCTTGCAAGCCCGAGGAGCACATTTTCGGCAAGTCTATTACTGACCCTTGTCTCGGCTGGGAAAAGACCGAGGATTTAATTCTGAACATAGCAGAAAAGCTTTGATAAAGGATAGAGAAATATGTCAAACAAACTTGAAGAGGCAAGAAAGATCATCAATGAAGTGGATGCTCAGATGGCCGAGCTGTTCGTGAAGCGAATGAAGGCGGCAGAGCTTGTCTGCGAGCATAAGATGGAATTTGGACTCCCCATTCTCGATCAGAAGAGAGAGGATGCGGTGATTGAGCAAAATTCCGCACTCATCAACGACGAAGTCTTAAAGGGATACTATATTGACTACCTGAAGCACCTGATGTCCGTGTCTCGCGCCTATCAGTACCGCCTTCAAAGCGGCGAGCGAGTGGCACATAATGGTCTCGAGGGCGCAATTCATATAAATTTGGGTGAGGATAGCTACGATATACTCGTTGAGCGCGGAATCCTCAAAAATGCAAGCCAATACTTAAATTTAGACAGACGCGTTCTGGTCGTAACCGACTCGGGAGTACCCGAGCAGTACGCAAAGGCCGTTGCCGAACAATGTAAAGAGGGAATAATCTACACCGTCGAGCAAGGCGAGGCATCAAAAAGCCTTGATACCTTCGGCAAACTGCTTCAAACGATGCTCAATCACGGCTTTTCGCGAAAGGATTGCGTAGTAGCCGTCGGCGGCGGAGTTGTAGGCGATCTTTCGGGCTTTGCGGCCTCAGCGTATATGCGCGGCATCGATTTTTATAATATCCCCACGACACTTCTCGCGCAGATAGATTCCTCTATCGGCGGCAAGACCGCCATCAATCTCGGCGGGGTAAAGAATATCGTCGGCGCTTTTTATCAGCCTAAAATGGTGCTCATTGATCCCGAGCTTCTTGAGACTCTTCCGCAAAGACAGATCTCCAACGGACTTGCAGAGGCTATGAAAATGTCGCTCGCCTCGGACGAAAAGCTCTTTGAGCTTATCGAGAATGAGGATATAGAGAGCAATATCGACGAGGTGATTATTCGCTCGCTCAACATCAAAAAGAGCGTCGTGGAGCAGGACGAGAGGGAATCGGGACTTCGTAAAGTACTGAATTTCGGTCACACGATAGGCCACGGCATCGAGAGTAGCGCGGGAATGGCCTCGCTCTATCACGGCGAGTGCGTGGCACTCGGTATGATTCCCATGTGCTCCGAGAGCATCCGAGAACGTGTGATTTGCGTCTTGAAAAAATGCAATCTTTACAACACACCCGACTACGATTGGGACAAGATCGCCGAAGCGGCATTCCACGATAAGAAGGCCGACGGCGATATCGTAACCGTAACCACGGTCAACCAAATCGGCAGCTTTGAAATGAAGAAAATGCGATGCCTTGAGGTGATTGCTTTGGCGCGCAAAGTCTTGGAGGAAAGCTAAAAATGAAAAATACCATAGGAAAAAGCGTAGCAGTTACTCTTTTTGGGGAGAGTCACGGCGAGTATATAGGTGCGGTCATAGACGGACTTGCCCCCGGTATTAAAATCAATCGAGAATACATTTCATCTATGCTGACCCTTCGTCGTCCTGACGGAAACATCTCTACGCCTCGATGCGAGGGAGACGAGTATAAGATCGTGAGCGGACTCGTTGGCGATGTAACCACGGGAACGCCGATCACAATTTTGATTCCTAATGAGAACGTGAAGAGCGGCGACTACTTGCAGATGAAAACGGTAGCGCGCCCCTCCCACGCCGACTATACAGCAGAATGTAAGTACCATGGTTATCAGGATTCTCGCGGAGGTGGACATTTCAGCGGTCGTATTACCGCAGCCTTGGTTGCCGCCGGCGCGATCTGCAAATGCGCGCTTGAGGATAAGGGGATCTACATCGGCACTCACATAAAGAAGTGTGCGGGTATTCCCGACAGAGATTTTGATGATTTGAGAGCAGACATAGATGCGCTTTCAGAGAAGACATTTGCGGTGCTTGATGAATCGGTTGGCGAGCAGATGCGCGAGGCTATTCTCGCGGCGGCATCCGATGGCGATAGCGTCGGTGGCGTTCTCGAGACGGTTATCATCGGTATGTCTGCAGGCGTAGGCGAGCCTTGGTTTGACACCATGGAGAGCTTGCTCTCGCATATGATCTTCTCGATCCCCGCCGTCAAAGGCATCGAGTTCGGTGCAGGCTTTGCCATTTCGGATATTCGGGGTAGCGAGGCAAACGATCCGATGCAGATAGAGAACGGCAAGATAGTTACCGCTACCAATAATAACGGCGGTATCAATGGTGGCATCACAAACGGAATGCCCATTATATTCCGCACTGCCATCAAGCCGACACCCACTATTTTTAAACCGCAGAATACAGTCGATTTCAAGACGATGAAAGAGACGGTGCTCGAGCCTGGGGGCAGACACGATCCCGCGATCGTTCATCGCGCAAGAGTAGTGCAGGACGCGGCGGCGGCCATCGTTCTGTGCGACGCGCTTTCTATGCGCTACGGCACCGATTGGC
>JAZLAO010000091.1:0-2199 GCA_045613205.1 Eubacteriales bacterium | reverse complement strand
TCGTATCCTCCTCGGCAAAGCTCGCTTTCGGTCGCGAAGTATCCCTCCGAGCCGTTTGAATTTGACAGAATAAGAACGTTTGGTATTTTGCATTCTTTTTCTATTCTCAATGCGATTTCCGAAAACAACTCGTACGGAGTTGCTACGATTGCAAGGTCGCCGAGCTTAATTATAGTTTGCGGAATTTCGTAACAGGGCAATTCCTCGTATCCGTTCTCATAAGATTTGATAAGCGAGCTGTAATATTGCTCAAGTCTTCCGTGCAGGTTTGACGTATGTCCGATATATTTTCTGTATTCCTCTTTTGCCGTGCCGAGCGGAATTCTTTTGTCAAGAGGAATCGAAACCTTACCGTAATACACGTTAAGATTAGGCGCGGTGAATGCGGTCTTTTCTTTGTATATTCTCACCGCATCCTGTGCAGCCCACGCCCCGTGTCGCATTGCGGCCTTGATATCACCGAAGCTTTTCGTCTTTCCGTTGGTGAGACGGGGGCCGACGTCACCCTCAGCGCCGTTTATGTAAGCCGTTACGGCGCCGCTTTTCTCTTCAAGCACGTCGGTCATGACGCCCGACCAGTCGCGGCTTATTTCGGTATTCGTTCCTGCGGCTGTGCCGTGTGCTCCGTAATGCACGATATTTGCGACTGGGGTTCCGTCAAAATCCTCAAACGCGATTACCGTCATTTGGGGATTGAATACGCCCCACGGGTTTTGACCGAGCTTGATTTCGTTTTCAACCGTGAGCTGGCGGCGGTTGATTCCGACAAGGCTCTCTCCTGTTTTAACCGCCATTTTTACGGCACGGGTATTGCTTTTCGCTTCATTAACCGCCGAAATAAGTCTCGGAATCAATATGTTTTCAAGATATTCGTTATCTAACTCACCCCAGCCGTAAGAATCCATAAGGTTAGGGCCGGAGTGTGTATGAGTAGCGTGCAGTATGCATCGCGATTTTTCTATTCCGCATTCGCTTTCGATAAGGTCGAGAAGCATGTTGGAAACGTCCGTCGATATTGTGCAAACCGTAACAGATGCTAAAAGGGCATCGGTATCACCCGCTTTGAAGTAAAATACCGTAGCGGTAAGATTGTCGTTAACCGCGGTGGATATAACGTCGGGGCGGTAGCCTGCAAGATTGCAGCCAACCTTCGGTGTAATTATGCTTTTTCCAATTCCTAAAAGAAAATCGGGTTTCATTATTTCAGTAATCCTTTCAGATTTTTAATGCTGATTTTTGCCGATACAAGCGGTGAGCCGTCGCAGGCGTCTTGTTCTACTATAAATGAGTTTATTCCTTTGCTTTTTGCGACGTCTATGATTCCCTCCATATTAAGGTTTCCCTCTCCGACTTCGGCAAATGTTACCCCCTCTTCCGTGCGCTTCATATCCTTTAGGTGAAGTATCTTGACACGCTCTCCGTATTTTTCGATGAAATCGCGGACGTCGATGCCACCGTGCTGAAGCCAATAGGTGTCGGGCATCAGAGAAACGGTTTCTTTATCAAAAAGAGAGAGGAGGTTTTCCATTACCGTCTTGCCGTTTTCGAGTCTTACAAACTCGTGACTGTGGTTATGGTATGAAAACGTAAGACCTGCCTTGACGACCGCTTTTGCGAATATGTTTGCTTTTTTCGCAAGCTCCTCGGTCTCGGCAAGCGTCTTTGCGTGTCCGCTTATTCCGACGTCACAGGCGCCGAGCTCCTTTGCGATCTCAATAACGCGATCAAGATTTTCCTCGCAGATCTCGGGGTTAGTCAGAATACCTATAACCTTTATTCCGCATCCTTTTGCCGCCTCGGCATCCTTTGCTATATTATCAATGCCTCCCGCGAGCTGAATGCATTCGTAGCCCATATCCATAAGCTCGCGCATGGCCTTTTCTGCTTCCGTGACCGTTTGTGTAAGAGCGCGGACCGTGTAGATCTGAATTCCGATCATAAGATCACCTCCGTAATATTCCTTATGATTTGATTATACTCTTTTTTTCTAAGGATGGCAAGTATAGTTTATCTACAAAAATACCCAAAAAGTCTTATGTGTTTTTGGTTGACAACGTTGGTTTTTAGTGCTATAATTAGGTAAAATCGAATGAAAGTAAAGGAATGATCGACTTTGATTTACCAAAAAATCTTTACAGAAGAGAAGCCGTATCATATAATGATAGGCAGTCTTTCAAAATTCCCCGAGCATCGACACGC
>JAZLAO010000090.1:0-29623 GCA_045613205.1 Eubacteriales bacterium | reverse complement strand
TTGTTGACGAGCTTATCCGTGAGATAAAAATAATGAAGGATGTGAAATAAAGGTGACGGCCGAAAAAAAGTTTTTCGACGTTTTCAAGCGTTATAAGCCGTCAGATGAAAAGACGGCGCTTCTCGAGCGCGCCCACAGCGCAAGGTTTAAATATTCGAAAGAGCCGATGCGCTTCGAGGTTGAGCTTTCCTTTGATAGCCACGAGGACGCGGAAATCATATATGAGATAGAGGACGAATGCCGTGAGCTTTACGGAGCAGAGTCCTTTAAAATTCTTCCGCATTTCCCCCCTGAGACCTTTAACGTGTCAAGGATGAATGAAATAGCTGCAGAGGCAGCACTTTGCGGTGCTGTTACCAATGGCTTTTTCACAAGCGCGGAATATACCGACGACGGTGAGTGTATAACTGTACACCTGCCTTTTTCGGCATACGGTGTTGATTTCGTGAAGACTGCAAATACCGAAAATATACTTTCAAATATTCTCAGCTCAAGATACGGGCTTATAAGGGAATTTGAAATTTTATCCGGAAATAACGCGGAGGCATATGAAGCCGAATGGGCGGCAAAGCGCGAGCGTCTTTTAGAGGCGGCAGAGCGCGAGAGCCGAGAGCAATATGCGCGCGACCGCGAGGCAGCGGCACGCGAGCGCGAAGAGGCGGCAAGGGCAAACGACCCGCATTACGACTTCGAACACAAGCAGGGAATCAACTCAATGACGGGAAGCAATGAGGCAATAGGCGAAACGGTATACCGTATGGGTGCTACTACCTACGATTTTTCGGAGAGTGAGCTGGTTTTCGGTGAGGATTTTGACATAGTTGAGCCGATTCCGCTCTCCGAAATAGATAAGGTTAGGGCAAGCTCTGTTTTTCTCGGAACGGTTTTTGAAAAAGCGGACAAGGAGTCGCGCGAGGGAGACAAGGTTTCCCTGACCGTCGGTATATCCGACGGAGCATCCGCTGCTTACGCTAAAAGACGTCTTCCAAAAGAGGAGGCTGAGTGGTTTAAAAAGTTCAAGGAGGGCACTCACGTTGCCGTCTTTGGCAAGGTTATGCGCGATAAATTCGACAATGAGCCCTTTGTTTCCATAAAAGGCATAAAGAAGATTAAAACCGTAGAGCGCAAGGATACCGCAGAGCGCAAGAGGGTAGAGCTTCATCTGCACTCGAATATGTCGCAGATGGATGCAATTATAACCCCCGCGGAAATAGTTAACACGGCTATCCGCTGGGGGCATAAGGCGATAGCCGTCACCGACCACGGAAACGTTCAGGCATTCCCTGAGGTTATGCTCGCTCTTGAAAAGTCGGGAAATGAAGAATTAAAGATACTCTACGGTATAGAAGCCTACTACGTACACGACACGGCAAGATGTATTTTCGGTTCGAATTACCCCTCGTTTGACGATGAAATGGTGGTGTTCGATATTGAAACCACCGGACTTTCCAACCGCACCTGCAAAATAATCGAAATCGGAGCTGTAAAAATCAAGGGCGGCGAGATTATTGACCGAATGGATATATTCGTTGACCCCGAGTGCCCGATTCCCGAGGAGATAACACGTCTTACTTCAATTACCGACGATATGGTAAAGGGCGCTCCGAAGGAAAAGGAGGCGGTCGAAAAATTCCTCGAGTTTGCGGGCGGCAGTATGCTTATTGCCCACAACGCAAACTTTGACGTTGGATTTATAAGAGTTGCGGCTGAGAGAAATTCAATTCCGTTTGAAAACGCCTTTCTTGATACCGTAGGACTCTCAAAATACGTAAACCCCGAGCTTAAAAATCACAAGCTGGACACTATAGTTAACCATTACAAAATAGGCGATTTCCATCATCACAGGGCGGAAGACGACGCCGAGGTGCTCGCCAAAATATTCGTTATAATGCTTGACCGCTTAAAGAGTGAGGGCGTTGATAACTTCGAGCGAATGATGGAAGCTATGGGAGAGGACGTTGACCCCTTGAAGCTTCGGCCCTGCCACATGGTTATATTTGCGAAAAATAAAGAGGGACTTAAAAATCTCTATAAGCTTATATCCTTCAGCTACTTAGATTATTATAAGAGATTCCCCAGAATGCCGAAATCGGTTATTGAGCAGTACCGAGAGGGACTCATAATCGGCTCGGCTTGCGAATCGGGTGAGCTTTATAAGGCGATACTCGACGGAAAGAGCGCGCAGGAAATAGAGGAAATAGCTTCTTTTTACGACTATCTCGAAATTCAACCGATTTGCAATAACCTTTTCCTTATTGATGAGGGTAAGGTTGCAGACGAAGAGGCACTTCGGGATATAAACCGTCAGATATATGAGCTTGGTAAGAAGCTTGGCAAGCCTGTTTGCGCCACATGTGACGCTCACTTTGTTAACAAAGAGGACGAGGTTTACCGCCGTATACTCCTTGCGGGTATGAAGTTTAAGGATGCCGACAAGGATATGCCTATATATCTAAGAACTACCGACGAGATGCTCGCTGAGTTCGAATATCTTGGCAAGGAGGCTTGCTGTGAGGTCGTAATTGACAACCCGAATAAAATTGCGGATATGTGCGAGCGTATCCGTCCTATTCCCAAGGGCACATATGAGCCCACTATTCCGGGAGCTAACGAGGAGCTTACCGAATCCTGCTGGAAGAGGGCGAGGGATTGGTACGGTGAGGACGTTCCCAAAATCGTTTCCGACAGACTCGAAAAAGAGTTAAGCTCTATTATTAAAAACGGATTTGCCGTTCTTTATATGATTGCGGTAAAGCTTGTCGCATATTCCGAAAGCCTTGGTTATCTGGTCGGCTCGCGCGGCTCGGTTGGCTCGTCGCTTGTCGCAACGCTTTCGGGTATATCTGAGGTTAACCCGCTTCCTCCGCATTACAGATGCTTAAAGTGCCGACACAGTGAGTTTATCACCGACGGTACTGTCGGCTCGGGCTTTGACCTTGCGGATAAGGCTTGTCCCGTCTGCGGTGAGATGATGTACCAGGACGGTCACGATATACCCTTTGAAACCTTCCTTGGCTTCTACGGAGATAAATCCCCCGATATCGACCTTAATTTCTCGGGTGACGTGCAGGGTAAGGTACATAAATATACCGAGGAGCTATTCGGTCAGGGCCACGTGTTCCGCGCGGGAACTATCGGTACTCTCGCGAGCAAAACGGCTTGGGGCTACATAAATAAATACCTTGAAGAGAGAAAAACGAGCATACCTAAGGCTGAAATATCGCATATGGTAACTAAGCTTGTCGGTATTAAGAGAACGACTGGACACCACCCCGGCGGTATCATAGTTGTGCCTACGGAGTATGAAATCTACGACTTCACTCCCGTTCAGCACCCCGCTGACGACCCGAACTCCGATATCATAACCACGCATTTCCAGTTCTCATATCTTCACGATACCATACTTAAGCTGGACGAGCTCGGACACGATATTCCGACAAAATATAAGATGCTTGAAAAGTATACCAACACAAGCGTTCTCGACGTTAAGATGAACGATAGGTCGGTATACGAGCTATTTGAATCGACAAAGCCGCTCGGCATAGAGCCGCAGGATATAGGGGGCTGTCTTCTCGGAACCTACGGTATTCCCGAAATGGGTACCCGCTTTATCCAACAGGTGCTTCTCGATGCACAGCCGAAAACATTTGCCGACCTACTTCAGATTTCGGGACTTACCCACGGAACAGACGTTTGGCTCGGTAACGCGCAGGAGCTTATCAAGGCGGGAACCTGCACTATTTCCGAGGTCGTTGGAACTCGTGACGGAATAATGCTGTATCTTATTCAAAAGGGACTTGATAACTCGATGTCCTTTAAGATAATGGAGGACGTCCGTAAGGGCAGAGGACTTAAGCCCGAATACGAGGCGGCAATGCTTGAGCACGGAGTTCCCGATTGGTATATCTGGTCGTGTAAGAAGATAAAATACATGTTCCCGAAGGCACACGCAGCGGCATACGATATGTCGGCTATCCGACTTGGCTGGTATAAGATATACTATCCGATGGAATTCTACGCAGCGTATCTCACGGTTGCACCCGGCGGATTCGATGCCGAAATAGTCGGCGGCGGTTATTCAGGCGTAAATGCCGCAATCAAAGAGATTGAGGAAAAGGGAATGGAGGCAACCGCCAAGGAAAATGAAACCTGCCAGACTCTTTATCTTGTAAGAGAGGCTATGGCAAGAGGAGTTAAATTCCTTAACGTAGACCTAAAAAAGTCCGATGCGACGGCATTTTTGCCCGAGAACGGTAAAATACGAATGCCCTTTAATTCTCTTGCGGGCCTTGGCGATAAGGCTGCAGAGAAGATAATTGAAGCCAGAGATAAGTTTGATATTTATTCGATAGAGGAGCTTCGCGAGAGGACTGGTATTTCAAAATCCGTGATAGAGCTTCTTAGGCGAAATCACGTCCTTGACGGACTTTCCGAAACAAATCAATTTTCACTGTTTTAAATAACAAACAAAAAATATCCACCGAATCGGCATTGCGCTTGTGTTGCGCTATGCTGTCTCGGTGGATATTTATGTAAAAAGCTTATTTAACGAAGAGTAAAAATAAGAGTATGAATGCACATTCCTTATCTCCGTCTTTAGAAATGAGCAGGAAAAGCGCAACGCCTATGATAAGAAGCTCTTCTGTTCCGAAATCCGAAAAAGTGTTTTTGAGAAAATCTCCTCGTCTGAAAAGGTTTCCAAGCGGTAATTTATTGATAAATTCTCCGAAAAATCCCTCGCGCCCCTTTGGCGTTGCCAACACCTCCTCCGCGCCGCCTTTTGTCTCTTCCTTTGAAATATCCCACGGTGCTCGCAGCGGTGGTAATTCTTCTTTTACGGGTGGCTTTTGGCTTGTTTCGCGCTCATTTGCTTCTTGATTTTCGGAAAATGCATTTCCGTCGTAATTTTCGGGAACGATTATTTTATCATCCTCGGAATAGTAGTTTCTCGTATACATAGCCTAATTTGACCTCATCATATCAAGTATATCTACGATGCTCATAACCGAGTCAATAGCCTTTCCCCGACCCTCAGATACGTAGGGCTTGAGTGCCGAAAGAAGCTCACGGCGCCTTACACGGTTGGTGTTTTCTGTAGCTGCGATAAGCGGCTCTGCCTCGGATTTTGCGCTTTCTTCAAGAGATGTTTCCTCTTCATTTGATTTTGATTCCTCAGTGCTGTTTGCCTTTGAAGAAAGATTTTTTATTTCCTCAATCAGCTTAGGGTTTTCCATGATAAGTCCGACTATCCTTGATAAATCAGTATCCGACATAATATTTCACCTCTCACAGATGGCTTAATTTTTATTGTTGTAGTTTTTCATTATTCTGGCGGCATCCGAAAGGCTGATTTTTTCGACTCCGGAAAGAGCCCGCCTTATCTTTTCGATATCTTCGTGCCGCGGCTGGTTAGTTGGAAGAGTATAGCCGTGACTTTTTGCGATTGCCTGTATTTCAGCCCAAAGCTCCGTGTCGGATTTTGCCGCAAGCTTTTTCATTTCTTCTTTGTTGATTTTCATAATCTCCCCCCAAAAGTTGTTTCTATATTTATTCTATGCAGAAGCGAAAAATCTGTTACAAAACAGGCAAAAGAAGGTTGTCTTGAGAGAATAGTTTTGCGAAATCAACCGATAAAATCCTTATAATACCAAAATGACGGAAAACTTATAAAAGGAATTAATAGCTTTCCAGTTTTTTCTTTATGGCGCTCGCAACCCTCTCAGCAATCTCTATAGTTTCCTGTTCGTCACAGCTTTCCGCCATTATTCTTATAACCGGCTCCGTTCCGGACGGACGTACGACTATTCTGCCGTGTCCTTCGAGCTCGGCTTCTGCATTTTTAAGTGTTTCCCTTATCTCTTCGTCTGTGAAAAAAGCAATTTTCTGCTCCTGAGAGGCGGTTACATTTACAGTATGCTGCGGATATTTTTTCATAACGCTTGAAAGCTCAAAAAGGCTTTTTCCGCTTTTCTTGATATGAGAAAGAAGCTTAATCGCAGTAAGCTGACCGTCACCTGTTGTGGCGTTTTTCCTGATTATAATGTGACCTGATTGCTCTCCGCCGAAGGAATATCCCTCTTGATTGATTAGCTCGAGAACGTATCTGTCTCCAACCTTGGCAGCGATAAAGCTTATTCCGTTTTCTTCGCAGAATTTCTGAAATCCGAAATTTGACATAACTGTTCCGACAACGGTGTTTTTGTTAAGCTCGCCATTGTTTTTCATATCAAGAGCGAGTATAGCCATAATAAAGTCACCGTCAATCTCATTACCGTATTCGTCCACCGCAATGCACCTGTCGGCATCTCCGTCAAAGGCAATTCCAACGTCAAGCCCGTCATCTTTCACCTTCTTTTTAAGCGCATCTAAATGAGTAGAGCCGCAGCTTTTGTTTATGTTAACCCCGTTCGGCTTATCCGAAAGCATCGTCACTTCCGCACCGAGAGCGCGAAAAATATCTTCTGCTGTGGCGCTTGCAGAGCCACATGATGCATCTATTGCAATTTTCAAGCCGTCAAGAGTTATGTCGGTCGTTGAGAGAAGGTAGGATATATAATCGTGACGGGCGTAGGGAATATCCATCCTTTTTCCGATTTCCGCTGCCGACGCAATTTTTATGGGTGGCGTATTATCCAGGACTATTGACTCTATCTGCTCTTCAAGCTCGTCAGAAAGCTTGAAGCCGTCCTCACCGAAAATCTTTATTCCGTTGTATTCGTACGGATTATGAGATGCCGATATCATAATTCCTGCTTTTGCTTTGTATTTTTTCACAAGATAAGCAACGGCAGGCGTGGGTATGACACCGAGAGTCATAACGTCACTTCCAACAGAGCAGAGTCCTGCGCTTATTGCCGAAGAGAGCATTTCTGATGAAATTCTCGTATCCATGCCCACCAGCACCTTCGGTCTGTACCTGTGGTTTGAGGATAGTATATGTCCGAGAGCTCTGCCTATTGCCAAAGCTCGCTCGCAGCTTAAAAAGTCATTAGCGACCCCGCGCACTCCGTCTGTTCCGAAAAGTCTTCTCATATTTCTTCTTGCACCCTTTCTTCCTTCTCTTGCTTTATATTTGTAATTCCTCTGACGCAGGATAGGGGATAGACGGTAGTTCCGCGCCCGAGAATGCTGCCGGGGCATATTACCGAGTTGCAGCCGATTTCGCAAAAATCCCCGACGAGCGCCCCAAGCTTGCGCATTCCGGTATTGATTTTACCGTCTTTCGTCTTCACTGTAACGCTTCCGCGGTCAAGTCTGAAATTTGATATGATTGCTCCCGCACCGAGATGTGCGCGGTATCCGAGAATACTGTCTCCGACGTAGTTGTAATGCGGAAGCTGTACCTCGTCGAAAATTATTGCGTTTTTAATTTCAGTGCTGTTGCCGATAACCGCACCGCACCCTATAATTGCGCTCCCCCTTATATAAGCTCCCGGGCGAACCGCGGTTTTGTGACCTATAATAGTCGGACCTATAACGGTTGCTTTCTCTGAAATTTCAGCGTCCTTTGCGGCAAAGACCCCGGGGGCAATTTCTTCATAACCGTCACCGAGCGTTTGCGATTTAGATATACAAAACTCTTTGATTGCTTTTATAATTTCGAAGAGTCCTGCGTTTTCTTTAAAAAGCTCCTTTGCTATTGTATAGTCAATGGAAAAAAGATCCGATATTTCTGCAACTCTCATAAAAATCCTTTCGAAAAATATTTTTCTTGAAATAGTATATAAGATGTGTTATAATCAAGTGTAAGATATTTTAAAATTGTGGGAGAACTTGGAAATGCCAAGAGATTTCGGACCGCCGCGTGAATTTAATCGCGGCATGGCACACGAGAAGCCAAAGGGAATTAAAAACATTTTCAAAAGCATAATAGCTCAGTTCGGTGGATTTTTATCGAGACTGTTCTACATAATTTCGCTCGTTTGGGAAACTGCGCCTGCCGTGTTGTTCTTAATGGCGTTTTTCTGTCTTCTTGACGGTCTTCTGCCGGTAATAGGTGCGTATATTTCAAAAGAACTCTTGAATGGGATATCTCACTTGATAGGCGCAAGCAGCACCGGTAATATAACCGAAGATGTTTTCGTTACGCTTCGTCCTATAATTTTTCTCTTGATTTTGGAGTTTATATACGTTTTCTTTAAGAGAATACTGACAAGATTTAATGCGGGAGTTACTGCAATTGCGGGAGAGCTTATCGTAAATCATATAAAGCTGAAAATCATTAGAAAAGCAAATACTCTGGATGTGTCCTCCTTTGATAATCCCGCGTTTTACGAAAAGCTCGAAAATGCAAATCGAGAGGCAGGAATGAGGCCCATACATATTCTTTCTGCCACGTTTGACGTAATAAGCGCCACTATAAGCATTGTATCATTTATAGTTGTTCTTGCTACTTTAAGCCCGTGGGCACCCGTCATAATTATTCTTACCGCGCTTCCGGGGGCTATCGTTAATTACGTATATCGCAACCGCAATTTCAGATATATCCGCCGTCATTCCAAGGATAGACGGGAAATGAACTACTATTCCGGTATGATGGTTGATAAGGACAGAGTTAAAGAGGTTAAGATACTTGGTCTTGGCGAAACCTTTGAAGGAAAATACAATAGTGCGTTTAAAAGGCATTTTTCGGGACTTAAAACCCTTATTCTTAAAGAGAATGTATTAAGAGTGATAGTGAGCCTTTTAGCAACGCTTGCAAGCTGTTTTCTCTTTGCATACGTGGCATACGACGTGGTATTTAATGACGGAATGATAGGTGACTACTCGCTGTATACGGGCGCGCTTAATTCGGTTGCTTCGTACGTTACGACGCTTGTTACGGCAACAGCATCTATATATGAGGGAACTCTCTTCATAGATAATATGATGGAGTTTATGAAAGAAGAAACTAAAATAGTTTCTACACTTGAAGAGCCTATAATTCCCGATAGGCGAGTGCCGCACAAAATCGAGCTTAAGAACGTTTCCTTCTCGTACCCGGGAGTTGACGTAAAGGTGCTTGACAATATAAATCTCACCTTTAATTCGGGAGAGAAGATAGTTCTCGTAGGACTCAACGGTGCGGGCAAAACGACTCTTATAAAGCTTATAACCCGTCTTTATGACCCCACCGAGGGAGTAATTTATCTTGATGGCAGGGATATAAGAGAGTATGACCCGAAATCACTTTACGATATGTTCGGTATTATATTCCAGGATTTTGGAAAATATGCCGTTACAGCCGCTGAAAATATAGAATTCGGGGACGTAACATCAAAAAAGGAGCGCTCTTTTGTTGAAGCTGCTGCAAGGGCGGGCGATGCTGACGAATTTATAGAGGAATTGCCTCGCGGATATGATACGCCGCTTACAAGAATGTTTGAAGATGACGGAATAGAGCTTTCAGGCGGACAGTGGCAGAAGCTCTCTGTGGCAAGAGCTTTTTACAAGGACTCGGATATACTTATACTTGACGAGCCGACTGCCGCTCTTGACGCTCTTGCGGAGCAGGAAATTTTCAACCAGTTTGCAGAGCTTTCACATGGAAAAATAAGCATTTTCGTATCTCACAGACTTTCGAGCGCAGTTACCGCCGATAAAATAGTAGTTCTGAAAAACGGCACGGTTTCCGAGCTTGGTACGCACGAGGAGCTTATGGAAAAAAGAGGAGATTATCATCTTCTTTTCTCGACTCAGGCGCACAGATATACCGAAAGTGTGAAAGAATAAAATCAAGCACGGCAAAAGTGAAGTTTTGACCGTCAATATAAAAAACAAAACGAGGGCACTGTTTTACAATGTCCTCGTTTCTGTCGTATCCGTAAAATTTCGATGGTTTATTGTGTAATTGATTATTAATTAATATGTATCATATTTTGATATAGGGATATAAAAAATTAAAGAAGTGAATTTGCCTCTTCCAGACAAGCTGTGCCTTCGGTTGCCATCATTTTATCCCATTCATAATAATCGTTTTCGTATTGTTTCTTCTTCTTGTTGTAATGTATGCAATATAAAATGCCCGGCAAAATATAAATAAAAAATAAGATAACAAAAAGACCGGTGCGGAACTGCGGTGCATCGGGTTCCATGTTTAGCATATTGTAAAATTTGGTTTCCAGTTCCTTCAATCGCGAATAATTAGGAATATTTGTGTCACGTGTAAAAACGAGTTTTACATAGTTTTCTTTTGTTGTAACATTGTAAATGTCGCCATTTCGATTTTCCAAATGTGAATCAGTTGTGTTTATCTCCTGGCTTGATTTTAATATCCAACCAAAATTTGACATTAGACTTATCACGTTTTCTTCGTTTTCCGGTGCCACTTTTTTACTTGATGTCTCAATCATAACAAAACTCCTTACTAAAATATTGGTACAAGATGATTATATCAGAATAATATTGGTATGTCAAGAGTTTTTAGAAAAATCGTGGTATATTATATAAAAAAAGCGATAATTTTGGTAAAGGTGCTGCGTATGAATAGGATAAGAGCGCTTAGAGAAGATAGAGATTTAAGGCAAAAAGATGTAGCTGAAAAAACGGGTATTGACCAGCGTTCACTTTCAAATTATGAAAATGGGAAAACTAATCCCGACAGTTACGCGATAATTAAAATTGCTGATTTTTTTGGTGTAACTTGCGATTACTTGCTTGGCGTATCTGATCAAAATCTTAAAGAAACCGAAAGTGTGTTGAAAGAAATTTGTGAGATTGAAAAACGCCTTTCGGAAATAAAAAAATATTTGAAAAAGGGTTGAAAATACGGCGTGTGTATGTGCGTATGTATGTTCTAAACAGAAAAATTCAAGTTGAATTTATGCAATACATTTTTTTGAAATTTGACTATTAAATCAAACATAAAGGGAGCAGACCGGAGCAGTCTGTTCCCTTTATCTTTGTATTAATGATTGCTATATTAAATATCTGCTATAAGTTGTGAGCGGCTGTGCTTGTCGAGCGCCTTGTAATCGGTTATGGTGTATCTGTTATCGTCCGAGTCGCGCACTCTGACTCTGCCGTCCTTGTACACTCTTATGTCGTGATTTCTGTTGCGTATATCAAATTCCTTGATTCCGCGCTCTGTTTCAACAACCCAGTGTATTTTTCCGTTCTTCTCGAAAATCGAATGGATTTTTTGTATATGAGGAACGAGATAGTAGTCGTCAAGACTGTACTTTATTACGTCAAGCGACTCTTCGTTTAAGTCGTGTAAATCTTTAATTATTGCAACCTCAACACCGTCCTCTCGAAGAAGTGTTATGTAGGTGTCCTGTCGGCTGACAGGGAAGAGTCTTCTGGGCTCAAGCTTTTCGTAAAGAGTACCGTCCGCAACAGTAAGATTTACGAGATTGTTTTCGTTGACCGTGACAGAGTCTTTTTTCGTTACGTAAAATCTTTCGTTTTTCATCAGAATCTTTCCTCCTCGCGCATCTTTTCCGCGTCCTGCGCCATTGACTGAATCTGAACGAGCTTATAATACTTGCCCTTTTTAGCCATAAGCTCCTCGGGTGAGCCGTTTTCCACTATCTTACCGTTGTCAACCACTATAATGCGGTTGGCGCGCTTAAGCGTTGAAAGTCGGTGCGCTATCATAAGCGTGGTTTTTCCCTCGATGAGTCTGTCGATAGCCTCTTGAATCAGGTGCTCGGTTTCTGAGTCTACAGCCGCGGTGGCTTCGTCAAATATGAGGATTGATGGAGATTTCAGAACGGCTCTGGCAATGGAAATTCTTTGCTTTTCGCCGCCGGAAACACCTACGCCCCGCTCTCCAAGCACAGTATCGTATGCATCGGGCTGCCGCGCTATGAATCCGTGGGCATTAGCTACGTCTGCCGCGTGAATAACTTCGTCGATAGTTGCGTCGGGATTACTGTACGCAATGTTATTGAATATCGTATCACTGAACATCATAGGCTCCTGCTGTACGTATCCAATTTGCGCGCGGTATGCCGTGAGGTCAAAGTTTTTGATATTATGACCGTCGACAAGAATTTCACCCGAATAGCCGTCGTAGAATCGCATAAGCAGGTTGACGAGGGTGGATTTTCCGGAGCCCGTCGTGCCTACAATGCCGACTATTTCACCTGGATTTATGGTAAGAGTTACGTCGTCAAGAACCTTTTTCGTTCTGTCAAAGGAAAATCCGACGTGTAAAAATTCGATTTTGCCCTTGAGCTTATCGGGAACAGTGTGGGCTTCTGCCTCATGCTCGGGCTCTGCCTCCAGTATGTCAAGAATCTTTTCTGTAGAGGCAAGCGCACTCTGGAAGGTGTCTGAAAGGTTCGCAAAGAAGGTAACGGGATTATAAAACATTGAAGCATAGGAGATAAATGAAACTATAAGTCCCGCAGAGAATCCGTCCACTCCGTTAATCACTCTCGTTCCGCCGATGCCCCATATAATAAGCGAGCCGCAGGTGACAAGGAAGGAGATAGCCTGTGGAAAAGCCGTTGCAAGCTTTCCTATTTTGAGGTCCATTTCAAGCCAATCTTGGTTTTTTTCCTCAAAGCTTTCCGATTGCCTTTTTTCACCTGTAAAGGATTTAACTACCTTTATACATGGGATAGTGTCGGAAAGCGTTGAGAATACCGCTGTCGAACGGCGCCAGAGCCTTCTGTAGTAGGGCTTTATTTTTTGTGAAAATATTCTTGTAGCTAAAACTATAAAAATTACCGGTATGAGAGAAAAAAGTGTTAATTCAGGATTAAGCGCCAGCATTATTATGATGATACCGACGAGCTGGAATGCGTGAACTACTGCCTCTTGGGTTATGCGGAGCATAAAGTTTTTGAGAGTTGTTGCATCGCTTGCTATTCTGTTTATAACCGAGCCTGTTGAGGTCTTATCATAAAACTTCATGGGCAGATATTGCGCCTTAAGATAAATATCGTTACGCAGGGCAGCTATTGCCTTGTCTCCTGCGGTGCGCATAAGGTAGGAGCGGATAATACCGATGCCGTATTGAAAGACGTATGTGAATAAAAGACAGCCTATCATGGTGAACAGCATTCGCGTGGCTGATTCACCGAACAGTGTCGCAATGCTTCCAAGCAGGGGAATGTTCGTCTTTCCCTGATTGAAAACCACGTCAACTATAAATCCTGTTATGGTTGGCGGAATAAGAGACACTGCAGTAGTTATAAGCGAGAGAAAAATACAGACTATTATCGTCTTAAGCTGCGGTGTGATATATTTCGATAGCTGCCTTACGATTTTTAGCTTTGAGCGGCACATAATGCACTCGGCGCCGGGGTGCAAAAGCGACCGTCCGCACTTCGGGCAAACGCTGAGCGCGCGCTCAAAGGTAATTTCCATAATAGCAAGCTCTTCAAGCCGCTCCGCGCCGTCGTTCATGTGGTTTATGTAGAGTGCCGCGGCATCGCAAAGGGCGGCAACAGCGTACGTGTATCTGAAGAAAATCACTCTCTTGCCATCAGGCATTTTTGCTGAGAGAGTAGCGTTGCCGTACATTCTTTTTGCTACAACCTCTTTCATATCCCGATAAAAATAACGCCTATCCCCACCGGGCACTCCGTCGTAACAAATAACGGAATCCTCGGTGAAAATAAGCGCTGTGTCGGCATATTTTCCTTTGAGTGTGAGGTCACCTACAATGACGAAGAGTATTTTTTCTCCGTCCTCCGACATCCTGTCGACAGTAGGTTGTAGGTTTTTCGGAATTTCTCTGTTTTTAAGTATAAACTTGCTATCCATACTTAATCCATACCTTTCTCCGTGCTTGTTAATATAAAAACAAGCATTATTTCGCGGCTGACACGGAAGAGAGTGCATAAACTTTGCAAAGTCGCAGGCGCGGCAGCAGCATATTTTTCGGTGCGAAAGCACCGTGTTTAGCCTCAAGAAATCTCGAGGTTAACTCATGATACCACACTTTTCCTTGTTTTGCAATACCTTTTTGGAAAATAAAAAATAAAAAATTCGGAAGAGTGTGAGAAGAGAAGAATATAGGTAAAAAAAGGCAAGAATAGTCCGTTCATTTTTTTCGGTGGCTGCCGGCATTTCAAAATTATTCGAGCGTTATTTTATACATCTCGGATTTTGGAATTTTTCTGTCCTTAGCGGCAGCCTTGATAGCATCCATTTTCTTCATTCCCAGATTCACATAGTATTCAACGTGCTCCTTGGGAGAGAGTGAAAGAAGCTCTTTGTTTTCCTCATCCGCGGAAGCGTCACACGGCGCACCGTCAATAATGAGGACAAACTCTCCGCGAGGCTCTTTTTCAGCGAATAAGAGCTGCGCTTTGCCAAGAGTAGTTCTTATAACTTCTTCATTTATCTTGGTAATCTCGCGGCAGAGCGAAATTTTTCTATCCTCACCGAAGGCTTCGGTCATATCCGAAAGCGTAGCCTTTAGCTTGTGCGGTGCTTCGTAGAATATCATGGTTCGCGCTTCGCGAGCAAGAGCAGCGAGCTGCTTTTTACGCTCACCTTTAACTGCCGAAAGAAATCCCTCAAAAGTGAATCTTGCAGTTGAGAGCGCAGAGAGCGCGAGTGCCGACACAGCCGCGCAAGGACCGGGAATAACAGTTACCGTGATTCCGTATTCCGCAGAGAGCTTTACGATATCTTCGCCGGGGTCGCTTATTGCGGGCATTCCCGCATCGGTAACGAGAGCGCAGGATTCGCCCCCGAGGAGTCTTGCGCAAATTCTCTCACCGCTTGTCTTTTTGTTGTGCTCAAAATAGCTTACAAGCTCTTTTTTTATACCCAGAGCAGAGCAGAGCTTCATCGTATTGCGAGTATCCTCTGCAGCGATAAAGTCCACCTCGGAAAGAACCTTTTTTGCTCGTTCCGATAAATCTGAAAGATTTCCGATAGGCGTTCCAACAAGGTAAAGTGTAGATTTTTCAGTTTTGTTTTTTTCGGAAGTTTCCATTATGATTCTCTCCGGTCTTAACGCTTGTATTTTTGAGGGAAAACACCGTTTTCCATGATATATCCCATATCCTCGCTGTATTCCTTATGCTCTTCGTCTTGATAGATTATAAGCGGTGGAGTGAGCATTACGCCGCTCTTTCCGCCACGCTTTGCTTCAATAAGCACCATTGAGGATTCTTTTTTCGTGTCAGCGTGCACGAAGGTAACTCTTTTTGGTTCAAGCTGATTTTCCCTCATTGCCAGAAGAATATCAGTCAATCTGTCGGGGCGGTAAACTGCGTAAAAAGAGCCACCGTATTTGAGCTTCTTTTTTGCGGATTTGCAGAAATCTCGGATGTCTCCGTGAATCTCGTGCCTTGCGATAGCCTTTTTGTCGGAAAGGTTGCTTTTTCCGCTATCTGATTTCATATAAGGGGGATTTGTGAAAACTATATCACATATCTCGTCGCACTGAAGGCTGCGAATATCTATGCAAACCGCGTCAAGCCTTTTGGAAAGGTTATTATATTCAGCATTTCTTCTGATAAGGTCAGCATACTCTTCCTGCACCTCATAAGCGGTAACCGTGTCGATTTTTTCTCTTGCAAGGAGCAGCATTGATATTATTCCCGAGCCACCGCCAAGCTCCGCTCCGATTTTATATCTGCCTTGAATATATCCCGCAAGCAAAAGGGCGTCGGTCCCAAAGGTTAGTCCGTCGGGTTTCTGAATCAACGAGAGCTTGTCGTTTACTTTGTCTATTCTTTCGTTCGTATATATATCCATAATTATCCGTAGTAAATAAAAAGCGGAGGTTGAACGCTCCGCTTTTTCTTATGTTATTGTGGAATTACTCCTCAACAGGTGCTCCAACGGGGCATGATTCAGCGCAGTTACCGCAACCGATGCATTCGTCAGCGTTGATAACGTAGATATCACCCTCGGAAATGCAGGATACGGGACATTCGGAAGCGCAAGCACCGCAAGCGATGCAATCTTCAGTAATCTTGTATGCCATTATAAGTACCTCCATATTAGTGTTCAATAATATTCTAGCATATTTATAGAAAAAATCAAGGGTATTTTAAAAAAAATATCAAAAAACTGTAATTTACTCTAAGACCTCGTCGGATTCGTCATCGCTTTGGTCGCGTTTTCCCGGCATTTTAAGGATTTTTACGTCGCGGCATTTGAAAAGCTTCGTCACGTCCTTCTCACCGTCACCGAGCTTGACCTTGATTTCTGCGAGTAACGGCTTTATTTCTGTAACCGTTCCTACGCCCTCGTTTGTTTTGACGGTTGCGCCCACGGGCGGAGTGCTTTTGAGTGCCTCCTCGTAGGTTTCGTGCTCGTAACGAAGACAGCACATAAGTCTACCGCAAGCACCGGAAACCTTTGCGGAATTAAGCGAAAAATTCTGCTCCTTCGCCATTTTTATCGAAACCTGAACAAAGTCGGTGAGAAATCCTGCGCAACAGAATTTTCTTCCGCAAAGTCCAAGGCCGCCCATCATTTTTGCCTCGTCTCTTATACCTATCTGACGAAGCTCTATTCTCGTTCTGAATGTGGAAGCGAGGTCCTTAACCAGCTCTCTGAAATCGACTCTTGTTTCACATGTGAAATAGAATATAAGCTTTGAATTATCGAAAGTATATTCTGCGGAAACGAGACTCATGTCAAGTCCGTGACTTGCTATTTTTTTCTTGCAAATAACAGCAGCGTCAAATTCGGCTTGCTTGTTTTTCTCGTCCTTGAGAAGATCATCGTTCGTTGCGGGGCGGCATATGGGTTTCAGCGGCGCAACTATTTCGGAAGTTGGAACGAGCTTGTTTTTTGCCTTTACCGTTCCCATTTCAACACCGCGAGAGGTTTCGACAATAACCTTGTCACCTGCCTGGAGCTTGTACTTTCCGGGTGAAAAATAGTAGATTTTTCCCGCTTCTCTGAAATTGATTCCTATTATTTCGACCTTTTCGTTTGGGTCAGGTCGGTTGTTTTCATTTTTTATTTCGGTTATCTGCTCGGACACTTGCGTCACCGTCCTTTATATAAGTCTTATTTTTGCGCCCAGGTCTGCCGTTATTGCAGAGGTGCTTACGTTTCTTGAAGCATCTTCAAGCGCATATTTTAAAATTTCGTAGATTTTTATAAGCCGTTTTGTGTTTAACTCCTTTGCGACAGCCTTTGCAGCTTCTTTGTCTGTATAAAACAAAAGCTGAACGTCATCACCGAACTTTATAAGAGCAATATCCCTTACCGCACAAATGAGCGATTCAAGCGCCAAGATAAATTCACCGCGCGAAGATGGCAGCTCCGAAATGGCTGTATACAGCTCGGAGTATGGAACAGAGGGGTAGAGGGAGGAAACTATACGCTCGGTAAGCCGTCTGTCTTCTGCATTTTCATTGCTTTCCTTTTGCGAAAGAAGAGAAATGGCTTTGCCAATTCTTCCGTCCGCGCTCATAAGTATTCCGTCAAGGGAGGAGTCGTCCCTGGGATAAAGATTAGCGTCGGCTGATTTTAAGTAGCGTTTAATTTCGTCGGAGTAAAAACGCTGCATCGCAATGCTTTGCGTACGGCTCTTTATAGTAGTCAGTATCTTGTCACCGGAATCGGCAAGCAGAATTATGATAACGTTTCTCGGCGGCTCTTCCAGCACTGTAAGAAGCGCGTTTTGTGCATTCGCAGTGAGTCTTTCTGCTTCGTCGATAATGTATATTTTATGATTTGATTCGGTGGCGGAAAGATGCATATCTTCTCTGAAAACACGGACATCTTCAACGCCTATGGTCGCCTTGCCGTCAGAGCGGCGAAGCCAGCTTATGTCGGTGAAGTTTCCGTCGAATATTCTTCTGCACGTGTTGCATTTGCGGCATGGAAGTGCTGAAGTTTTATCATCCTTCTTTTCGCAATTGAGGGCGGCCGCAAGCTCTATGGCAAGAGTCTTTTTGCCCGACCCCGTGGCTCCCACGAAAAGAAACGCATGCGGCAGAGTATTCGATTCGATAGCCGAGCCAAGACGTGACTTTGTGGAAAAGTTGCCGTAAAGCCCGGAAAAATATTCCCTCATAACGCACCGCCTTTCGTGAAACTGTATGCATGATTATATTATATCAATATTTTTTTAAAAAGTCAATGGTAAGATATTTTGAAGAAATATTAAAAAAATATTGTAAAATGATGTTTTTTATGGTAAAATAACCTAGTAGAATAAGCACAGGCTCATTTGTCTGTGTCAAGGAGGAACAACTATGGGAAAATTTTATCTTACAACCGCGATAGCCTACGCATCGCGCAAGCCGCATTTCGGCAACACTTATGAAATAATTATGGCTGATGCATTCGCCAGATTTCAGCGCAGAATGGGAAAGGACGTATTCCTTTGCACCGGAACTGACGAGCACGGTCAGAAAATAGAGACCCTTGCTAACGAGGCGGGTATTTCCCCGAAGCAGTACGTTGACGGGGTTGCCGGTGAGATAAAGGGCGTATGGGACCTTATGAATACAAGCTATGACTACTTTATCCGCACGACCGACGATTATCACGAGGCAGCTGTTGCAAAGATATTTAAGAAATTTTACGATAAAGGCGATATATACAAGGGATATTACGAGGGCTGGTATTGTACACCCTGTGAGTCCTTCTTTACCGAAACGCAGGTGTCGGAGGGCAAATGTCCCGACTGCGGCCGTCCCGTAAGCCAGGCGCGTGAGGAAGCCTACTTCTTCAAGATGTCAAAATATGCCGACAGACTTATTAAGCATATTGAGGACAATCCGGGATTTATCGAGCCCGAAAGCCGTAAAAAAGAAATGGTCAACAATTTCCTTAACGCAGGACTTCAGGACCTTTGTGTTTCGAGAACCTCGTTCAAGTGGGGAATACCCGTTGATTTTGACCCTAAACACGTCGTTTACGTATGGCTTGATGCACTCACCAATTATATAACAGCCCTTGGTTACGACCCCGACAAATCCTACGAGGAGCAAAACGAAAAATTCAAGAAATACTGGCCATGCGACGTTCACATAATAGGAAAGGATATTCTTCGTTTCCATACGATTTATTGGCCGATATTCCTTATGGCGCTTGAGCTCCCTCTTCCCAAAAAGGTATTCGGACACCCTTGGTTTAATTTTGGAAATGACAAAATGAGCAAATCAAAGGGTAACGTAGTATTTGCGGACGAGCTTGCAGAGGTTTTTGGTGTTGACGGAGTCCGTTATTACGCGCTTTCCGAGATGCCCTACAACTCCGACGGCTCTATAACCTATGAGAGCGTTATATCGAGATACAATAATGACCTTGCGAATAACCTCGGAAATCTCGTGAGCCGTACTCACGCGATGACAAAAAAATATTTTGACGGAATAGTTCCCGCGCCCGCAAAGGCTGAGCCGGTTGACGATGAGCTGAAGGCTGCCGTCAGCGAGGGTATCAAGTCCTCGACAGAGCTTATGAACTCATATAGAGTTGCGGATTCGCTTGACGCAATATTTGCAATGCTTCGCCGCGCGAATAAGTACATTGATGAAACGATGCCTTGGGTGCTCGCTAAAAATGAAGCCGACCGTCCGAGACTTGCGACCGTCATATACAATCTTCTTGAAACGATAAGAGTGGGAGCCGCCCTTCTCGTTCCATATGTTCCCGCAACGGCAGAGGCTATATTCTCTCAGCTTGCTACCGACAAAACAGACTTTGAAACGCTTTCTAAATTTGGTGCGCTCGAGGCGGGTAAGCCCCTTGGTGAAGCCTTTACTCTGTTTGCAAGAATAGACGAAAAGAAATTCCTTGCGGAAATGGAAGAGAAGCGCCTTGCGGCAGAGGCTACAGCAGCCACAATTCCCGAGCCCGAGCATGAGGCTGAGATAGGAATAGAGAGCTTCGGCGCGGTAGAGCTTCGTGTTGCTGAAATACTTGAATGCGAGCCTGTTCCGAAGGCAAAGAAGCTTCTCAAGCTTCAGGTTGACCTCGGTTATGAAAAACGCCAGGTCGTATCGGGAATCGCTAAATTCTACAAGCCGGAGGAGCTTATCGGTAAAAAGGTAATCATTGTTGCGAACCTTAAGCCCGCGTAGCTTTGCGGTGTGGATAGCTACGGAATGCTTATCGCATCGGGCGAGGAGGTCGTTAAGGTCGTATTCCTTGACAAATCAGCGAAGAACGGAGACAGAGTTCACTGATGAAGTACTTTGATTCTCACGCGCATTATTATGACGGGCGATTTGAATCCGAGTGTGACACGGGCGTCGATAATTTAATCGACGCCCTGCTTTCGTCCACCGTGTCGGGTATAATCAACGTCGGTACGTCGCCCGAAACCTGCCGCCTTGCAATCGACGGGGCGATGCGTCACGACGGAATCTTCACGGCGCTCGGAATTCACCCGTCCGACTCTCAGTATCTTAATATGAAACCCGAGGATGCGGTAAA
This sequence comes from Eubacteriales bacterium, assembly GCA_045613205.1. Lineage (GTDB taxonomy): Bacteria > Bacillota > Clostridia > Oscillospirales > CAG-272 > UBA1740. Next base: position 9,322 of record JAZLAO010000090.1, on the reverse strand, counting down.
CGATATTAAAAGCCTTATTAAAAATCCCAAAAATAAATGCGTCGCCCTTGGCGAGATTGGCCTTGATTATCATTATCCGGATACCGATAAGGACTGTCAAATGAAATATTTCCGTATGCAGATGGAGCTTTCCTCTGAGCTTGATATTCCGGTTGTTATTCACGATAGAGAGGCGCACGGTGATATAATGGACGTAATCAGAGCCTACCCCGATGTGCGCGGTGTGCTTCACTCCTATTCGGGCTCGCCCGAAATGGCGGAGGAGCTCGTCCGCCGCGGCTATATGATTTCCTTTTCGGGAACGCTTACCTTTACTAACGCAAGACGCGTGCGCGAGGTTGCCGCGAGTCTTCCGCACGAAGCCGTGCTTATAGAAACCGATTGCCCCTATCTTGCACCGCACCCACATCGCGGAAAGCTCAACCATTCGGGATATCTTGAGTACACCAACCGCACTCTTGCTGAAATTTTTGAAATTGGGGAAGAGGAGTGCGCGGCACTCACCGAAGCAAATGCAAGGAGATTTTTTAACATATGAAAAAGAGTATGACGGTAACCTATGAGGTTGGCGAAGGACTATATATCAATATGACTAACCGCTGCTCGAACAGATGTGATTTCTGCATAAGGAATAACGGTGACGGAGCGTATGGCTCGGATTCGCTTTGGCTCTTACGCGAGCCGACACGCGAGGAAATACTCGAGTCGGTCATCTCTTGCGACCTATCAAAATACAAAGAGATAGTTTTTTGCGGATACGGTGAGCCGACCTACAGACTTGCCGACGCGGTTTTCGTTGCCAAGGAAATAAAAAAAGCGAATCCCGCGCTTCTAATAAGAATAAACACAAACGGTCAGTCCGACTTGATTTTAGGATGTGACAGCGCAAAAATGTACGAGGGCGTGTTTGATGTGGTTTCAATAAGCCTCAACACCCCAAATGCACAAAAATATGCCGAGATATGCCACCCCGTGTATCGTGAAGCGGCATATTCGGCAATGATTAGTTTCGCTAAAAATGTAAATAAATACGTACAAAATGTCGTGTTTTCTGTAGTGCGCGAGACGCTCACTGAAGAAGAACTTGCAGAATGCGAAGAGATTGCAAGAAATGTTGGTGCTACACTTAAGATTCGCGACTACATTTCGGAGTAAATAGGTGGATGTGAGAAGGTAGTTTCAAAAAGCATAAGATATTCAATAGGAACCTTCATAATGTCAAAACTTATACCCATAAAGCCAAGTTCGCCCACCAGCTCGAGCTTGGCTTTTAAATTTTCAAGCGATTCGTAGGTGACCCGTACACTTTCGCGCTTGCCTGCCCGATATTTGTTGTAGCTGAACTCGCATATTTTTTTCTTGTCGTCATAGCCTATATCCTTGCCTGACGTGTATGCAAGGTCCGCAGCTTCGGATATGAGAAGCTCCTCATCTCCCATATATGCGAGTGTGGGAATATCTATATATGCCTTTGCTGCTTCGTTTTTGGCAGCGTAGTCGGTCATCATTCTCTCTTCTCCTATCTCAAAGTCGGGAATATCCTCAAGACACGCTTTTTCGTACATCACGGTATACCCGTCGCATATGTCTGGAAAATCCACAGGGTCATTGCCGTCAACCTCCAAAAACAGAAGCAGGTCTTCATTCATAAGACGTTTTTTTAACCCCATAAGAAATGCGGAGTATTTTTCTTTCGCTTCTTTCATTGCACGGGGCGCTGCAAGCATAATTCCGTCGTATCCCCCGGAATTTACAGCCTTCATTATATTTTCGCTGTAGTTATCAGAAAAGTCGGTGCAATCATCGTAAATTCTTAAAAGAACCTTTTTTTCTCTTTTTTTCGCTTCCGAAACGGTGAGCTTGTCGTCAAAGGCCTTTTTTACTTCGTCACTGACACGTCTTCCCGAGCCTACGGTAAGATAGGTGATATACGGCATAGCAAGCGAGAGTCTGTCTTTCGTTATATCCTTGTAGCAGTAGCCGTTGGCACAAGCCATTCCATATTTCGGGCTATCGTATTTTATAGAAAGGATCTGCCCGGGGTAAAGCCTATCGCGGCCGTAAAGATACGGATTGTTTGCAAGCAGCTTATCGTATTTTACACCGAATCTGTCTGCAATTTTTGTCAGCTCGTCGGAGCCTCTTACCGTGTAGGTTCTTGTCGGGTTAAGTATAAGGAGCTTCTGACCGACGGTTAGTCTATCGGGATTTTCAAGCTCGTTATTTTCAATTATTTTCATTGGTGGGGTGGAGTACTGGCGCGCTATTTTAAAAATTGTGTCGCCTTTTTTCACCGTGTGAATCTGCATATATATCTTCCTTTCGTTTTTTACTATATTTTATTCTTCTTGCGAATTATTTGTGACGGTGCGGTAAATAATTACAGTGAATTACGAAAGAGAGGTGCTTTGATGACTGAAATAACAAAGATTTGTGCGATGGAAATACTTGATTCGCGCGGTAATCCTACAGTGGAGGCTGAGGTTACGCTTTCAGACGGAACGGTTGCCTGTGCCGAGGTGCCGTCGGGTGCATCTGTTGGAATGCACGAGGCAAAGGAGCTTCGTGACATCGGTGAAAAAAGATATCACAAGAAGGGTGTGCTCACTGCCGTAAAGAACGTAAACGAGCGAATACATCCCGCGCTCGTGGGCATGGACGTTACCGATATTGACGAGGCCGACTCTGTTATGATAGCACTTGACGGTACGTATAATAAGTCGAATCTCGGAGCAAATGCAATTCTTTCTGTTTCGATAGCAATAGTAAAGGCGGCAGCTGCATCACTTGGCATACCGTTATACCGTTATCTTGGGGGAGCGCTCGTCAAAAAAATGCCGATTCCTATGATGAACGTTCTTAACGGAGGCGTCCATGCAGCCAACAATATTGATATTCAAGAGTTTATGATAATTCCAAGCGGAGCACCGTCTTTTTCTGACGGAGTGCGTATGTGCTCGGAGGTTTATCATACCCTGAAGAATATACTTTCTTCAAAAGGGCTCTCAACCGCTGTTGGCGATGAGGGGGGCTTTGCGCCGATGCTGCCCTCGGACGAGGAGGCGATTAAGGTCATTATCTCGGCAATTGAAAAGTCAGGTTATAACCCGGGAGAAGATTTTATGCTCGGGCTGGACGCTGCCGCGTCGGAATGGAAAACCGAAGAAGGATATGTTTTGCCGAAGCGCAATACAAAATATACATCTGATGAGCTGGTGGAATATTTCACATCGCTTGCGGAGAAATATCCTATACTGAGTATAGAAGACGGTGTTGGAGAAAACGATGACTACGGGTGGGGAAGAATAACCGAAAAACTCGCAAAAAAGTGCACGCTTGTGGGTGATGACCTCTTTGTTACCGACTCACAAAGACTTGAAGTGGGGATAAGCAAAAATATTGCTAACGCAATTCTAATAAAACCAAACCAGATAGGAACGGTTACTGAAACTGCAGAAGCGATATTCACAGCGCACCGCGGTGGGTATAAAACGGTAATGTCACATCGAAGCGGAGATACAGCCGATAGCTTTATTGCCGATTTTGCCGTGGCAATGTCCTGCGACTTCATAAAAACGGGCGCACCCGCAAGAGCAGAGCGCGTCGCTAAGTATAACCGACTTATGAAAATTGAATCCGAGCTCTTTTCTTCAAGCTACGGAATATAACAGAAAATCAAAGCGGAAAGGGCTTATAAAACTCTTTCCGCTTTAACTATGCATTTTTAATATTAAATTTTCACGTTTTTCATCTGAAGCTACGTAATTCCAACGGATTTCAACCTCAAAGCCCTCGTCACCGAGTATTTTTGAACGCATCTCAGCGTCAGTGAGCCTTTCTTTAAGAAGGCTGATGGTGGGTCCTTTTAATAGGTCGCGATAGGAGCATATCCGAAATCGATTTTGTCGCTAATTAGGTTTTAAAGTTATTTCGCTTTCCAGTCGAGAACTTTCCAATCTGCCGGCGGATCTCCAAGGTCGATAACGTCCATAAGCTCGCCACCTGCAAGTGCGGATTTATGAGCCGTAAGTCCCGGGATATTCCAGCGCGCAACCTCCCAGATATTGCAGGGAGAAAGCTTTCCGGTAGCATAAGCGCGGCAGAAGTCGTCGATAAGGAAGTGGTGGGTTCCGTTATGACCGTTATGTATTCCCTCGTATTCCTTGGGAAGTCTTTCAATAGGCTGAACGGGAGATGTCATTCTGAAGCCGAATCCGTCTGCAATCTCTTGAATAGCCTTACTGTAATCGGTTTCTATCATTTCGTATGCTTCCTTAGGCATGAGTTTTTCGGTGACGTCGGTCATTGTAACGTAATGCTCGTCGTCTTCTCTGAATCTGGCAAGGTGATGCCTTGCAACAGAGAATTCATAGCCGCCCTCGCTTCCGTAAAACTGTGAAATATAGGTTTCGGGAGCTCTCCAGCCAACGCATCTGTTTTCGCTTATTCTTGCAATACCGCCGTTTGAAAGGTGGAGGAGCATAGTGGTGTTAGCAAAAGGGTTGTTGTAAATATTCTGGCCGTCAGTTCCGTATATGTCGGTTCTGGGGCTTTCAGAGTAGCCGAAAGCGGCAACCTTTTTCGCGTAAACACCCGGCATGGTGCTGAGCACCATAGCTGTGGAGTGAGTGGGGTAGTACATAGGGGGAACACCTGCGTATTTTCTCCATTCGTCACCGCCTGAGCTTCTGAAGCTCTGCTCCATATTTCTTATGTCGTGATTGTAGTGAGCCTCACCGTATGTAAATTTACCGAACGTACCCTTTGCATATTCCTCGCGACAGAAGATTGCGGGGGCTCTGTAAAATCCGGTTTCTCCCATAGAATATGTAAGTCTTGTTTCCTTGACAAGTCTTGCAATTTCCTTGATATCCTCGATGTCTGTTGCGCAGGGAACGGCACTGTAAACGTGCTTGCCTGCTTTAAGAGAAGCAATAGCCATAGGACCGTGCTTTACTCGCTGTGTAAATATAGCAATAGAGTTTACTTCTTTGGATGCGAGCGCCTCCTCAAAGCTTTCGATAATGTCAACGCCAAAGTTTTCCGAGTAGGCTTTTGCTCTTTCGGGAATCAAGTCGCAAACGTAAACCTTTTTAACTTCGGGATGAGCCTTAAAGAGCGGTACGAAATTTTTTGCAAATCTTCCGCAGCCTATAACGGCAATTACGATTTTTTCTTTCATAGATTATATCTCCTTTTTTATTTTTTCCGCAATTAAGAATCCGCCTATATCTTCAAAAACGTATTGACCGCTTCTTTGAATCAGCATCGAGGCTTCATTCTCTATAAATGATACGTGTACGGTGAGCGAGCCAAAATATGTGTCGGTTATATGCGCCAAAATGGCAAAGGTGTCATCACTTACCCACGCACCCGAAACGTTACAGTCATATTTTCCTTCTTCGTAAATACCCATCATATCAGGTTTTGCGCGAGTGCCAAACGAAAACTCTGTCTTTCTGTTTTTAAGAAGTCCGTATTCAAGCTTATATGACTTTCCGTCCTTCTCTATTTCAAGGAAGCTGTCTGTGAGAGTAAAGGAATCGATTTTAAGCTCGCCTGTTTTTTTGACGTATTTATTCCCGAATACTTTTTCTGCGATAGGAGAGACGTGTTTTCCGTTTTGCGAAACGAGCTCTCTTGATTTCAGGTACTCCGAGAGTTTATTAAATGAGTCCTTGTCTTCCTTGAGTTCGTTCTCTGAAATCTTCGGCAAAAAATGTCTGTAAAATTCGTGATAAATTATATGTCTGTTAGCCTTTTCAGCTTGATTATCAGAAGTTATAATAAAGGATATATCTCGCTTCATATCACAGATTGCAAGCTGGTCTCCCATACCTACAAGCGAGAAGCCGTCGGGATGAGTTTTCCATATAAGATAACCGTATCCGCCGGAGTTGTACAGGTTGTATCCACCGGTACAGTCGTTTTCGACCTGCTTTTTTATGGCATCTTCCATAAACGAATGGTCGATATACTGCTTATCTCCCCATTTGCCGCCCTTCATTATGAGTCTTGCAAAAATGAGAAGATCGCGGGTTGTACACATAACACCGGAGTCGCCGATAGCATATCCGCCGGGCTCGCGAAGAACGTAGCTTTCTTCTGAAAAGCCGATTTCGAGAAGTACCTTTTCCTTTAGATACTCAAGAAAGCTTTTGCCCGTCAGCTTTTCAATTATACAGCCGAGTAAAAACGAGCCGATGCTGTCGTATTTGAATAACGTGCCGGGTATTTTATCTGTTTTTTGAGAGTAGTAGGCTTCGATGCGGCTTCCGAATTTTCCCCACCATTTTACCCCCGTGCCTACGTTGCTTCGCATTGTAAGCATATCGCGGATAGTGCATTTTTCGTAGTATTCATCGAAGTTTTCGTTTTTAAATTCGGGGAAGTAGTCGCATATAACGTCATCAAGCCCTACAAGTCCCTCGGTTACGGCAACTCCGATTGCTATTGCGACAAAGCTCTTTGAAACCGAGTACATTCTGTGAAGAAAATTTTCGCTGAACGGTCTGTAATAGCATTCTGCAAAAATTTTGTCACCTCGCGCCATAATAATACTGTGAGTATGCATTCGGTGCTCGTCAAGCGCGTCCAAAAAATCAAGAACCGCTGAGGATTCTATGCCCACCTCTTCGGGTGTAACCTTCGAAAAAACGTCCTTAGTCATATATGCTCCCTCTGTTCCCAATAATGCTTACATAGCCAATCAATAACGTCCTTATGAGCTTCGCAGTGCATTCTTCCGCAAAACAGCTCGTTATCCGCTGACTCGGCCTTGTCGCTGAAGGCTCTTGATATATTTCCAAGATATCTCTCCTTCGTGCTTTGGCAAAACTCATCCCATTTTTCAAGCCACACACCGTTATGCAGGTTTTCGCTTTGCTCATTGAAATCCTTCATAATAGTGTCGTATTCTTCACCTTTTGCAATGTCAATTCCAAATCCGTGTACCTTGACAGGAATGAAATTTATATCTACCTTGTTTGATAGATTAAGCTGAACTACAAGTCCGGATTGCCAATGTGGGTGGTCTAATCTTCCGGTAAAATGAAAATTTCCTTGACCGTAGAGTATATGTGAGCCGCAATATTCCTCATAGCAGCCTATGCAGTGGCTATGCTGGCAAAGCACCGCATCTGCACCGCACTTAACCATAGCCCGACACGCTTTTCTGAGTCTTGGCGAGGGATAGATGCTTTGCTCCTTACCGCCGTGATAGAGAACTACCACAAAGTCACATTGCGCCTTTGCCAGACGGACGTCTTCAAGCGTGTCGAACGGGTCAAACGGTCTTGCTCCCATTCTGTCGTCAAGCGCGTAGCAGTATTCGTGCTCACAAACCGCTATTATAGCAACCTTCTTTCCGTCCTTTTCCATAACGAGATTTTTTCTCGAGTCCTCGTAGTTTTCACCAAATCCGGTATAATTAAGTCCTAGCCTTGTAAGAGCGTCTTTCGTATCGTTAATTCCGGGGATTCCGTAATCCATAATATGATTGTTGCTTATTGCACAATCGGTAACTCCGATTTGAGAAAGCACGTCGGCTGTTTCAAGCGGACCTTTAAGATTAGGCCCTTTTTTGTCAATCGGGGTTTCCTTTTCGGTAAGCGCACATTCAAGATTAACCAGAACTCTGTCTGAGTCTGAAAAAAGCTTGGGAACGTCACCGAATAGAGCTGTTACGTTGAGCTCTCTGAAAAGCTCTTGCGAATAGGTAGTTGAAACGTCACCGCAAATAGATAGTTTCATTTTTATCTTCCTTTCAGCTCGTAGAAATTGTCAAGCCTGATAATATCGCTGTTTGTTGAATCGGTATTAGCCTTTTCACAAACGAAAAGCACAGCATCGTCTGATACGCCAAGGTAGTGCCAGGTTTTTCTCTGGACGTTATACGAAGTCTTAGGCTTAAGCTCCTGCTCGTAAAATTTTCCGTCCTCGTAAATCAGCATAACTGCGCTGCCCGAAAGAAGAACGAACACCTCGTCGGTTTCGTTATGTCTTTTCATCTCGCTCACTTTGCCGAAGGAGTATGCGGGGGAGTGGGTTATAAAAGCGCATTTAAAGCTTTCGTTTTTAATTACGGCATCAAATCCGGATTTTTTTGGATTTTCAGAAGTAAACATTTGAATTATTTTGTGAATTCCCAATCTTTTTCGCGTTTGAGTGTTTCAAACTGCTTGGTTGAGAGCTTCCAATCCTCTTTTTCTCTGAATTTTTTATTAAATTTGCGTGTGAGAACGCCTTTTTCTTCAAGGTGAATATAGCACGCTCGGTCACAGGCTCTTCCACATATAGATGTTCTGTAATAGTGCTTTGCGGGCGGATAGAAGTAGATGTTATCAAGTATATTCATAGCGCCTTCTTTGTCAAACTCCGCCGTACCGTTTATGATATCTAATCTGTTATCAAATCCAATGAATGCTTCAGGTGGCATAAAGGGATTTTTGCTTCCGTTTGCACCGTTATAATACACTGCGCAACGCCAGCTGTCGAGTAGTCCGTCAGCGTTTATGGCATTTCCGGGGCAAGCTTTTATGCACTCACCGCATCTGTCGCAAAGAGACGGGGAGCGAAGTTCCGTAGGCTCTATTTCGGCATCGGTAAGGATAAAACAGTATCTTACGAAGGGACCGAATTCAGGAGTCAAGAGGGAATTTATCATACTGCGCTCACCAAGCCCGCACATTACGGCACAGTTAAGGAAATCAAGCTGATTTTCGGCCTTAACACCTCTTACGACGTCGGTGTAGTCTACCTCTGGGTTGGTGCTGTACTCGTCGTTTACTATAAGCTGATTTTTTCTCTGCGGAATTGCTTCGAATCCCTCTTCCTCAATGAGATTTGCAACGTTTATAAGCGCAAGCGGCATAACCGTTTCTTCGAGATTCTCGACGCCCATTGTAGTGTACTGGTAATACGTTGTTCCTTCCTCAACGCCTCTGTAAATTCCTCTTAAAACTCTGAATCCGAGTCCGATGACGGTTTTTACCTCGGGGAATATTTTAAATATAGCATCATTCTTTGAAAATCTGCTTGCAGGAGCAAAGCCGACGAGGTCGGCATCAAATTTCTTTGCGCATTCTATAATTCTGTTTTTCATATTTTTCCGACCTCCTTTAAGTGCTTATAGCAAACTGCCTCACAGCTTTTTTTGCAAAGGCAGGGAACGTAACCGAAGTGAGTATTCGGAAGGAATTTCAGCTCGGGATAGATGGCGATTGCCGATTCCTTGTCAAATCTCTTTTCACCGTTCAAAATAGCCTCGCGCTCGGGGTGGTTCTCAAGGAAATCCTCTTTCATAAAAGGATTGGATTTGTGC
>JAZLAO010000089.1:0-2255 GCA_045613205.1 Eubacteriales bacterium | reverse complement strand
CTTCGTTGAAATGCAGGATTATTATACCTTTTTTTATAGGAAAAGTAAATACGTTGGAGTAGTATTTTCCCATGATTTTCGATTTATTTTTTTCTGTCGTTGTTTTTCTTGCCTTTTCTTACCGCGACAATTTATAAATTGACAAATTATAAGGGCTATGATATAATTAGCGTGGTTGAGTGGGGAAGGATGTCAAAATTCTCTTCACGGCATAAATATAATAATGAGGTGATTCTCATGTGTGGTATTGTAGGATATGTAGGAAAAGACCAGGTAGCACCCATTTTGCTGGATGGTTTGGCTCGGTTGGAATACCGTGGCTACGACTCCGCAGGGATTGCTTGTATGGAAGCAGGCAATATCCGTGTGCATAAAACCAAAGGTCGTTTGCAGGTGCTCAGTGACCAGATTGATGGGGGCAAAGTGCTTTCTTCCACCCTTGGTATCGGTCATACCCGTTGGGCAACTCACGGTGAGCCGTCCGAAAAAAACGCGCATCCGCACTCTTCCGAGAACGTCACTCTTGTACATAACGGAATAATAGAAAATTACCTTGAGCTTCGGGAGATTCTCTCTAAAGAGGGATATTTATTCAGAAGCGAAACCGACACCGAATGTGTCGTTCATTTAATAGACAAGGAGTATAAACAGCATCGCGAACCGTGGTTGGCTATCAATTCCGCAATCACAAGCCTTAAGGGGTCGTTTGCATTAGCTATTATTTTTCATGACCGTGCAGGTGAAATTTGGGCGGTAAGAAGAAACAATCCCCTGATTCTATCCTCTGCGGAAGGCTCTTCTTATCTCGCCTCTGACATACCTGCAATTTTAAGGCACTCAAAGAGTATTATGCGCATCGCCGATGATGAAATAGCGTGTCTTAAAGCAGGCAGCGTGGTTTGTTATAGCAAATCCGGAGCCGAAAAATCTATTGAACCGGAAGACGTTCCATGGGATTTTGAAATGGCCAAAAAGGATGGTTACGAGCATTTTATGCTCAAAGAAATACATGAACAGCCGGCAGCTATTTCTCGCGCTGTAAGACCTTACATTTCAAAAGACGGTCTACCTGATCTCGAAAAAATCGGAATAACGAAAAAGGCACTCTCGGAGTTTGACGGCATATCCGTAATTGCGTGCGGCTCTGCTTATCATGCGGGAATTGTCGGCAAACATCTGATCGAAAAAATTATCGGAATTCCGGTTTTTGTAACCCTGGCATCCGAATACAGATATGATCCCCCTGCGGTTACTAAAAATCCGCTTATAATAGCTGTTTCCCAATCCGGTGAAACAGCCGACACACTCGCTGCTTTAAAGCTTGCAAAAGAATCCGGTGCCCCCAGTCTTGGAATAATCAACACTGTCGGCTCTGCCATAGCTCGCGAAAGCGATTACGTAATTTACACGAATGCAGGACCGGAAATTTCCGTTGCCACAACCAAAGGATATATTACTCAACTTGCAGTCATGTTCCTTATCGCTGTTGCCACAGCTCATGCAAAAGGGGCTGTCACAGATAGCTTTGCCAAGGATTTCTTAAGCATTCTGTCAAACGACGTTCCCGCCGCTGTATCAGATGTCATCTCGCGAAGAGCCGAAATTAATATGCTCGCCAAAGATATCGTCGATAAAAATGACCTTTACTTTATCGGGCGCGGCTGCGACTATGCGGCATCCATAGAAGCCTCGCTTAAGCTTAAAGAGGTCTCATATATTCATAGCGAAGCCTATGCCGCAGGAGAGCTCAAGCACGGAACGCTTTCGTTAATAACAGACGGTGTACCCGTAATAGCGTTCGCATGCGACGAAAAGTATCACGACAAAATGATAGGCAATATCAGAGAAACGCGCGCTCGCGGAGCTTTTGTAATTCTAATCTGCAAAGACAATATGATAGAGCCCGAAGCCTACTCTGACAGAGTTTTCCTAATTCCGAATCTTGACGGAATATTTACTCCATTCGTATCTGTTGTATTTTCGCAGATTTTGGCATACGAAACGGCATTTCTGCGTGGCTTTGATATTGATTGCCCCCGTAATCTCGCGAAATCCGTTACGGTAGAGTAAAAGTACTAAAAACATAAAAAAGGCGGATTAAAAAAAGTCCGTCCTATAAGTCATAACCACCGGTAAACCGGTGGCTTGCACAGCCCCTAGAAGGGGCAATTACCGGCTTCACCTCTAAAGAGGTATAGAAAGTTTGGCAATCGCATCACAATCACAGGCAGCCGCTCACGTGCGGCTGTCTTTTT
>JAZLAO010000088.1:0-5721 GCA_045613205.1 Eubacteriales bacterium | reverse complement strand
ACTTAAAGTAGTGAGATGCGAGCAATTAAATTGCTTACATGTGAAGTTCGTTCTCAGAGAAAAGAATCTCAGAGATATATGCTGCGAAATACATTGTGTTCTGCATGGCTATCTTTTTAATAGCAACGACCTTGGTTGTTGCTATTAGCAAGCATAGCGCTCGGCTATCCTGCCGAGCACAGAAAAATGCGGGAGACCCGCACCCCTTATTAAAAATCAAAACTAAAACAAAAAAGAAAGGAGAAAAAATGAGAAAAAGAAATATCTCAATACCAATCAGAGTTACCGAAAAGGAGCTCGAAGCAATCGACGAGGCTGCGAAGAAAGCGAAAAAGAACCGCACTGAATACTTAATCAGCGCAGCTCTCGGCAAAGAAATCACGGTCATAAACGACCTGCGTGAAATGCTTACTCAGCTGAAGCGTATCGGCAACAACCTCAATCAGCTAACACGCAAAGCAAATGCTCACGAGGTTGAGGTGGTTGACCTCACAGAAATTAATAATTCTATGGGCGAAATCTACTGCGCTATATTCGCACTGGCGCGAAGAGGAGATAACTAATGGCGATAGTAAAAGCAATTGATTATCATTCAAACGGCACGAAGCAAGCCTTGCACCACACGGCATCAGGCATTGGTGTCGTGATAAATTACGCAACGCGCGGTGATAAAACCAAGGACAAAACCGAGGTCGTAAATCACGTAAGCGGTATAAATTGTAATCCATTGTTTGCAAAAGATGAATTTTTAGCTACGAAAGCTCTATACAAGAAGAGCGACGGTGTGATGTTCTATCACTACGTGCAGAGCTTCGCTAAGGACGATAACCTCACTCCCGAGGAAGCGCACAACATCGGTCTTGAGTTTGCCGAAAAGGCGTGGCCGGGATTCGAGGTTGTGGTTGCAACGCATACCGATACACACTGCATACATAATCACTTCGTGCTCAACAGCGTGAACGCTGAGACCGGATACAAATACCGCACGAACAAGAAGCATCTTGAAGAGCTGAGGAAAATCAGTGACGGCATCTGCCTCGAGCACGGTCTCAGTATAATCGAGCCGAGTGAGGATAAAAAGACAAGCGGTCTTGGTAATCGTGAGTACCAATCCGCAAAGAAAGGCGAAAGCTGGAAGTTCCGTTTGCGTTCAACGATAAGAAGCGCGATGGAAAAATGCGGAACGAAGGAAGCGTTCATAAATTATATGAAAGCAGCCGGATACGAGGTCAGGTGGAACGAGCAATACAAAAACATCAAGTACACCTGCACAGGTGAACCCAAAAACAAAAATGGGAAATATCCCGAATGCAACGACGATAAATTATCAGACGAAAAATACTTAAAGGAGAATATGGAATATGAGTTTGAACTCAGAAAGAATGACGATGGACGAGCTGGAAGAGCTCAATCAAGTGGAAGAGGTGGAGATGCCTCCCGAGAAAATAGTGGTAGAGATACCCGAAGAGGAACTGCAACAGATGCAAGATACACAAGCGGCAACGCTCGAACTGCTTCGTCAAATAGTAACAGAAATGCCGAGGCTGACGAGAGAAATCGAGCTTCAGAATTTCACTCGAGTGCTTACGGACAACATGGAGCTGAAGAGGAAGAACGCACTGCTCGAGCAGGAGAAGAAGCTAGCCGAGACCGTGGAGAACATCAACCAGGCTGGGAAAGCGAGCGAGAGAAGTATCGAGCAAACCGAGAGTCGTATAAGAATCGAGCTCGAGGAAATAAGAGAGCATATGAGCAAACTGTGGGTAACGGTGTTCATAACGATAGGAAGCTCGGTAGCACTCTCCACGATAGTGTGGATCGTCTTATTCGCTCTGCTTCGGTAAACGATAACAGCAATAAGACTCCCGAGGAAATCGAAGCCGAAGAGGAAGCAAGAAGAAACGGTGAAGGCTTCGGTGCTCTGGTCGGTGCCGGCGTACTCGCGTACGATTACATAACGTCACAAAGCGAGCCACAAGACACAGCGGAAGACGAGGACGTCGGCTTCACACAAAGTATGTAAAGGAGGTGATAAATATAAGATTAAGAGCAAATATCTTCGCAAACTATCCCGATGCCATGAGCCTTACGGATTTATCCAATGCTCTCGGCATCTCCACCAAGCTCGCCTCGCGCCTCGTGCGCTCGGGCGAGATATTCGGTGTCAAGGTCGGACGTGAGTACCGTATCGCCAAAACCAGCGTTATGGAATACATAGAAGACCGCAGAACACCGTACCCCACCAGGCGCAAAAAATAGTCTGGTTTTATATTACAAAAGAAAAAGGCTCATCGCAAAGAGGTTCCGGCAACAAAGTGCCTTCGCATTTAAACGATTCGCCTTTCGCTATTAGTATAAACCAAAATCAGCAAAATGTCAATAGAAATAAAAATATGTTGTAACTGTAACTTCGAACCCACGGGTCTGGACTTTGCCCGACCGGTGTGGTATTGTTTGAAATAAAAAACCAAAAAGAAAGGAAACAAAATGGGAAGAAAATACGAAAAAGGTGTCGCGGGAAGCGTTCAGGAACGCAACGGTTACCTGCATCTGGTAATCGGATACCGAGACCCCTTGACACAGAAAAGAAAAACAAAATGGATGGCAATGGATTTACCTGCCGATGCACTGAAATCGGTAATTGACAAGAGAAAGCGAGTGATGCTCGCTGAATTCGAGGAGAAATACGCTCGAATGCTGGACGGATACGACGATCCCGAGAATTACCCCTTCATAGCCTTTATGAACGAGTGGCTGGACGAGGTGCATCGCCACAAGGTGCAAGAATCAACCTACCTCGGCTACAAAGCGAGAGTCAGCGGTCATATGACCAAGTTCTTCGGTGACAAGATGTCACTTGCCGACCTCAAGCCGAGGGTGATAAACTCCTTCTACGACTACCTAAGAAGCATGGGTGATAGCGAGCAAACGGTGCTCCACTACCACAATCTGCTCCACTCAATGTTCGAGTACGCAATCAAGCAGGAGCTCTTCGAGTTCAACCCAATGCAGAGGGTGGACAGACCTACGGTGAAAAGATATTCCGCAGGATTCTACTCGGCAGAAGAGGTGCAAACGCTCCTCGCCTTCGCAAAGGACGACCCACTCTACATACCGATTGTCCTTGCCGTGTACTGCGGTTTAAGAAGAAGCGAAGCGCTCGGCATGTCGTGGAGCAATATCGACTTTGAGGAGAACAAAATCTACGTCAAGCAAAAGGTTGTGGAGCTGACGAAAAACGGCAAAAAGTACATAGAAATCAGCGAGGACTTGAAGACCGAAAGCTCACGCAGAGTCTTCGCAATGCACCCCGACGTGAAGAAGATACTCCTCGTGCACAAGGAACAACAAGAGATGTACCGAAAGCAGTTCAAGCGTTCCTATTCGAAGAAATATCTCGACATGGTGTGCGTTGACCAAATGGGCATGCTCCTGCGACCGAACTTCGTGACCGAGCACTTCGCAGTACTGTTAAATAAACACGGACTGCGCAAGATACGCTTCCACGACCTCAGGCATACCTGTGCCTCGCTCCTCGTTGCCCTCGGTGAAAATATGAAGGTAATCCAGGCATACATGGGACACAGCACCATGAGCGTGACTGCAGACATCTACTCGCACCTTGACGTGAGTGCAACGAGCGTCGCAAGTATGAAGCTCGCCTCGCTGATAAGCAAGGACGAGCAAAGCAAATGCGGTGTATAAAAATTACACCGCATTAAACAAAGATATAAGCGCCACCGATGGCAAAAATCTTTACAGCATTAAACAAAGAATAAGGGGTACGGAAGAATGAAGAAAAACGGTGAACTCTCACTTGAACAGTTAAGGCAAAAGCTACATATAAGCAAACGCAAAGCAGCTTGGATGCTACAAAACGGTGTTATTCCCTGCAGAATAGTGAATACACCTACGCATCTGAGGTATTACGTGAGCGAAGAGGATTTGAAAAAGTATTTAGCCAAGCCTCGAGCCGAGCGTTCAATAGAAATTCCCGTTGGTGTCTTCTCCTCCCGTAAAGAAAATTCTCTGCCACTCGAAATGGGTGGCAGAGATAGTAATTTAAATATTGTGCTGACGAGCAACGAAAGAGCTATGTTCATTCACCTGCTCGAAAAGCGAATGGAGATATACCCCGATGCTATGAACATAAACCGAGTTGCAAAGATAACTGGTTATTCGAGGACTACCATACTGCGACGAGTACAAAACGGTGACATCTTTGCCGTAATGATGAATGACGAATATGTAATCTCGAAAGCGGGTGTAATAGAGTTCTTCGCAAGTGATAAAGCGTTTAGGATATATAATAAGTCAAAGTGGCATGAGAAGGCGATTGAGTATCTGTGGAAGAGATTGAGAAGCGATTTGCAATTTATATGACCAACTGCTGATTTATCCTTTTACATATATTGCATTCTCGTTTAAATACGATTTGATTTTCTCCATCGTAGCAAAATTTTCATCCAGATCAAAGCTTTCGTAATCTTCATAATGCGTTACGACATAAAGCGGCGTGTGTTCCACTTTAATATCGTACAATGTTCCGCTATATTTTCTATAATATGATATAGGATTTAAAGAGCTTGAAAGCTTCGACGTGTAAAAATTTTCTGGAACAAGGATAGAATCAATGGTAGTACCATTCCAATATATAGTTCCATTACCATTATCGCCTTTTAATTCAGAAAAAGAACTAAAGGTCTCTTTAGTGTATATTTCGTTTTCAGTTTCATATTGAAAGACATCGTTCTTGTAGTGTTTCGCACCGGGAGTCATAACATTGCTAACAATAGAAAAACCCATTGCTGTTCCGTTTGAAACTATCTTATAGTTAGCAACAATCTGAACTCGTGCTTGCTGAGATAAATCAATTACCTGCCTATCGTCTTTTTTCACGAACTTTCCCCAAACCGATACGTTGTATGAGGAATCAACAATTTCTATATCAGGGAGATTGGAAAAATCACAATCGAAATAATATATTTCATCAACCTGTAACAATTGCTTAATTTCGTCAATACAAGCTTCTTTGCTTAATATTTTATTGTTGATCGCACGATCGCTGTAATCATCATTTTTGTGTTGCCATATTTGGGGATTTAATATTAAAACAAACATAATGGCGAAAATCGGTATCAAAAGCAACAACCACCAAAGGGAGATTTTTTCAGGATCATCGGGCAACTTAATTGCAGGAGTGTCTTGATCATTTAATTTGCAAGTTTCCGCTACCAAATCATCATGCTGGTCGCAAGATAAACTTTTCCCGCAATAAGTACAAAACAATGAATCGTCATCAATTTGTTTTCCGCATTTTTTGCAATACATAATAGCCTCCCTAGTTGTTCTGTAAAAATTATAGCACAAAACATAAAAAAAGACAAGTAGAGAATGAATAAATTAGAAGAACACCACCTAAAACTTTTTTCTTTTGAAGCTTTGCTTGGAAGAGGGGTATTCACCTCTGGTGAAGATTTTTTGCCTTGACGCTTACAAGCGAGCTTGACGCGCTCTACGGCTCAAATGCGAACCCCATTCTGCGACTCGGAGAGTCACAGAGGGGAGTTCGAGAGCCTCTGACTGTGGCAAAAAATAAAGGACACCCACAAGGAGTGTCCTTATTTTTTGGCGCAGGAAGAGGGATTCGAACCCCCGTGGCTTTTGGCCTAACGGTTTTCAAGACCGCCTCGTTGTGACCGCTTCGATATTCCTGCGTAT
>JAZLAO010000087.1:0-15660 GCA_045613205.1 Eubacteriales bacterium | reverse complement strand
CCCGAGCACAAATACAAAATCAACGTTATATGCGACAAAGGCATCGTAAAATCCTTTAAATTCGATTGCGCAAAGCCCAAATATATTTTGCTAAAAACACGCGCAGATGCGAAATTTTACCGTATCGAAGTTATAGACGTTGATAAAAATCTTCGTATAGCAATAGGAAATCCAATTTGGAATGAGGTTTAAGCATTATGAACAGAATAGAACACAGAGAAGAAAAATGGACATTTCCATTCGTTGAGTATTCCCCAAAAGACAAAAGAGAAAACATGCCGCTCATAATTCAGCTCCACGGTGCAGGAGAGCGCGGAGATGGAAAAGATGACCTTGCACTCGTTGATAAGCACGGATTTTCAAATATAATGGACGGTGAGGAATTCGACTGTCTATTCATCATGCCGCAGTGTCCCAAAGGACAGTTCTGGGCAGGACGCGCTGAATCGGTGGTGAAATTCGTCGAGGAAATAACAGAGGAATACGATGCCGACAAGACTAGAATATATCTCACGGGCTTAAGTATGGGCGGTTATGGAACATGGTTTTGCGCAATGCTGCGCCCCGACCTTTTCGCAGCTATTGCACCGGCTTGCGGCGGCGGTATGGCTTGGAATGCGAGAGTGCTTGATATGCCCGTATGGGCGTTCCACGGCGATGAAGACACGACAGTTTCTCCCGTGCATTCGCGCGAAATGGTTGAGAAGCTCAAGAAACTTGGAAAAACAGTCAAGTATACCGAATTCAAAGGTGCGGGACACGGAATTCAGACGCTTGTTTTCACCAAGGAGCTTTTATATTGGCTGCTGGAGCAAAAAAGAGAGAGTGGTCCTTTATCATGAAAATTGTTCAAAAAAAATAACATAATACAGCATTTTTTCTAAAAAAAATCTTTACAATCAAAATATTTTCTGCTATAATAATAAAGTGATTAAAAAATTCCGCGCACCTTTTCGGTGTTTGCGAAAAAAATAAGGAGAGATTCATTATGAGTCGTATGGTAGGTACTGTTTCACGAGGTGTGCGTGCACCGATTATAAGACACGGCGACGATCTTGTGGAAATAGTTACAAATTCCGTGCTTGAAGCGGCAAAGGACGACGGTTTTGCTATTCGCGACCGCGATATAGTAGCTATGACCGAGGCTATAGTTGCACGCGCTCAAGGTAACTACGCATCTGTTAACGATATAGCAAAAGACGTACAAGCAAAGCTTGGCGGAGAGACCGTGGGTGTAATATTCCCCATTCTCAGCCGTAACCGCTTCGCAATCTGCCTTCGCGGAATTGCAAAAGGCGCAAAGAAGGTAGTTCTTATGCTCTCCTATCCCTCAGACGAGGTCGGAAACCATCTTATAAGCCTTGACGCACTTGATGAAAAGGGCGTTGACCCCTATCGCGACGTGCTTTCGCTTGCTAAGTACCGCGAGCTTTTCGGCTACGAGAAGCATCGCTTTACCGGTGTCGACTACGTTGAGTACTATGAAAAGCTTATAAATGAATCGGGCGCTGAGGCTGAGATAATCTTCGCTAACGACCCGAGAGCAATACTCGACTACACCAAAAACGTAATCAACTGCGATATTCATACGAGAGCCCGCACAAAAAGGCTTCTTCGCGCGGCAGGCGCTGAAAAGGTATTCGGACTTGACGAAATTATGAACAAGTCGGTTGACGGAAGCGGATTTAATGCCGATTACGGCCTTCTCGGTTCTAACAAGGCTACCGAGGATCAGGTAAAGCTCTTCCCCCGCGATTGCCAGCCTCTTGTTGACGCTATACAGAAAAAGCTTTTCGAGGCTACAGGAAAGAACGTTGAGGTAATGGTTTACGGTGACGGTGCTTTCAAGGACCCTATCGGAAAGATTTGGGAGCTTGCTGACCCGGTTGTTTCTCCCGCTTATACCTCTGGCCTTGAGGGAACGCCCAACGAGCTTAAGCTTAAGTATCTTGCGGATAATGATTTTGCCGACCTCTCGGGTGATGCACTCAAGGAAGCAATCAAGGCAAAGATTCACGAAAAGGACGGTGACCTCGTAGGTCAGATGATTTCTGAGGGTACTACCCCGAGAAGACTTACCGACCTTATCGGCTCGCTCTGCGACCTGACCTCCGGTTCGGGTGATAAGGGTACTCCGATAGTTTATATCCAGGGTTACTTTGATAACTACACAGCAGAATAATTTTCTATATATAAAAAGGCATTTGGTTTGCAATGTAATTTGCAAACCAAATGCTTTTTTTGTTTAATCTATTTTTACAAATCTGAAGGTTTTTGTAGTATTTTGAAAAACGTAGTTCGTGCCGTGGAAAAAGTCCTCCGCGCCATCTTCGTATATGAATTTGGTATTGCCGAAGAATCCTCCAAGAGTATCGGGAGCGCCGGGAGCTCTGTTCCAGCCTCCGTCGCTGATTCCCTTGCCAGATGTATCGGGCACTATGTAAGTATATCCTCCCGCGCCGTCAGCGCCGTCGTTATTTACTATCTTTATATAACTCGGTGGCTTGGTCAAGTTGACGTTACTTACACAGCTCGGGTGAGTTACGCCTAAAGTTGCGTCATAGCCCGGGCTCTGCTCTTCTAAAATCCAGCCCGAGCGGTCAGTGTAGGAAAGGCTTGTATTTCCCACCTTTCCGTCTCCGTCGAGGTCGATAAGGTCAGATTTATCTACTTTTCCATCACGGTTTGCGTCAAAGATCGGCTCGTCTATAAATCCGTCACCGTCGCTATCCTCGTATGCAAGAAAGAGTTTTTTGCTTGAGTTCTCAAGATGCATTTTAGGCGAAAAGGCTTTAAGATCAAGAAGATAAATTTCATATCCCGATGTCACGAGCGCTTGATTTTCAATACCGTATACGTCAAGGTTATCAAGGGTTACGTTTGGAATTGCCGTAGGATAACCGAAATACCAATTGTGATACTCGTGATGAATTACGTAGAAAATCGGACTCACCGTGGTAGTATCGTAAAGATACGCTTCAGTATCTTTGACCGAAATGTCGCCATCCCAATAATATCCGTAATCCCGGCGAAGATAAAGCAGAGGAATGTCGGGTTCGTATTGATACCAGGTTGAGTCCTCTATTATCATTTCACCCTTGCCCGTAATTGAAGTAGAGTTGAACTCGGATCCGATTATTTTTCCGTTATAGAGCCCCTCGTGCGCATCAAATCGGGAAAGCTTGGAATTTATAAACTCCATATTTTTACAAAAGTTAGTGCCGCTGATGCCCCAGAACATTCTTATCTTTTTTCCGTTGATTTTGACACTGCTAAGGCTTGGGTATGCTCCGTCGGAATACTCGGACGAGCCTATAATTTCACCCGTTTCAAGATTAGCCTGCACCCAGAAGTTTGATTGAACACATCCGTCAAGAACGAATTTGTTAACATAATTTCCGCCCAAATTATATGAGCTGCCATTCCCGTAGGCAAGTCTTCCGGGGATTATGCAGTTTTTAAACGTGACGTTAGTTGCATACGCCGCCTTAAACAGACCGAGCGTATTAGCTCCCATGAGCCCCTCAGCACGCTCGATAAGGTTAAATCCGCCCGTGATGATATGCTCTATATTTTCAAGCGTAGAGTAAGAACGAGAAACCTCAATTCCTCGCTTCTTATAACTGCCGGCATATCCCCCGCTTTGGGTCACGGGATGGGGTAGATTTGAGTCAAGGGTTTCGATAATTGCGTTTTTCACCGTTACCCCGCCTGTCGGGTCGAATTTATAAACGTCTATAAAGTTTAAGCGCGTATACTCAAACATAATAGGCGTTTCGTCGCTGACCTTTCCGTCCTTGTCAATTATAATAACCTCCTGCATCTCTTCGCCGGAATTATAATTCGTTCCCTTACGTCTAAAAATCAGGTGCTCGGAATCGGTTGGAATTATGAGCATCGGTCCGTCCCAACCTTCAACCTTCAGGTTGATATGCGTAGTGCTTGGATTGATACCTTCCGCAAGGATTTCGTCAAGGATTGCTTTGTCAGTTATCCTATACTTTGTCTTGTCCCGATCCGCTTGAACCTTAAATATATATTCGGTACCAAGCTCGCGGTTAGGTCCGCCCGAAAAAGAACCTATCTCTCTGTCGTCTATTATGAATTTAACGCCCTGCCAATCGGTATTGGTTCGAATCGGTATGTGCCTTATCATTACCGACCCGTCTACCGCCTCGCGAGTGTCGAATATGTAATAAACCTTTCCCTTTGGATTGCGGCTTGCTTTAACCGTTTGTCCGCACTCATTCGCGAACATATGGGCTTCGCGTATTGCGAAGAAATCATCGGTCCTGCCGTCGCCCTTAGCACCGAAATCATCGTAGTAAACGACGCTTATATCCTGCGTGTACACCGTGTTTTTGAAATCCACCTCACCCTTTGCCGATACGATTTTAGAGGTTAAAAATTGCAGCGTAGCTTTTTCAAGAAGATTGTCAAATCCGCATTCTATAAGAAGCCCCGAGCCTTTAGCCGAAACCTTGAAGCTCTCCTCGCCGACCACTCCGTCTGCGTGCTTTATGACTATCGATTTGTCCGTAGCCTCGGCAAGGTCGACTATATGAAGCCAATATCCCGTTTTTTCATATATCTTATCCTGGAGCTCAAGCGCTGCGGTTTCATAGTAATCGTTAGCGCGATCGGTAGCTATGGTATAGCCCCTCATATCGTTGCCGTTCACCTTGAGCGCAGTGATTCGATAGTTATCCTGCGCCTCTATTATCTGCATATCAGCTGTCATTTTGAGATTGGTTATATCATCCGTGCTGAGAATATCCTCCGCAAAGCGGTTAATCGCATCAATCAGCGCTTCATCCGAACCGCCGTTAATCAACACCTTAGTGCCGACTATCTTTACGGCGTAGCCCTTTTTGCCGAGAGAGTGCTCGTCAATCAAATATTTTTCGCCGCGCGAGGCAACGCTACCGACAAGCACCTCAACCGCGATTTGATCATCGTTTTCGCTGCCCTCCATGAAGGTGAAAACTTCAACGCCGTGTTCATTTTCAAGCATAGAGATAATCGATTTACTCACCGCCGCTTTTGCCTCGTCGGTCAGCTTCTCGGAAAGAATTATGTTAAAGGTCGGGACGCCGTCCTCAAAGAGCGGAACCGAGAGCGCCTCTTTCGCCTCGACATCATTACCGCACACGTCGCATACACCGTTATTATCCGCATCAGCGCAGGCGGCACACCTTTTTGCGTCGCCGCCACAGGCAGTGATAAGAATCGCCGTGATTAACGTTAAAACAATCAGGAAAAGAAAGCTTAAAAGCTTTTTCATACTTTATCTCCTTTAAGTGGCTTGGATGAACTTTTCGCGAGTAATATAAACGCTTAGAGAGCCTTTGTCAATATAGATTTTTACTGATACAACTATTCTACTCGGTGAGCGCTGCTCTGCACACGTGAGCCGCCTCGGGATTCATATTACATTCAAGTTGAACGAGCTTTACGCTTTTTATTACCTTATCTGCGAGACGCATCGTTTTTAAAAGTGCGTTTCTATCATTTTTAGGAAGATATATCTGGGACATAAAACGTGTTACGGCTTCACCCGGCATAATCTCTGCAGCTCGGTTTTCCTCACTTCTTGAAAGAAAGGCTATACCTGAGACGGGGAGAATTTCATTCTTTCCATAGCCCTCCTTGCCCTTCCAAGGTGTTCCGCAAGCATAAGGTTTACCGTCAATTATCCTCAAGAGCGGCTTGTCTCCGTTAAGAATCGATGCCTCGCCCGCGAACTCGGAAAGCCACAGCCTTGTATGCGTGGTTTTGCCGACTCCGCTTCTTGCCGTTATTATATAAGCCTTATTATTCATGGAGATGACGCAACCGTGAAAAAGGAACGCATCGTATTCCGGCATTTTTTCGGCAATCTTACGATAAGCTATTATACTTTCGTAATATCCGTCTTTGAATTCTGTTTCCGAGGAGATTCGTTCTTCTTCTATTTCCGCATCGCTGACGCTTACCGTGAAAACGGGCTCTTCGTCGGAAAGATAGTCTTTGGACTGAATTTCTACGTGTTGAAAGCGGTTTTCAATCCCAACCGTAAGGTTTGCGATTTTTATTTTAAACATTTTATTCCCTCTCAAAAGCCTTCACAAAAGCTTCGTTTCCGTCGCCGATGACAATATTTTTCCGTTCAGCGTCACTGCCGTCATACTCCACGCTCGAAAGCTCGCCGCATCCCGAAAATGCGTCTTTTTCAACAACTCTTACTTTTTTTGATATCGAAATTGATTTTAAAGATCTGCAATCGGCAAATGCGTTCTCAGATATTTTTTCGACTCCCGTCGGAATAGTTACATTTTTAAGAGACGTGCAATTTAAGAACGTCGATGCGGGGATTTCAGAAAGCGAATCCGAAAGAGTTACCCAAAGCAGATTTTCACAATCGGAAAAAACCGAGCTTCCAAGCATCTTAACCCCGTTTTCCATTTTGAATGAATCAAGAGTTGTGCAAAGTCCAAAAGCACTGTTACCTATAATTTCAACACCACTTGGAAGAGTGACGTCACGGAGTGAGGTACAATAATAGAACGCTTTTTCCGAAATTTCCTTAAGTCCTTTTTGCCAAGTTATACTTTCGAGGGTGCGGCAGCCGCCAAACGCAGAGTTGCCGATAAGCTTAATGCTCTTGGGAAGAATGACAGATTTAAGAGCCACGCAGTTTAAGAATGCGGATTCCCCGATTCTCTCGACACTCGAGTTAAATTTCACCGATTCAAGCGCAGAGCAGTTTGCAAACACGTTTGAGTCAAGAAAAACCTCGACAGATGATACGTCGGCTGTCTTTAAAAGCGCGCATCCCGCAAAAGCATATGCTCCGATTTCTTTTACCCGAGACAAATCAAGCGCCTCAATATCAGAGCATCCGTAAAACGCACTGTTCCCTATGTGCTTCAGCGAACGAGGCAAAGCGATATCGGAAATACCTGAATTAAGATAAAACGCTCCGTCACCGATTTCTTCAAGGCTTTCAGGTAAATCAAGCTTAGGTATTGCCCCGCAATAAGCAAATGCTTCACTGGATATCTTTTTGATGCTTCCGGGAATTTTTACGTCAATTAGCGCTATGCAATCGTAAAATGCGTCGCTCTCTATCTCGGTATAATCACCCTCTATAACCGCCGTCATGAGTGACTTCGCACCGAGACATATAGCTTTAGGCACAGCCGATGTAGATGCCTTATACGTAATTTCGAGAAGCGAAGGGCACTCGGAAAACAGGCTCTCCCCTACCTCCTTTACTGTATGCGGCACGGTAACAGCCGTCAGTCCCGAGCGCGAGAAGGCATAGCTTCCAAGACCTTCAACGCTTGCGGGAAGCGTTATGCTCTTTAAACTCTTCGTGTAGAAAAAGGCATATCCGTCAATTTTTTGTACACCTTCGGGTATAGTTACAGTATGAAGCGACGTACATTCTGAGAACATAGCCTCTCCTATAACAAGGAGAGAAGACGGAATAGTAGCAGTCCCCAGACCGTAACAGTCGAGAAACACCGAAACACCGACGGATTTCAAGGTGTTCGGCAGATTTATTTCGCGCAATGTCTGACAGTTTCCAAACGCGTTGTCACCGATATATGATACAGAAGAATCAGCAAAATCTATTTCCTTAAGATATGTTGCGTGATAAAATGCGCAGCTCAGTATTTCGGTGAGACTTGAATTAAACTTGATTTTTTGAATATCTTCGCAATAAGCAAAGGCTGAGGATATTTTCTTCACCCCCTCAGGAAGAGTCAGAGAAACACCGCGTATTTTTTCACCGTCTTTTAAAATCTCAGCATTTTGAGTCGCAATAAGCTCACCGTCTTCATTCTTAATCGGAGTGTATTTGATTAAAATTCCGTCACCTGCAACTGTAAATTCCTCAGCAAGCGACTTATAATATCCCGTTCCGTTTAATGCAAGAGCGCCTATATTCGTAACGCTTGCGGGTATTGTTATCTCGGTGAGCTTTTCGGCATTGTAAAACGCATAATCCCCGATTGCGAGGAGAGACTCGGAGAGCTTAAGGGATTCGATATTTTTACATCCTCTAAACGCGCTTGCACCGATTTCAGTGACGTAATCAGGTACAGCGTATTCGGAAACAGGCGAAAGAGGCGGCATAAGAACAACCTTTTTTTCGTTTTTATCAACAAGCGCTCCGCCCTCTGCCGTATATCTTGGATTTTGCTGATTTACCTTAATTTCAGCGAGCGATTCGCAGCCAAAAAGAGCCTCTTCTCCTATATTCGCGACCGCTGCTCCGAAGAATACGTTATCAAGCTTTTCGCAACGGTAAAAGGCGCGTCTGCCAACCTCACTTAAGCTTTCGGTGAGATTTACCGACTTTAAAGAGGTACACTCGTAAAAAGCCTCCTCACCGACAGTGCTCACACCGTCCGGAATATTAATTTCGGAAAGTGAAACACATCTTTTGAAGAGATAGTCCGAAATAACGGTAACAGCAGGTGAAAAGGAAACCTTTTCGAGCAAGTCGCAAAAAGCAAAAGCGCTCTCTCCGACTTTTCTTACGCTTTCGGGCAAAACAATCTCTTTTATCGCAGTGCCGAAAAATGCCGCGTTGCCGAGCGTCTCAAGCGAGCCCTCTATTTCAACCTTTGAAAGATTTGAGCATTCAGCGAAAGCATAGTCTTTTATTTCTCTTGTGATAGCGGGAATTTTTACGGTGCTGATTCTCGCACTCCGAAAAGCTCCCGCGCCGATTGAATGAACCGAGCGGTTCTCTATCACATCGGGAATATCAACGTCGCTTTTCGCACCGAGATATTTTGTTATTTCGATTCTCCCATTTTCAAGAAGTGTATATTCAAAATCACCGTATGTGAAAATCTCACGCCCATCGTCCTCTTCCTTGCCCAAAAGAAAAAAGAGAACCAAAAAAAGCGTAAGCACTGCCAACAATGCGGCTGTAACCGGTATCAAAATTTTAGAACGCTTACTCAACATTTCTACTCCGTGCATAATAAATTATAAATATATTTATATTCATTATACAATTTATTCTCCTCTTTGTCAATCGAATTAAATGCAAATTTGTATATCTGTGCATAATTAGTTAAATCAAAGCAAAAAATAGAGAAAACTAAGGAAAGGAAATATTTTATGAAAAAAATAGCAGTTGCACTTTTTCTCATCGCAACCTTAACTCTCACATTCGTCGGCACCGTAGCATCTGCCGCCGGCTTCGGCTCGGGCGCGCTTGCGGTAGCGGAAGACGTAAAAATCACAAAAACAGGACTTTTCGGCAGAAAAATCACTTTCTCGGATGCTGATTTCAAGCAGGGACTTTGCATAGACGAGCTTGATAAAGTGACGATAACAAAGCTCCCCCCCACGTCCGACGGCACGCTTATGCTCGCAGGAAGACGCGTGAGCGAGGGCACAAGCATCAAAAGAAAGAATCTTCCCTCTCTGGTTTTCATTCCCTCAAACAAGGACGTAGCTGAAACATCGTTCAAATTTACAGTCGACGGTTACGCTTCGGGCGCTGAGCTTGATTTTGTATTAAAATTCACCGACAAAATAAATTACGAGCCCGAAATATCCGGGGATAGCGAAAAAACGCTTGCCGTCAGCACGCAGAAAGAAATCGGATACCACGGAATTATAAGTGCAACCGATAAAGAAGGCGACGACATCAGCTATGTAATCGTTTCCTACCCAAAAAACGGAACGCTCACCTCATTTAACAAGGAGAGCGGTGAATACGTTTACACGCCTAAAAATTCTTACACGGGTAGCGACTCTTTCGTTTTTGTTGCCGAAGATGAATGGGGTAACTTTTCAAAAACAGCAACCGTTAGTATCACTGTTACCGAAAGAATGAGTGACGTTAAATATGTAGATATGCAGGACAGAGCCGAATATAATGCAGCAGTAGCTATGACGGCTATGGGTATTATGGGAGGAAAAATCATAGGCGACGGCACTTATTTTACTCCTGACGAAACGGTGACCCGTGCAGAATTTGTAGCTATGGCTATGAAAACTCTTGGATTAAGAGCCGACTCCACGCTCACTTCAACCTATTTCGACGATAACGATAAAATTCCCGCCCCCCTTATAGGCTACGTTGCTACTGCTCAGAGAGTGGGAATAATAAACGGTGAATTTAAAGACGGAGAGCTTCTCTTTAACCCTAACAAAGCGATAACCAAATACGATGCGGCAGTAATTATGTCAAAGCTTATCGGTGCTTCCGCAGAGGGTGAGCTACCCGTATTTGCCGATGAAAAGGATATTCCATGCTGGGCAAGAAGCAGCGTTTACGCTATGTGCGCTGCAGGAGTTTTTGAATACGACGGCAGCTCCGTTGGAGCAACAAGCGAAGTTACAAGAGCCGACTCGGCACGTTATCTTTACAAGCTTGCAAGCTTGAAGTAATGATGTCGCTGAGAGATTTGCCTCGCCTTCAAGCTTTCGCAAAGCGAAAGTATTTTAAGCGCGCAGCGCATTTCAAGGGGCTGTCACATTTAGTAAAACCGAAAAAGTCCGAAAATAAAAAAACTCAAATACAGCAAAAACCGTAAATGAGACAATATAATGCGGGTTTCTTCGATTCTTATGGACTTTTTCCACCTCCGTTTTCAAGACTCAGCGTATGTGTATACACCTCTCGCCTCTGACTATCCCCTTATCAAAAGTTGGGTGCTGTCTCAAATTGGAAAATTTGAGACAGCACCATTTTATTTTTTCTCTGATTTTGCTATCTGCCTTGCCATCTCACGAGGAAGGTCGGAGGGTGTGACTCCGTACGAGGAATATTCCTCGGCAAGACTTTCACCCGCTTTGGCATGATAATATACCGCAAGCGCAGCAGCTGTTATGGGTGTGATATTTTTTTGCGCAGCAAGAGAAGCTAGAAATCCTGCCAGAACATCACCGCTCCCCGCTTTTGCAAGCGCAGACGTTCCCGCATAATTAATATACACCTCTTCACCGTCGGTAACAATAGTTCCTGCGCCCTTCAATACTACAGTGCATGAATTTTCAAGCGCAAATTTTTCCGCTGCTTCAAGTCGGTGTGACTGAATGTATGAAACGTCCGTACCGCAAAAACGGGAAAATTCCAGGGGATGAGGGGTTATTACAACCTCTCTTTTCGCGTTTTTTATTGCTTCTGCACCTTTTTCTCTAATTGAAGAAAGGGCATTTATTGCATCGGCATCGAGGATAAGCGGACCGCCCTCTATGCAGAGTAACGCAAGAGTAAGCGAAAGAAGTCCGTCAGTGTTATCCGAGCCCGAGCCTATAAGCGTTGCCGAACAAGCCTTTGACGCTTCAACAATTTTTTCAATATCTTCCGAATCAAAATCGGATATATCCTTTGTTTCCGTATATACTGCCTCGGGGTATTTTTGCGAAAGCTCCGCGACAAGCTCCTTCGCACCGACAAAATTCACCAGCCCGGCACCGCCGCGCAGTGCCGCTTCAAGCGAAAGGTGCGCTGCACCGCGATATTTTTTACTTCCTGTTATTATGAGAAGCTTTCCGAAGCTTCCCTTATTTGAGTTTGCCTCGCGCTTCGGAAGAGAGCGTGATGCCCATTCTGCATCTATTCTGTGATACCTGAAAGAAAAAGCTTTGTAAAGCTCATGCTTTGGAAGTCCAAGGTCATCGTATATAACTTCACCGACGTAAGAGCGTGCGGGATAGGATATTATTCCCGGCTTTATAAAAGAAAGCTCTACTGTAGCTCCTACCGAAATTGCAAAATCGCTGACGCTTCCGTTATCCGCGTTGATGCCAAGCGGCACGTCTATTGCAATCTTCTGCGCCTCAACCAATTCTCTTATCGTTATTGCAAGCGGACGTATATGCTCGGGCATCTCACCGTGAAAACCGGTTCCAAAAACAGCATCAACTATGCACCCTGCATTTCGTATGTGCGAAAGAATTTCCGGTGTGTGCTCAAAATTAACTATTTTTCCGCCGCGGCCTACAAACTCGTCAATTAATTCCCTGCCCTCAATGCTGTTTTGGCCTGCGGAAAATATATCGTACACCACTACGTCGTATTCGTCCATAACCTCGATTGCCGCTGCGTATCCGTCAGCTCCGTTGTTGCCTTTGCCCGCAAGGATTACCACGTATTTATTTTTCGGTGCTCTTGCTCTTATCACCTTTGCAACAGCATCTCCGCTCTTCCTTATTAGAGATTTTAATGGGATACCAAGCTCGTTTTTTGAATAATCGTCTATTTTTGCTATCATTGCTGAACGTGCAAGTTTCATTGGGTTTCTCCCTATAAATAATTTGATTAATTTTACCACACTTCTGCAAGAATTTCAATATTTTTGTACAAATCCCTCACAAACTCTTTACAAATTCCACTTTTTTATGTATAATGATAATAGATATTACCAAAAGGGAGGTTCTGTTATGGCAAAAAAGATTATTGTTACTATTGCTAGGCAATTCGGAAGCGGCGGCCGTGAAATCGGTGAGAGAATTGCAGAAATACTTCATATACCGCTTATTGATAAAGAGCTTATAAAAGACGCAGCCTCAAAGGGCGAGCTTAACGAGGATATTATAAAAAGTGCTGACGAATCGGCCACTAACAGCCTTCTCTACACTCTCGCAATGGGTTCAAATCTGCTGGGCACAACCATGAATTTCGGTTATAAGATGCCTATAAACGATAAACTCTTCATTCTTCAGTCAGACGCGATAAAAAATTATGCGGCAGAGGGCAGCTGCGTAATTATCGGCCGTTGCGCCGATTACGTTTTGCGCGAGGAGCCGAACTTGTTCAGAATATTCATCTACGGCGATCTTGACCACAGACGCCAGCGCGTAAAGCAACGCCACCCGGAGCTTAAAGACTCCAAGGTCATAGACGAGATAAATAAAACCGACAAGCGTCGCGCCTCATACTATAATTTCTATACAGGAAACAAATGGGGTAAATACGACAACTACGATATGGCGATAAATTCCTCTACCTTCGGAATTGAAGAAACGGCAAAAATCATAGCCGCAGCAGTTCAGAAATTAATTGACGACCAAGCCGAATAGAATATTTTAATCAAATGCAAAAAATCAGCATCAAAAAAACAGAGCGAAAGCGTCCGATTTTCTTGGATACGTCTTCGCTCTGTTTTTTTGCGCTTTTTGCAAGTTAGGAAAGTTCTGTCAGAAGTTTTCCGGATAAGCGCCTTTAGCCTTGAGGTCGCGGAATGCTTTTACGATAGTTTCCTTATCCTCTCTGTATGTAACGCCATACCATTTATCTACGTTGTCAAGGACACGGACGTCAGCCTTACCCTCAGCTATGAGGTCGGATACAACACTGGGAAGAAAGAATTCACACTTTTCGGGGTTTTTAGGAAGATTTTCGTCAAGGAATTTCGGGAAACGCTCACGGCACTCACGAAGATAGGAGGGAGTGAAGCCCCAAAGATTCATCGACACGAGAGTTTCGGGGTCAAGCTCAAAATCCGTGTCCCCCTCGGTATAGTATATTGAATCACCGTTAATACCGATTTTAGTGCGCTCAACTATCGAGGTGAGCATTCCCTCGCTGTTCGATTCACATATTCCGCGTGACACAGTACCCTGCTCGGTAACGGTGTTCTTAACACGGTAGCCTACCATTGCGTAATGATACTTCCCCTCGTCATTTGTATTCAAAAGAAAATTATATATTTTTTCAAAGGCGTGCGCTCCGTAATAGTCATCGGCATTTATAACGGCAAAAGGAGCGTCAACCGTTCCGTAGCAGCACATAAGTGCATGAGCCGTTCCCCAAGGCTTGCGGCGTCCGTCGGGAACACTGTATCCGTCGGGAAGCTTATCAAGCTCCTGATAAACGTATTTAACGTTAATATCCTTGCCGGCAAGGTGAGAATCAATTACCTCACGAAAATCCTTTTCAATCTCCTTTTTGATAATGAAAGTAACGTCACGGAAGCCCGCGCGCATCGCATCAAAAATTGAGTAATCAATTATTATGTGCCCCGCGTCATCAACCTTGTCAATCTGTTTGAGTCCGCCGTAGCGGCTTCCCATTCCTGCCGCCATTATAACAAGCTCTGGATTTTTCATACATAATCTCCTTGAAAGTACTGATTTTTTCATTACCATTATATAACGGAATCTCAGAAAAATCAATAGAAATTAAAACCGTTTTTTGTAAAATAGAACGTTTTGAAATTTTATTTTCCAAATGCTTTTTGACTCTGTTTTCCAAACTCTTATGATTTTCGCCTACCGTTACGGTATAGAATGTTTATTTTTTTATATTTTTTGTCATTTTTTCATATACGTCTTGAAAAAGCATGAAAAAAGAGTTATAATTTATCTATAAAAGACTTTAAGGATTGTTATGCGGGAATTAAAAATCAATAAAAACGATGCGGGGCAAAGGCTTGATAAATTCATAACCAAGACGCTTGATTTGCCAACGAGCTTACTGTATAAATCAATTAGGCTTAAGAAAATCAAGGTCAACAGAAAGCGCGCTGAAATAGGAATGATACTCAGTGAGGGTGATACTGTTCAGTGCTTTTTGCACGACAGCTTTTTTGAATCAAAAAAGGCCGAAGACGACAGCCTTATGAGAATTAAACCGAAGCTTGATATAGTTTATGAAGATGAAAATATCATGCTCCTTAATAAACGCCCCGGAATCTCTGTGCATGAGGACGAGCATTCTGAGGTTAATACACTTATCACACACGTAATAGCCTACCTCGCTCAAAAAGGAGAATACCTGCCGAACGAAGAGCAAAGCTTCACCCCTGCCCTTTGTAACAGAATCGACAGAAACACCGGCGGCATAGTTATTGCGGCAAAAAACGCTGCTGCCTTGCGTATTATAAATGAGAAAATCAAAAACCGCGAAATTGACAAATTCTATCTTGCCGCCGTGCACGGAATACCTAAGAAAACCTCGGATACGCTAACGGGATTTCTACTCAAGGACAGTAAAACCAACACCGTAAAGGTATACGACAAAAATCCTCCGAAAAACGCCAAAAATATAATAACCAAATACACCGTTATCGCGAAAAAACAGGACTCAGCGCTCATAGAGGTTGAGCTTCTTACAGGAAGAACGCATCAGATAAGAGCTCATATGGCGCACATAGGCCACCCGCTGCTTGGCGACGGAAAATACGGCATTAACAAGACCGACAGACAAAAGGGATATAAATATCAAGCGCTTTATTCCTACAAGCTGAAATTCAATTTTTCGGGCGAACCTTGCGCACTTGATTACCTTAACGGCAAGGAATTTAAGATTGACAAGCGCGATATTTACTTTACCGAGGAATATTTCAAATAGTATAAAAAGACTGAATCGCAAGGTTCAGTCTTTTTATACTATTTACTTAAAAATTATAGTTGGGATTTACAATCTTTCCGGTCTTTGAGGATTCAACGATTCCGAGGCAAACCTCAACGGTCTTTGCTCCCTCGTAAACGCTCGTTTCGATCTCCGTGTCATTAACGAGCGCATCGGCAAACACCTTGAATTCAGCGGCGGCGTTGTGGTTATTAACCTCAACGGGAATCATCTCGGGCTCCTTCGGGATGTGTCCGTTTTCATCTGCAAAATAAGCAGTCATATCTTCGGATTTGTTATCAAAAATAAGCGTTCCCTTTGTACCGTAGATACAGGTGCGCATCGTG
>JAZLAO010000086.1:0-18318 GCA_045613205.1 Eubacteriales bacterium | reverse complement strand
GCAAAAAAGACAGCCGCACGTGAGCGGCTGCCTGTGATTGTGATGCGATTGCCAAACTTTCTATACCTCTTTAGAGGTGAAGCCGGTAATTGCCCCTTCTAGGGGCTGTGCAAGCCACCGGTTTACCGGTGGTTATGACTTCTGCTCTGATTTAATTGTCTAAATCCATGATATTTTGTCCTGCGACTTGAGTAGTGCTTGCAGCCTGCGCAACGAACGGAATTCCGAGATGGTCATATGCAAGCTTCGTAACACAGCGGCCTCTCGGCGTTCTTGCAAGGAATCCGATTTGCATAAGATATGGCTCGTAAACGTCTTCAATTGTGATAGCCTCTTCGCCTATAGTTGCAGCCAATGTATCAAGACCGACAGGACCGCCCGAGTAATATTTTATTATAGCCTCAAGCATTCTTCTGTCGACGTTATCAAGTCCAAGCTCGTCTATCTCAAGTGCTTCAAGAGAGGATTTTGCAATTTCCGAGGTGATAGTTCCATTGCCTTTTACAATGGCAAAGTCGCGTATTCTTTTTAGCAGGCGGTTTGCAATACGGGGAGTGCCTCTAGAACGCGAAGCGATGCTGTACGCACCGTCCTCGGTAATTGCGATACCGAGAATATCTGCCGAGCGGGTGACAATTTTCGCGAGCTCGCTCGGTGTATAAAGCTCAAGCTTTAAAAGCACACCGAATCTGTCGCGCAGGGGAGTAGTGAGCTGTCCGGCTCTTGTGGTAGCACCGATAAGAGTAAATCTCGGTATAGGAAGCCTTATCGAACGGGCGCTCGGACCCTTTCCAATGATAATATCAAGCGCGTAATCCTCCATTGCAGGATAGAGAATTTCCTCTACAGCACGGGAAAGTCGGTGTATTTCGTCTATGAAGAGCACGTCGCCCTCGGAGAGATTGGTGAGAATTGCCGCGAGGTCGCCTTGCTTTTCAATAGCAGGTCCTGATGTAGTTCTTATGTTAACACCCATCTCGTTGGCAATAATTGTTGAAAGAGTAGTTTTTCCAAGACCGGGAGGTCCGTATAATAGAACGTGGTCGAGTGCTTCGCCGCGCATTTTTGCGCTTTCTATGTAGACCGACAAATTTGATTTTGCTTTTTCCTGTCCTACGTACTCAGAAAGAGTCTTCGGACGAAGAGAATTTTCAACCTCAGCATCCTGCGTGGCGGAATATTCATTTGATATTATTCGGTTTTCAAAATCAAATTCCGTAGATTCGTTTATCATTCAAGCTCTCCTATCGTTATTTTGCCAGCTTTTTCAAAGCAGCCTTAATTACTTCGCCGACGTCGGTCATATTCTGAACGTCAATTCCGCGCAGAGCGTTAAGCACGGTGTTTTTGTCGTATCCAAGTACCATAAGCGCCTCGGTTGCCTCGGATAGCGTTGAGCTTTTGGGAATATTCTGAATGGGTGAGTTGTCGATTTTCGAGCCTGCTGTCATCATATCCTTTGAAATTTTATCTTTAAGCTCAAGAACGATTCTCGCTGCGGTTTTTGCTCCGATTCCGGGGGATTTTGAGATTGCCTTTACGTCTTCTGTGCAAACGGCAAGTGAAAATCTGTCGGGGGTCATTGTTGAGAGAATATTCATAGCCGCCTTCGGTCCGACACCGCTTACACCTATCAGCTGGTTAAAGCAAGCTCGCTCCTCGTTAGTTCCGAATCCAAAAAGCTCGACTCCGTCCTCGCGCACCGCAAGATAGGTATAAAGCTTGACCTTTTGATTCATTTTATTGACGAGTGAATCCGAGGTGTTAAGGCTTACGGTAAGCTTATAACCAACTCCGTTACAGTCTATAACGCAGAGGTTTGCCTCTCTGTATTCAAGGTTTCCGTTAAGATAATAAAACATTATATTTCTCCAGTTGTTTTAGGTTTGGTCCGTCGTTTCTTCGTTTGCGGGAACGACTTTTTTTATCATTTTTTCAAGCTTTTCACGCGGAATAGTTAAATCTCGCTGACACTTCGTACATACTATACGCACATCGCTGCCACCCCTCAAAACCTTGAATACGTCAGAGGAGCAGGGGTGCTTTTTCTTTAATATCAGATTATCTCCAACGGAAAAATAGACTATCGGCATACTGTCCTCCGCATGTTATAACTTATCCAGTATATTATAACACACAGAATTTTAAAAGTAAAGCACCTTAACAAAAAAAGAAGAGAAATGCAGTGTTGACAAATTTTTGATACTGTGATATACTTAACTGATAAAATACATTAATTTTGCGCGTGAGCGTGCACGACGGTGGTTAATGATAATACTTGGAATAGACCCGGGACTTGCAACAGTCGGCTGGGGTGTTATTGAAAGTGAGCGCGGAAACGTTCGCCCGATTGCTTACGGGGCAATAACGACACCGGCGCATACCGATATTGAGGCAAGGCTTTTGATGATACAGAACGATTTGGAAACAATAATAAATAAATACAGACCCGAGGAAATGGCTGTTGAGGAGCTTTTCTTTAACACTAATATAACGACGGGAATTGCTGTTGCAGAGGCTCGCGGAGTTATAATATGCACGGCTCACAAGCTTGGAGTGAAGATAAGCGAGTATACACCGCTTCAGGTAAAGCAAGCCGTGGTTGGCTACGGAAAGGCAGAGAAGCACCAGGTGATTTCAATGGTAACCTCTATTCTAAAGCTTTCGAAGCCGCCGAAGCCTGACGACACCGCGGATGCGGTGGCAATAGCGTTATGCCACGCACAGTCCAGAGGCTCGGCAATGGGTCAGTATTTTAATAGGAGATAGTATGTGGATTGCGGATAAATGGGTGGACTACGAGGTAATTGATACCTCGGAGGGTGAAAAGCTTGAGCGGTGGGGAAAATTCAGCCTTATACGACCCGACCCTCAGGTTATTTGGAAAACCGAAAAGAAACATCCGCTTTGGAAAAGGGCGGATGCAAGCTATAAAAGAAGCCGCTCAGGCGGCGGAGCTTGGAGCGAAAACAGACTTCCTGAAACATGGAACATAAACTACCGTGACCTGACTTTTCAGATAAAGCCTATGGGATTTAAGCATACAGGTCTCTTTCCCGAGCAGGCTGCAAACTGGGATTGGTTCAGAGAGCTTATTTCCGCTTCCAAAAGACCGATAAGCGTACTAAATCTTTTTGCATATACCGGAGGTGCTACTGTTGCAGCGGCAAAGGCGGGGGCTTCTGTATGTCACGTGGACGCATCGCGCGGAATGGTTGCCCAAGCTAAAGAAAACGCAAGGCTCTCAGGACTTGCCGATGCACCGATAAGATATATCGTTGATGATTGCAAAAAGTTTATAGAACGCGAGATAAGACGCGGCAGAAAGTACGATGGAATAATTATGGACCCTCCGTCATACGGCAGAGGTCCTACCGGTGAGGTTTGGAAAATTGAGGAAAACATCGATGATTTCGTCGCCTTGACCTCAGAGGTCCTTTCCGATAACCCTCTCTTTTTCCTGCTCAATTCATACACCACGGGGCTCTCGGCTTCTACTATGAAATACATAACTGATACCCGTCTTTTGTCGAAATGGTCGGGCGTAAGCATAGCTGACGAACTTGGTCTCTCCGTTAAAGAAAGCGGACTTGCCTTGCCTTGTGGCTCCAGCGTGCGCGTCTCCTTTAAGCAGAAAGGTTAATATAGTGGATAATTCTATTATCAAGGTTGAAAAACTGAATTTTTTGTATAGCGACGGTGACTCCACCGAAAAGGAAATACCTGCGCTTAAAGACGTCTCCTTTGAAATCAAAAGAGGCGAGTACGTAGCTGTATTAGGACATAACGGCTCCGGTAAATCCACGCTTGCAAAGCTTCTCAATATGATTCTCACGCCCACCTCGGGTAAAATTTATATTGACGGTGTTGATATAACGAATCCGGATTTTTCGGAAGATGATGTTTTTTCAATTCGTCAGAAAATCGGAATGGTTTTTCAAAATCCCGACAACCAGCTTGTAGCTACCGTTGTAGAGGAGGACGTCGCTTTCGGACCCGAAAACCTCGGGCTTCCGCGTGAGGAGCTTCGCAGAAGAGTCAGAAATGCGCTCTCCCTCGTTGGAATGACGGAGTATGCGCGTCACGCACCGCACAAGCTTTCCGGCGGGCAGAAGCAAAGAGTCGCTATTGCGGGAATAATAGCGATGAAACCAAGTGTTATAGTTTTCGACGAGTCAACGGCTATGCTTGACCCGCTTGGCCGCCACAAAGTGATAGAGATTATGGAAAAGCTTAATCGCGAAGAGGGAATTACCGTTATTAACATAACTCACTACATGAATGAAGCGGCAAGAGCTGACAGAGTGATAGTGATAAATGACGGCGAAATTGCTTTTTCGGGAACGGCTAAAGAAGTATTCAAAAAGGTTGACGTGCTGCGTGAAATCGGACTCGAAGCACCACAGGGGCGCGAGCTTCTGTACGAGCTTTCAAGGCTTGGATACGAAGTTGATTCCGATGCTCTCACGGAAGCGGAGTGCACCGAAGCGCTCACAAAATTTCTTAAGGGAATAAAGGAATGAAAATACTCGATTTAAAGGGAGTTTCATACGTATACGGTAAAGGTACACCTTTTCAAAAGGTTGCTCTTGATAATATAAACGTTTCCTTTGAGAGAGGAAAAATTACGGGACTAATCGGTCATACAGGCTCCGGAAAGTCTACTCTCGTAAATCTTCTTAACGGTCTTTACAGACCTACTGAGGGAAACGTTTATTTTAATGGCAGAGATATATGGGAAAATCCCAAGGAAATAGGAAAAATCCGTTATCGCGTTGGACTGGTTATGCAGTACCCTGAATACCAGCTTTTCGACGAAACTGTGCGTCTTGATATAGGATATGCTCTGAGAAATCAGGGATTGCCTGATAGCGAGATTGAAAAGAGGGTAGAGGAAGCCGCGAGATTTACGGGAATCGACAGAGAAATGCTTGAAAAGTCTCCTTTTGAACTCTCGGGCGGACAAAAAAGGCGCGCGGCAATTGCCGGTATTATCGCAATGCAGCCGGACGTCCTTGTTCTCGATGAGCCGGCAGCGGGTCTTGACCCCAGGGGCAGACGGGAGATTCTCGGAGGACTTTCAGAGTATGTAAAGGAAAGAGAAGCATCGATAATTCTCGTAAGTCACTCTATGGAGGATATGGCTTATTATTGCGATAACGTTGTGGTTATGAATAATGCAAAGGTATTCAAAACCGGAACTGTCGACGAAATATTTTCCGACGCCAATTCGCTTTTGGATATAGGTCTTGACGTGCCGGAGATTGCGAAGATTGCATTTGAGCTTCGCCGTCTGGGGATATCCCTTGACGGAAAGCTTTACACTGTGGAAGGGGTAAAAGAAGCAATTATAAAATATATCGGAGGTAAGGGCGTATGATTTCCGATATAACGCTCGGTCAGTTTTTTCCGGGATTTTCTCCGCTTCATAAACTTGACCCAAGAACGAAAATAATACTTGCAATTCTCTTTATAACAGCGATATTTCTCGTTAACAACCCCTTCTCATTTTTGTTTATTATTCTGCTTACAGTTTTTATGGTTGCGATAAGCAGAATATCCTTCACGGTGGTTTTACGCGGAATCAAGCCGATAGTATTTATACTGATTTTTACCTCACTCATAAATCTCTTTATGACGGTCGGTGACGGTGAGCCTCTCGTAAAGTTCTGGTTTTTTAAAATCTATAAAGAGGGAATAATAAGAGCGGTCTTCATGTCGCTGAGAGTTATTGTCCTTATCGTTGGAACCAGTATGCTGCTTACCTACACCACGTCTCCGATTTCTCTTACCGACGGAATAGAGTCGCTTCTTAAGCCTCTTAAGAAAATAGGAGTACCGGTACACGTTTTTGCAATGATGATGACCATTGCCTTGCGTTTTATACCGACGTTGGTTGAGGAAACCGAGAAAATAATGAATGCTCAGAAGTCGCGCGGAGCGGATTTTTCAAACGGCGGTCTTATAAAGCGCGCAAAGGCTTTGATTCCAATTCTCGTTCCTCTTTTTGTGTCATCCTTCAAGAGAGCGGAGGAACTGGCGACAGCAATGGAATGCCGTTGCTACAGAGGAGATAAAAACAGAACTAAATACGTTGAACTGAAATATAAATTCCGCGACGGACTGTGGCTCTCTTTGGCGCTTTTGAGCTTTGCGGCAATTATACTCGCAAGGATTTTGCCATACAAATTTGAAATAGACAATTTGATTTACCAAATTGTTTTTTACCGTATCTGATTATGAAATATTTTGCAAAAATAAATTATCTTGGAACTGCCTTTCACGGATTTCAGGTTCAGCCCGAATTGCGTACCGTTCAGGGTGAGCTTTGCTCCGCGCTTGAAAGCACCTTTTCTGCGCCGGTTAAGGTAACCGGGTGCAGCCGAACCGATGCAGGAGTGCACGCAAACGAATTTTGCATTAAAATCGAGTGCGATAAGGCTACTGTTCCGGCAGACAAGCTTCCTATAGCAGTTTCAAGATTTTTGCCTCCGGACATTTCGCTCTATTATGCTGAGGAGTGTTCCGACAGCTTTCACCCGCGCTATGACGTTGTTTCAAAGGAATATCTGTATAGGATTGTTAACAGGCGTATATTTGACCCGTTTGATTACGGGCGAGCTTGGTTTTATCCGCGCGAAATCGGTGAAAAAGAGATAGAGATTATGCGGAAAGCCGCGGAGCATATAGTTGGAAAAAAGGATTTTTCTTCTTTTATGTCGGAGGGCTCGTCTACCGAAGATACCGTGAGAGAAGTTTTTTATCTAAAGATAGAAAAGAACGGTGATATGCTTGAGATAAGAGTGTGCGCAGACGGATTTTTATACAATATGGTAAGAATCATAGTAGGCACTCTTATTGAAGCTGCATTCGGGCGGTTTAGTCCCGATGACGTTAAAGCCATCATAGAATCAAGGGACAGAACCCGCGCGGGAATGACCGCTCCTGCCGAAGGCTTGTATCTGAACAAAGTAAATTACTAATTGCCATTTCTGCAAATTAAATGCAGAATATCAAAAATCCCGTAGGGCAAGATTTAAAAAAGCTTTGCGGGGTTATTTTTATGAAAAAAACAAAAAGGTCTTTTCTTGCGAAAGTTTCGCTTGTGCTGATTTTTATATCACTTCTTGGTATGCTGTCTGTTGCGGCAGCATATATATACGTTTCAAAAAACATAGATTACTCGGCTGACGAGGTTTTATTTTCTTCAAATAAGGGAAGTGGCGCAACTGCGTTTTATTACGACAAAACAAACGGTGAAGCTTCATACGAGCCTGCTTTGTTATCAATATACAAAGGCGCAGGTGTAAAAAAACAATGGAAGTCATATGAAAATATAGGAGACAATTTAAAATCTGCGTTTATAGCTACCGAGGACAGAGATTTTTTCAAGCATCGCGGTGTTGATTTTAAACGAACAGCTCTGGCTTTTTTGAATTCCTTTATTCATTTTAAGCCTAAATTCGGTGCCTCTACCATAACTCAGCAGGTTATTAAAAATATAAGCGGAGATAGGGAGCAGACCTTTTCAAGAAAGCTATCTGAGATATTTCGCGCGATACATTTAGAGAACGTCCATACAAAAGAGGAAATATTCGAGGTATATATGAATATTGCTCCGATGGGTGACGGAATACTCGGTGTCGGAATGGCGAGTGAGTATTATTTCGGCAAGGAGCCGAGTGAGCTTAGCTACGGGGAGGCTGCAACCCTCGTAGGAATTACAAACGCTCCCGCAATATATAATCCGAGAATTAATCCCGATAAGTCGCTTAAGAAAAGAAATAACGTCCTTTACGCTATGCTTGATTTTGGAGTTATAACCGAAGAAGAGTATAACGAATCGGTAAGTCGAGATATGCTTTTAGCTGATTATCAGCCCGGTGATACTTCTGTTGATTCATGGTTTATCGAAACTCTTTTGAGCGATTTAACAACTGACCTTTCCGCAAGACGCGGTATGTCGGAAAATGCAGCCCGCGTTCTTATAATGAACGGCGGCTTGTCGGTATATACGACAGCAAATCCCGAAATCCAAAAGACCTTGGAAGAATATTTTGAAAATCAAAACAATTTTCCCGAGGCTGTAAAACTCGGACTGAATTATTCAATGGTAGTTGCAGATTCAAAAAACGGAAATCTTCTCGGAATCGTTGGAGGCGTTGGCAGAAAAAACGGTAACAGGCTTTTAAATCACGCAACAGTTCCGCACACACCGGGCTCTGCGCTTAAGCCGATAGCCTTATATGCACCGCTTATAAATGAAAAAAGAGTCAACTGGGCAACGACCTTTGACGATGTACCGGTATACTTCAACGAAGATAAAAATGGAAACTACACGCCATATCCGAAAAACTATCCTGCAGTATACGACGGACTTATAACTCTGGACAATGCCTTACGAGTCTCGAAAAACACTGTGGCGGTGAGACTT
The DNA here is from genome assembly GCA_045613205.1 of Eubacteriales bacterium. Taxonomy (GTDB): domain Bacteria; phylum Bacillota; class Clostridia; order Oscillospirales; family CAG-272; genus UBA1740. Next base: position 9,884 of record JAZLAO010000086.1, on the reverse strand, counting down.
TACGAGCTGCTCGGCAAGGAAAAAATATTCAATTCGCTTAAAGTGGATTTTGGCTTTTCAAGTCTTGTTGACGGTGAAAAAGACAAAAACGGCAGAAAACTCACAGACAAAGCTTTAGCACCGCTCGCTCTCGGACAAATGACCTATGGAGTCACTTTGAGGGATTTAACTCAGGCGTATACCGTTTTTCCGTCTGACGGTGTGCTTTCCCATTCAAGAAGCTATACAAAGGTATTTGACAGCGAGGGCAGACTTTTACTTGAAAACGAGCCGCAGACAAAACGTATCTATACTAAAGAGTGCGCGCGAATAATGAACCGACTCCTGATGAGAGTTACCGACAGCGGTACTGCAAAAATAATAACACTCGGAGACGTTGTTGACACTGCCGGAAAAACAGGAACGTCAGGTAATGATATCGACCGACTTTTTATTGGCTACACACCTTATTATACAGCGGGAATATGGTGTGGGTACAATAAAAATTCTCAAAGCGTAGGGGCGCAAAGCATCAGCCATCTTGAAATTTGGGACGGTGTTATGAATAAAATTCATAACCAACTTTTTAAAAACGAGGATTATATAGAGGGATTTTCTGTCGGTGGACTTGAATATTTGCCGTATTGCAAGGATTCGGGAGAGCTATACAGTGAAAATTGCCTGCTTGACCCGCGTTCATCCCGCCTCGAGTACGGATACTTTACCGCTGATAATAAGCCTTCAAAAAAATGCGATAGACACGTAATTTGCTATTATGACAGTGTGACCGGCGGTGTTGCAGCCGACGGATGTCCTGACGAAAATCTTATAGAAATTGCGCTTCTTGATATAAGTGACCGCTCTTTTCCGACCGAGGTCGTAGTTGTTGATGCTGAATACGTTTGGCGAAGATTGGAAAAAGGGGACAGGCTCGGAGATACATTTGATGTACCGTATTTTGTTTATACACTTGACGAGGGGGAATTTGTCGGGCGTGGAAAAAAGAAAAAGCAGTATAATTCTTCCTGCTATATCCACGGCGACTGAATTGAATTTATGGAATATACACTGATTTATTCTGACAGAAAAACTCTTTCTATATCCGTGAAGGGCGGTATACTGACGGTGCGTGCGCCTCGAAGAACACCGCGTAATATTATTGATTTATTTATCAAAAAGCACTCGGAATGGATAGAAAAGCATCTTGAAACCGAAAAGGAAAGATGTGCAAAATTTAATAATATTACAGAGGAAGATATAAAAAGATTAAAACGTGACGGCAAAAAATATTTAAAAGAAAAAACCGAATATTTTTCGAATATTATGGGTTTAAAATATGGCAGAATAACAATAACAAGCGCGAAAACAAGATTTGGCTCCTGCTCATCAAGGGGTAATATTTCCTATTCCTACAGGCTTATGCTTTATCCCGAGGCCGCTCGGGAATACGTGGTAGTACACGAGCTTGCGCACCTTATCGAAATGAATCATTCGAAAAGATTTTACGCTATAATTGAAAGGGTTTTGCCCGACTATAAAGAAAGAAGACGGATGCTGAAATAGTATCCGCCTTTTTTATTCAATGGTGTGCGAGATAAGCTTGTCGCCTCGGTATACAAGCTTTAGCGAGAAGAATTTTTGCTCGGCATTAAGAAGCTCGAAAAATATTTTGTCGCCCTCCCATATCGGAAGAGCTGTTATCCTGCCTTTGTCTATCCAGAGAAGCTCACCCTCGTCGCAATCTTCCTTTAGCCTTCCTGAAAAATCATTGCAGGTGAAAAGGTGCATGTATTCCGTTCCGTAAAGGTCTGATACAAAGGTTACGATTCCGCGATAGGCAAGAGTGTTGGCTGTGAGTCCTGTTTCCTCAAATATTTCGCGCCGCGCGCAGTCATACGGCGATTCACCGTTTTCAAGCTTTCCACCGACTCCAATCCATTTATCCGCGTTTTCGTCGTTTTCCTTTTTTACGCGGTGCATCATCAGGTAGGAATTCTCTTTTTCTATGTAGCATAACGTAGTATTCTTCATATTATCACCTCGCATATATTTTATCATATTTTCAAAGCCAAATCAACTATGAATTTTTCGTAAACAGATAAGCTATCTTATTGACTTTGCAGATGTCGGATGGTAAAATAGTTAAGTGCTTAATTATTAACAACTGAAATAATTTGAAAGGATACGGTGTATGCAAGAAAAAAACGCTTTTACTGCCGTCAATATGCTGATACGAACGAATCGAATGCACAAGAAGCTTCTTGATTCGAACGTGTGTGCGAATATCGGTCTTCATAGGACTCAGCATATAATTCTTATGCATTTGGCTAAGGAGAAATTTTTAACCTCTCAGAAAGCCTTGGCAGAGCATCTTAATATAACTGCGGCTGCAGTGACGGGCGCGCTCAAAAAGCTCGAAGCCGGGGGATATATAGAACGCAAGGCGGGGTGCGGTGATAACCGATATAACGAAATAACCATCACTGCTCTTGGCCGTCGTGTCGTGGAGGATAGCCGTGCGATGTTCCAAAAAATCGACAAATCTCTTTTTAAAGATTTTTCGGACGGGGAGATATACGAGTTTATCGGCTATCTTGAAAAAATACAAAACAACATAAAAGAGGAGGAAAAGTAACCCCATGAAAAGATGGTTTAAATATGCAAAGCCCTATATCTCCTCCTTTATTCTCGGACCTCTCGGTATGATAGTAGAGGTTATCGGTGAGATGTTTATGCCGTATTTACTGGCGCAGATTATAAATAGCGGTGAGGCGGGTAACCTGACAATCGGAAAAAGTATAGCAATATCGGCTATTCTTGTCGGTATAGTTTTGCTTATGATGACGGGCGGTGTGTTCGGTGCGTATTTCGGTGCTAAAGCATCGGTCAATTTTGCAGCTGATTTGCGTAAGGACGTTTACTCAAAGGTGCAGAAGTATTCTTTTGCAAATATTGATAGGTTTTCTACCGGCTCATTAGTTACAAGAATGACCAATGACGTCACCCAAATTCAGAACTTCGTCAATATGCTTCTGCGAATGGCACTTCGTTCGCCGGGCATGCTTATCGGCGGTGTTATAATGGCAGTAGCCCTTAAGCCCTCGCTTTCGGTTGTACTTGCCGTAAGTATACCCTTGATGCTCGTGATTATAGGTGTTATAATCAGAATCGGATTCCCGCGCTTCGGAATAATGCAGAAGAAAATAGATAAGCTTAATTCCACGGTACGCGAAAACGTAACCAACGTAAGAGTCGTAAAATCATTCGTCAGGGAAGACTACGAAATAGATAAGTTCGAAAGAGATAATACCGACCTCAAGAATTCGGGTATGCGTGCCGTAAAGGTAATGATATATCTCGGCCCGATTATGAACCTCTTTATGCATATATCGGTTATAGCGATAATCTGGTTCGGTCACAAAATCATACTTGATGAGCAATATCTTATCGGCGGTATGAGAGTAGGAGACCTCAGTGCGTTTATAACCTATACAACCCAGATACTCTCTTCATTAATGATGGTTACTATGCTTCTTATGGTTTCCTCGCGTGCTTTGGCTTCCGGTCGAAGAATTTGTGAGGTTCTTGACGAGGAGCTTGACCTTGATGACGAGAATGCAGGAGCAAAAAATAAAAAGGTTGAGCGCGGAGAAATTGAGTTTAAAAACGTAAGCTTCCGTTATTATAAAAACAGCGAGGATAAGGTTCTCGAAAATATTAACCTAAAAATAAAGGCGGGCTCTACAGTCGGAATCATAGGCTCAACAGGCTGCGGAAAAACAACGCTGATTTCAATGATTTCAAGACTTTACGATGTAGACGAGGGAGAAGTTTTGGTTGACGGTATAAACGTCAAGGATTATTCGCTCGTTAATTTGCGCGACGGTGTAGCTACCGTTCTTCAGCAGAATCTTTTGTTTTCGGGTACTATATCCGAAAACTTGCGTTGGGGAAACGAAAATGCCGACGACAGTGAGCTTTGCGAATATTCCGCTTATGCCGCTGCGGATAAGTTTATTTCCGCCTTTAAAGACGGCTACGATACACTTATTGATAAGGGTGGCGCAAACCTTTCGGGCGGACAGAAGCAGAGAGTATGTATTGCCAGAGCGTTGCTTAAAAAACCGAAAATTCTTATTCTTGACGATTCAACCAGCGCGGTTGATACGGCAACCGAAAGGCAGATAAGATATGCCCTTGCGAATTCCATACCCGACAGCACCAAGATTATAATAGCGCAGCGAATCAGCTCGGTGCGCGATGCAGAGCAGATAATCGTAATGAACGACGGAAAGATAACGGGAATCGGTACTCACGACGAGCTCCTTTCAAACAACGCTGAATATTCTGAAATTTATTATTCCCAGATGGACAAAAAGGAGGCGTGAGTTATGGCAAGAAATATTGAACAGCTAAAAAAACAGTATAACAGCATATCTCACGGCGAATCATTACGCGGCGGCCCTGGCGGCCCGAGGGGCAGAAGGGCAAGCGGAAAGCCCAAAAACATGGGGGCAACGATAAAAAGACTTCTCTCTTACGTAGGCAGATACAAATTTCGCTTGATGCTCGTATTCTTATGTATGTTTTTAACAACGGTATCAACTCTGTGCGGAAGCTATCTTATAGTTCCCATAATTAACAGAATTACACTTGAGGTTGACCCAACGGCAGTTTTAAATCCCAGCGCAACAGCTGTGTTGGCAGACAAAATAATCAATGCGTTCGTTGATGCGCCCTTGATTTCCTCTCTTATGGGCGGAAAGATTAGCGCTATTACCGTTTACGTATTCACCGCAATTTGTATACTGGCTCTCGTTTATCTTATTTCAGTGGTTGGAAGCTACGTCCAGTCAAGACTTATGCTTTCGGTATCGCAAAACTCAATAAAGAGTATCCGCGACGAGCTTTTTACAAAGCTTCAACGACTTCCCGTAAGGTATTTTGATTCTCATCCTACGGGTGAGATTATGAGTAGATTTACTAATGACGTTGATAACATCGACGTTATGCTTAACAACTCGCTTACATCCATTGTAAGCGGAGTTATAAGCCTTGTCGGAACATTCATATTTATGTTAACCACTAATATATGGTTGACACTTATAACCGTCGTGTTTATTCCTCTGCTCGTAAAGGCAGCAGGATTCATAGCGAAGCGGTCAGGCAAATATTATTCAGCACAACAGGCTGCTATAGGTGCAGTAAACGGATATATAGAGGAAACGATAAGCGGACAGAAGGTTGTTAAGGTCTTTAATCACGAGGACGAATGTATAGAGGAAATGGAGCTTATCAACGAGGACTTGCGTGACAAGCAGGAAAAGGCGCAGTTCTGGGGCGGTGTTACAGGTCCTATAATGCATAATTTAAGCCTAATTTGTTACGCAATAACCCTTGGAGTCGGCGGAATTCTTATGTGTACTACAGGCTTTACCCCCGGTGAGCTTACGGCATTCGCAAATTATTCGAAGCAGTTTTCGATGCCTATAAACCAGCTTTCCATGCAGGTTGCAACACTCTTTGCGGCACTTGCCGGTGCAGAGCGTGTATTCAGCGTTATGGACGAAATACCCGAAGAGGCAAGCGCCCCCGATGCATATAGCGGTGAAATTGTCGGTGACGTTGTTCTTCGCAATGTAAGCTTTGGATACGTAGAAGATAAAACCGTACTTAAAAACATCTCTCTCTACGCGCATCCCGGACAGAAAATTGCATTTGTTGGCTCAACCGGTGCAGGAAAAACCACTGTAACAAACCTTTTAAACCGCTTTTATGATATAGCGGAGGGTGAGATTTTAATAGACGGAAAACCCCTCAAATCCTTCGAACGCGAGCATCTTCGTAAAAATATAGCAATGGTGCTTCAGGATACCCACTTGTTTACCGGTACGGTTATGGAAAATATCCGTTATGGAAGACTTGATGCGACAGACGACGAGGTAATTGCGGCAGCCAAAACCGCAAGCGCTCATAGCTTCATTATGAGGCTTGAAAACGGCTACAATACACTCCTCGAGGGCGACGGAGCAAATCTCTCCCAAGGTCAGCGCCAGCTTCTGAATATAGCAAGAGCGGCACTTTCAAAAGCTCCCATACTTGTTCTTGACGAGGCGACCTCGTCAGTCGATACACGAACCGAGCGACACATAGAGCACGGTATGGACAGACTTATGAAAAACAGAACTACCTTCGTAATAGCGCACAGACTTTCAACGGTGCGCAACGCAAATGCTATTATGGTTCTTGAAGCGGGTGAGATAATTGAACGCGGCTCGCACGACGACCTTCTTGCAATGAAGGGCAGATATTACGAGCTCTACACGGGATTGAAAGAACTTGACTAATATTTACAGGCAGAGTTAAATACACTCTGCCTGGTTTTTTATTGCTGTTTTTCTTTTATTTCCGAAATTATTCTCTCGGCGATTTGATTGACAAGGTCAAAATTCATAGCTTTGGAGTATATCGACTCAAGTTCGAAATGAGCCCGTGATGCAAGTGAAAATTCGTTTTGAGAACGGTATAGAAGCTCCTCGCGCTGCTTTGTATAATAGGTGAGCTTTTCTTTTTTTCGATTCAGATATTCTTCCTCAAGAAATACGGAGGTATCAATCATATCCTCATAATTTCTGCCTACGGATATAAGTGTGTCGGAGTCATTGAGATATACGGCTTCGGTTAAGCTGTCTGAAAAGGGGGAGGGGAATCGCGTGTGAGTAATTTTTCTTTTGACGACCTCGTCCAAGAGATGCTTTATAAAAACATATTCCGACCCGAAAGCGCCTGTAACCGATATGCCCTTGGGGTATTCTTCGTGGATTTTTTGCTGACTGTATCCATTCTTTGAAAATGAACTCAAAAGTCTTGTTTTTTGTTTGTAGTCGGGAGCGTTTGGCTTCAAGTCGAACAGTACGTCGTTTATAAGCTGTAAATCAAATCCCGTATATGAGTTTAGGACCTCTGCCTCTATCTGTTTTGATACTTCTCCTGCCAGCAGAAGATATTCATATGCCTCGCGGTAATGGTCTGCCTTGCGCTTATTGGTTCTTTCGATTGCCTTTCTCTCGCTTGATAGGCTTTCCGCATTCCATGCAATGCCGAGGTTAATAATTTCGTCTATTGCCCCGGGAATTTTTGCATCGGTTTCGTGAGGGGCTGTGCCGTCAAGAATTGCGAATTTTTTTTCTTCCTTTTCAACTATTACGCCGTCGAGAGAAGAGGGGTCCGATGAACAGTATACAGATTCGCATTTATAGCCGATATTTCCAAATGCTTCTCGGATTTTTTTCATTAAGCTGCTTTTGCCTGTACCCGGCCCACCCTTTAAAACGTAGAGGCGTGTATAATCGAATGGGTTAAAGATTTCCTTGAAGTAACTGCGAAAGCCGTCGTAACCGTTCGCCGCCATAAAATAATTTGTTCCGTAACTGTCTGATTTCATAACTTCCTCCGTGTCTGAATTTATTTTGTCTGACTGCTTTAATAATATTCATTTTCATAAATTCTGCCAATATAAACTTGACTTTTTTTGTTAATATAGTGTATAATATTATATAATATATTTTTGGAGGGTCTTCGTTTTGAAAGTAGTCGGGCTTTGCGGCGGCAGCGGAAGCGGTAAGGGAACGGTGGCGAAAATGTTTTTTTGCTACGGTATCCCGTCTATAGATACCGATGCCGTGTATCACGAAATCACGTCAAAAAAAACGCCTTGCACCGATGCTCTTGCTGAAAAATTCGGAAATGAAATTCTGAACCTTGACGGATCGCTTAACAGACGCGCTCTTTCAAAAATAGTCTTTTCCGGTGACGGAAGCTTAGGAAAGAGGGAAGCTCTCAACCGAATCTCGCATAAATTCGTTCTTGATAAAACACGGGAGATATTGAGTGAGTATGAAAACGCGGGTGCGCTCGCTGCTATAGTTGATGCACCGCTGCTTTTTGAATCGGGATTTGATAAAGAGTGCGACTTAATCATAGCTGTCATTGCCGAAAAGGATGTACGGATTTCCAGAATCGTAGGCCGCGATGGAATAAGCGAAAATGATGCGCGCTTGCGTATTGAATCGCAGCTCACCGATGAATTTCTTTCTGAGCACTCAAACTTCGTCATATCAAACGCGGGCAGCCTTGATGACTTGCGCCCTGCAGTTCGGAAAATAGCAGAGGAAATATTAAAAAAATAAACATATAGGAGAAACATTATGTCAGAGGTATCTATGGGTAAGGAAATGCTTGAAAAGCTCTCTTACAAGAAAAAGAATGTGTTTGAGGAAGCTTCAAGCGAAAAAATTAAAGAGATTTATGACTACGCGGAAGGCTACAAGAAATATCTTGATAACGCAAAAACTGAGCGCGAGGCGGTTGAGGAATCAATCTCGCTTCTTGAAAAGCACGGCTTTACCGAGTACGTTTTAGGTGAAAAAATCTCCGTTGGAGATAAAAAGTATTTTAACCAGCTTGGCAAGAGCCTTGTTGCATTCAAAATCGGTGAAGAAGATATCGAGAAGGATGGCTTGCGTATTCTCGTGGCTCACCTTGATTCCCCAAGACTCGACTTGAAGCAGGTTCCGATGTACGAGGATTCCGGAATGGGCTTTTTGAAGACTCATTATTACGGAGGTGTCAAAAAGTATCAGTGGACCGCAATTCCTCTTGCGCTTCACGGTGTAATGGTTAAGGCAGACGGGGAAGTAGTTAAGATAAACGTGGGAGAGGATGAAAACGACCCGATTTTCTACATCAACGACCTTCTTCCTCACCTCGGAGCAAAGCAGGCTTCCGATACTCTCGGCAACGCTATCAGCGGAGAGACGCTCAATATTCTCATTGGCGGACTTCCTTACGACGATAAGGAGGTGTCCGATAAAATCAAGCTCACCGCGCTCTCGATTCTTAACGAGAAGTATGGTGTTACCGAGGAGGATTTCATCAGCGCAGAGCTTTCGCTTGTTCCTGCCTTCAAGGCGCGCGACATAGGCTTTGACAGAGCGCTCATCGGTGCTTACGGACACGATGACAGAGTTTGCTCTTATCCTGCTCTTACGGCTCTTTTTGAAACTGCGGACAGCAAGCACACGACTATGGTTATTCTTGCCGACAAGGAGGAGATTGGCTCTGTCGGTATGACAGGTATGCAGTCCGACGTTCTCGTTGACGTTATCAATGAAATATCCTCGAATCTCGGCAAGCGCGGCGCAGTTGTCAGATGTAAGTCGAAGTGCCTCAGTGCAGATGTTACCGCGGCCTTTGACCCCAACTTTGCTGACGTTTATGAGAAGAGAAACAGTGCGATTATTTCCTGCGGCACGACTATGAGCAAGTATACCGGTGCAAGAGGAAAGTCTAGCACAAACGACGCTCCTGCTGAGTACGTCGGCTTTATAAGAAAGCTCTTTGCCGAGAACGGAGTAATCTGGCAGACAGCAGAGCTCGGTAAGGTTGATGCAGGCGGTGGCGGAACTGTTGCTATGTATATTGCAAACCACAATATCGAAACGGTTGACCTCGGTGTTCCGGTTATTTCGATGCACGCACCCTACGAGGTTATATCCAAGGCAGACCTTTACTCGACTCACGAGGCTTTTGTTGCTTTTGTAAAGTAGTATTTTCTTTCACTGCAAATAAATAAAGGTGGAAGAATAGATGTTGAAGGAAAAGCTTGAAAGGGCAGAGGACAGATATCGGGAAATAGAGCAGATGATAACGCTCCCCGAGGTAATATCAAACAGCAGAGAATACTCAAGGCTCATAAAGGAATATAAGAGCCTTGAGCCTGTTATAGAAAAATTCAGAGAATTTAAGCTTGCGGAAAAGGAAATGAGGGAGTCGGACGATATGATGCGCGACTCTTCTCTTGATTCTGACCTGCGCGAGCTTGCCGAGCTTGAATTTAAAGAGGC
>JAZLAO010000085.1:0-11598 GCA_045613205.1 Eubacteriales bacterium | reverse complement strand
ACCTTATTTAGAGCTATATTTGTCTTAGCTTCTTCTTACTTCTTGAGTATTCTTTCTCAATGTGTTTTAACGAGATTCCTCTGCACTTTTCAGTGCTTAAAAAAGAATTTCTTGTTGTTCAATTTTCAATGACCAAGTGCTAACCGCTCGCGGTCAGCTTGTCTATTATACTACATCATTTCTCAGTTGTCAAGAGGATTTTCGAAAAAAAATATTTTTTTGACTTTTTTCACCCTATATCAGTTAAAAATTAAGAATAGAGCGATAGCCATAACCGAGGCAAAAAGACTTGACAACAGATTCACGACGTCGTTATCAAAAAACTCAAAACCGCTATACTTTTTAGTTATTTTTTTGCAATGAACTTCTCTTTCGGTGAGCTCACCGCAAACCGAGCATTTATACTTAACCTGCAAAAGCGAGCCGAGAAGGCTATCAAAAACCACGCCTGTAAAAGCAGAGCCTACAGTAATTATATATATGAGTCCATCTCTCATGCCAAAAGGAAAAGGAACAAGCGCAATCAATGCCGCCCCGATAAGTGAAGCTAACGTACCAATGAGCGAAACGCCTCCGCTTAAGCCGGGCTTGATTTTCTTCATTCTAACTATATCTACCACGTTTTTGGAAAAAACACCGATTCCCGAAGCTGCAGTATCCGCAAAATCTTCTGAGAGAGCCGCTATATATCCAACAACAAAAGCAAAATTCCCCGTTCCTGAATAAAGAAGCGCCATAAGCATGGGAATAAGACCGTTTGCCAATACCTGAACTGTATCTCTGCACTCGCCTTTTTTCGTTACGGTATCGGCAAATTTACGTCTTTTTTTGATTTTATCAATGAGGACGCTTCCGAAAAGGAAGGCGGCAAGCATAACGAGTCCGAAATTGCCGAGAGTCAAGGAAACGACGGCATCAAGCATTAATGCAAGAACGAGTCCCCACGCTGTGAGCACCCTTTTCTCCACCACCGCGGCAATAATCAGAGGGGTGAGCACTATCGGAATTATATATAAATTGATGATAGGAAACTGCAGGAAGGCATAGGCAAGAAATGCGCAACCGAGGGTTATAGTTATGTTATCAAGTCCGAAGACGGTTATAAGCTCAAGTCCGACGGCAAAAAGACCTATCATTACGCACTGCCAGAGTTTAAGCCCCATGCCGTAAACCGAAGAAATAATGAAAGCGGAAGCGGTTGAAAAAATCAAATTTGCAAGACTGCCGAAAAGTGATTTGTTCTTATACACTTTGGGGTTATGCTTCTTTATGAGCTGACCGAAAACACCCGCAAATCCGTCGCCGAGAGAAGTGCAAAAGACACCTATGCCAAACGGCAGAAGCATATCCGGAACGAAAAGGCAGATAGCCGCCATAACAGACATAGCGACACCGTAATAAACCGTGCCCGGCGCGTTATCGTTTTCCGAGGATATCATCGGCATAAGCTTTTTAAAGTGCGCCAACGCCAGAATGGCGGTAAACACGAGGCATACTACAAGGAAATGATAGCTTACCTTCATATAATATGAAAGTATTATCCACTCTGCTCCCACGAAAATATGTACGAATTTGCGCGAATATTTCTTAGGAACGCCCGCTTTATAAGCCAGAAGCGCAATCAAAAGACAGAGGCACGCATATAAAACACTGAAAATATATCCCTTTAAAATCATAAAATTACCTCATTTGAATATAAACAGATTATATACTAAAAGGAATAAAATGTCAAGTGAAAACTAGATGCTCAAAGTCATCAAGTTGGCATCGTGGTATTTTCCTTCGATTTTAAAGAAATTTTTATATATTCCTACGCTGACAAAACCGAATTTTTCATAAAGCGATATTGCGCGTTCATTATCACTCCGCGCTTCTAGGTACAGTATTTCTATGCCCGTTTCTTTTGCAAAATCAATCATCATTTGCATAAGCCGAGTCCCTATACCCTGCCCCCAAAATTCGCGGAGAACGGTAATTGATATTTCGGCGCGGTGAGAATATCTTGCTATGCGATTACGCTCCACGATTGCATTACCAACTATTTTCCCGTCACACTCGGCAACGAACATTACGTCGGTTTTGCTTTTCGCAAATCTGTCGATGAATTTCGCTTCCTTTTCGGGAGATATACAGAATGTATCCTTGCCGTAAGAAAGATAGTCGGTTTCCGCACCCACTGTATTAATATGTAAAAGAAGTGCTTTGGCATCTGCCCCCGTTGCTTCGCGATAAATTATATTCATTTCGATTCTCCGTTTTTCTTTTAATTGGTTTTGACATCGCTCATACGTAAAATCAGGCATTTTGATTTGTCCGTTAAGAATACCGCGCTGTCGACATAGGAATTTTTGTATCTTGAAAGAGATTATTTCAATAGCTTGTTTTTCTCAATGAATTTTATGAATTTCCATGCAATGCGATAAAATCCGAGGTCGGTGGGATGCGTGCCGTCTACGGTGCAGTCCTCGCGGTTAGGCCCTTTTAATAGGTCCTTGCCGTCAATAAAATATACGTTTTTGTCACCTGCGGCAAGCGCTCTTTCATAGCTTTCGATTACGGTTTTGCGCCTCTCGACGTTTTCCTTTTGAGATTTTACGTAATAGGAGCAGATGTAATAGTCGTGCTTGCTGACCATAATTATCGGCATATCGGGGCGCATACGGCGCACGGTTTCATAGAAGGGATAGTGCGTTTTCTTAAGATGCTCAACCGTAGGCGCGTTGTGGTCGTATTCCATAACCAAAAGCGACGCGTCAATGCTTCCGATAAACTTCGCCATCTCCACCTCACCAAGCGCGTTGCCCGAAAAACCGAGGTTAATGAAATCGGCATCAAAATGACGGGAAACGAAATGCGACACGGCGTTTCCGGGCTTATTTGCCGAAGCGCCCTGAACGTGAGAGCCGCCATAGAAAACTATTGGCTTCTTATAGGTGTACTCTTTTCCGTGACCGAGAGCCGCGGTCTTTTGAAGTCCTATCTCAACCTTTTCGACAAGGGAATAAAGCGGGAAGCAGATTGTGAGATTTCTATTCTTTCTGCCGCCCGGAAGATAGATAATTCCCTGCCACTCACCGTCAAACTCAAAGGGCGGAATGAACATCTTATAAAACTTGCTGTCCTTTTCCCCGTCTATATAAAGGTCAAAGCCCGCGCTGCCCGCGTAGTTCATATTTCTAAGGTGAATCTCGGGCATTTTAACGCGCAAGGCGACGTATTTCGAGTTTGTCGAAAATCTCACTCTTCCGCCCGCGGTATTTCTGCCGAAATATTGCATACCCGCGCCGATTTTATCACATACGTCAAGCGGAACGCGGTGGAATTCATCTGTAGTTTTGGGATTTACGAGTCCGTAAATATCGAACTCGTCAAACGCTCTTATATCGCGAAAAACGCAGTCTTTTTCGGCTATTACAGCATTTGATTTCAAATTTTTATCTAGTCTTTCGACATACTCTGTATAATTCATCATTTTTATCCTTACGAAATTTAGTTACATATATGACGTTTTTGAAATTTGGGACGGTGTTTTGTCGAAGTGAAGCTTCACTATGCGCGAAAAGTAACGCTCGTCGTCAAAGCCACATTTCTTCGCGACCTCGTTCACCTGAAAAAAGCCCTCGGAGAGAAGCGAAATTGCCGTATCGAGTCGAACCTTGAGAAGATATTGCTTCGGCGAGATGCCAAACCGCTCCCCGAATTTTCGCCTGAGGGTCGAGGCGCTTGTATAAAGCATTTCCGCAAGTATTGTAATATTAAAGTCCGAGTTCTGATAGTTTCCGTCGATGATCTCCTTTGCCATATCGGCGAGAGGTGAATTGAGGCTTTTTGACTTTGCCTCGCGCATATACTGCATAAGGCTGTAAACGGTAGCCTTGGTTTTATAAACCGAGCGGCTGCGCTCCCAATCCGAAAGCAAGGCGGAAAACCTATCCGCAACGTAGGCGCTGTTGCTCACCGCTATATTTTCCGCCAGGTGATAGTTGCAATCAATAAGATGAACGACAATCATTTCCCCACCGGAATAAAGAACGTCGTATGGCGTACCCTCGGGGATAAAAAAGACGTCGCCCGGGTTTGACGTCATCCGCTCTCCGTTAAAGCAGAAATCCGCAGTTCCCGAGACTCTGTATGAGAGAGCCGAGTAGGGTCTGCCCTTTACCTTAAAAAATCCCTTTGGATGCTCGATTTTCAATACTCCGAGCACTTGAAAGGAAAGCTCGTCAAAATCGTAAATCATTTTACTTTTGCTCCGATTCTCTCGTTTGATTTTATTATAGCACCTTGTGAGCGAAAAGTCCACTATTTTGAGCATAATTTTTATTGCGAATCCGGATATTTTATTTTATAATGGACACGTAATAACATTTTTCGGAGGAAGAAATGAACAGAAATCTCACGTCTAAAGTCAAAGAGTGCGCGTATTCGATAGGCGCGGACCTCGTCGGTATAGCTCCTATTTCGCGCTTCAAGAACGCGCCTATTATGATGAGTCCGCAGGGCATTTTGCCGACGGCAACGAACGTCGTCGTTTGCGCTATTCACCACCTTGACGAAGCTATCGAGCTCGGCGGTGAGGAGCATCCGCAGATTATAGGCCCGTATTCCATACAGTACGTTATGAACCTGAAGCTTGACTACATAGCGTTCAGGGTTGCCCGTTACCTTGACAGCCTTGGATACGAGGCGGTTCCGATTGCGGCATCAAACATATGGAGATACCGCCCGTTCGAAAGCCTTACCGCAACCTTTGCGCCCGATATGTCGCATATATACGCGGCTACCTGCGCGGGACTCGGTCAGCTCGGCTGGCACGGGCTTACAATGTCCGCGGAATACGGCCCGCGAAACAGATTTATCTCGATAATCACAAACGCGCCCCTCTGCCCCACACCCATGTACGACGAGGTAAAGCTCTGCGATATGTGCGGTGAGTGCATAAAGCACTGCCCCACCGACGCTTACAGAAAGGAATGTAACGGTGTTAAGACGATTGAAGTTGAGGACAAGGTGTTTAAGTTTGCCAACAAGAACCTCTGGCGCTGCGCTTGGGCCGAGCATTTCGACCTCGACCTTGACCTTGATATACCCGACGTTGTTGACGAGCAGGTTATCCTCGAGCACGTTGACAAATACGGTATGCGCGGCGGAGAGATGGGCTGCTGCGTAAAATACTGTCTGCCGAAGCATCTTCGCTCTGACGGCGGCGAGCACACCTCAGCGCCTATGCGCAAAAAGCACTCGGTCGCAAATCTCGAGCTTCCCGTTCACAGAAAGCTTTACGATGACGTCGTCGATTTCGTAACGAAATACAGCGTGGATAACGTAGTTTTCCTTGATAAGAAAACCGTCAGCGAGCTTTCCGGAAATAAGGCGTACGAATATGCGAACGGCGCTGTCGTTATGACTCTTTCGTGTAAGAAATCGGCGCAGGCTCAGGGAGATAAAATCAACGCCCGCAACGGCTACGGAAACGAAAACTTCGGCACTATCAGCGCCGAGCAGACAGCGCTTGCGCACTTCTCGGGCTTCGCCCGTCTTGACGCGGCGAGAATTATAGACGATTACGGCTATAAAACTCTGAACAGCCCCGAGGTAGATACCGACGCATATCTTCGCGCTGCGGGAATTACCAAAAAGGATGACGAAATCACTCTCACCGAGGTTCTTCTTACGAACGCGCCCCTTTCAAGATACGAATACTACGGTCTTAACGAGCCGCTCGACAACCTCAAGCTCTCTATGACCGAAAACCTCTGTCGTATTATGGAAAACGAAGGAAGCGAGCTTTACGCGATAGTCCCCGCATCTCGTATGGATAAGCTTGCTGAAAAGCTCATTCCCATAAAGCAGGGCGAGGCTATTATCGATATGGCTTCAAAGACTCCGAGATTCCACATCTTTGAGCCCGACGTCAAGAGCTACGAAAGAAAAATATACAAAACCGAGGACCATCTCAAAGGCGCGAAAAACGTAATAATTATGGGTATTCACTACCCCGAAATCGTACAGAAAATGACTATCAAGCCCCCGGCATTCGCGGTTGGACCGTATATGTACTCGAAGTACGAAACCACCTTCGAGCTTGCATACGCATCCTACAAGGTTGAAAAATATCTTGAGGGTAAGGGCTACCGAGCTGTTGCGACCTACAACCTCATGGGTATCGGCGGCGATATGGGAACACCGAGAGGCGCGCTTCCCGATGCGTTTTGCAACCAGCTTGAAGCGGTTGAGGCAGGACTCGGAAGGCTTACCGTCAACGGAATGTGCTATACCGAGGAGCACGGCTTCAGCCAGGATTTCATAGCTATCGTTACCGACGCGCCGCTTGACGAGGTAGTCAAGGCAAAGAACATAGGCTCGTTCGAGTGCTGCGAAAACTGCGATAAGTGCGTAAAGGCTTGCCCCGCTAACGCTCTTCGCATGGCAAATATGACACGTATCGAGCTTTGCGGCAGAAATTACAAGTGGATTCCCACCGACGGCATGGCATGCGACTGGTCGAAAAAGTACGCGCTCTGCGGCGAGGAGGGCCACAAATACACAGGCTCCGACAGTAATTTTGCCGTTCCCGAAAAAATAACCGAGGAAAACCTTGCGGATGCAATGAAAAAAGCCGACAGAATACTCTCCTACCGTCCCACAACCGTTCACCGCTGTGTAATCGAGTGTCCGCTCGTGCACAAGGAACGCTGAAAACAAAGGTGATTTTATGATTTTTAATAATAGCAACGCTTTAAAAACAAGCGAAAGCTTTATATTCTCGGGAAACCTATGCGCCAAGGCGCACGGCTGCCTTTCAACAGAAATTATAAAGGAATTTTGGCATAATTTTACTTACACCTACTCGTCGCTTGAAATCGAAGAGAGCCCCGAGCTGATATTTTCGGTCGGCAAAGCAGAAAAGCTCGCGCTTGACGGTGATAGCTATACCATAAATATCACGCCCGAGGGAATATGCGTTTTTGCCAAGAGCGAGGAGGAGCTTAAACGAGGATTTATGACCCTTATTGACCGCTTTTCCGCTACCGACGACGGTGAAAAAAACGCGGTGCTTGCGGAATGCTGTGAGATAAAGGAGAGCGCTGAAATCAAAAACAGAATGGTGCATTTCTGCATATTCCCCGAAACTGAGCTTTGGGAGCTTCGGCGCTTCGTAAGATTCTGCGCAGCTCTTAAATATACCCACGTCGTGCTTGAATTTTGGGGAATGTTAAAATACGACTGTATGAAGGAGCTTGCTTGGGGACACGCTTTCAAAAAGGAAGAGGTCGCGCCCATAATCAAGGAAGCGCGCGAGCTCGGACTTGAGATAATTCCGATGTTCAACCACTGGGGGCACGCATCGGCAGGCCGCGTTATGCACGGAAAGCACGTAGTGCTCGACCAAAATCCCGCGCTTCAGACCTATTTTTTCGATGACGGCTGGTGCTGGGATATAAGAAAGCCCAAAGTCAAAAAGCTGCTCGCAAAAATCCGTCAAGAGCTTATGGAGCTTTGCGGTGAGGGCTCGTATTTCCACATCGGCTGCGACGAGGCGTACAACTTCGAATTTACCGAGGAAAACCTGAAATTCCTCTCGGATTACATTAACGAAATCAACTCCGAGATGAACTCGGTCGGCAGGCGGATTTTCGTGTGGGGAGATATGTTCTTATACAAATACAAGCATTATAACCCCAAATCCAAATATACCTGCAACGCGCCTACTCCCGAGGTTGAGAGATATTTCCTTGAGCATATTGACAAAAACGTCATAATTGCCGATTGGCAATACAGGGCAGTGGAGGCCCCCGTCGAGACCGCGCTGGTTTTCAAGAACGCGGGCTTTGACTGTATACTCTGCCCCTGGGACGAGGGAAAGCCGCAGATAGACGCGGCAGTTGAAACCGTTAAGGGCGAGTCGCTTTTCGGCTTTATGCACACGACCTGGCACACGCTCTCCTCGGGTATTCCCTACGTCGTCTTTATGGCGATAGGCGGATACACTGACACGCGCACCTTCAATATGGTAAACACCCGTCCGCGCACCGCGGCGCTTCTGCGCAAGGTTATGCCTATAGGCGGCGACTACGAAAAGTCGGGCTGGAGCAGAAAGCAGATATACTCTAAATGGTAAAAAAATTATAATTTTAATTAAAACACAACTAAAATTTTAAAGGGTTGAGTCAAAGGCTTTTTATGCCGGCGGCTCAGCCCTTTTCTGTCAATCGGACAAACCGGGCGTAAAAGAATTAAAAATGATACATTTTTCATATTTTTGCCATTGAAAAGTAAAATGCAAGTTGTTATAATAAACTCGAGGTGTTTCAAATGAAAATATGTAAAGATTCCGAGATTTTCAAAAATTCAAACCAAAACATTTGCGTTACAAAACACGTGGATATCGAGCACTGTGTCGACCTGCATTCCCATGAATTCATCGAATTCTCATTTATCACGAGCGGTAAATCACACCACGTAATAAACGGACGGGGCTTTGAGGTTGAGCGCGGCGACCTTGTGGTTTTAAACAGTAATATGGCGCATTCCCACTCCTCCGAAAACCTTATTTCATTTTATTTTCTCGCTGTACGTAAGGAGTATATTTTATCAATTCTTTCGTCGGACCCGTCGCTTGCACCCTTCTTTTTTCCCTTCTTGTTCGATGAACCCGATATTGACGACGATATAAATTCCCCTATTCTTCATTTCAGAGGGAGCGAGCTTCCCGAGCTTGAGCATCTTTTCTCTGCGATTTACGAAGAATTTACTCAAAAAAACACCGCCTTTGACGTTATGCTGGACGTGACCTTTCGCGCGCTTCTCGTCAAAATTCTCAGAAACATTCAAAATGACAAGGATAAACTCTGGATAAGCGACGTCTATAAAACCTTTCCGAAAATAGTCGAGTACATAAACTCAAACCTTTCCGAAAGCCTTTCGATTTCAGACATAGCGAAAAGAAGCCTGTATTCGCCATCTTATTTTTCGAAGCTATTTAAGGAATATTACGGACAAACCGTCAAGGAATACATCACCTCGAAAAGAATCGAGCACGCGTGCACCCTTTTGGCGACAACCTCGCTCACCGTCGACGAAATTATCCTCGCCGTAGGCTACACGAACAAAAACCAATTTTACAAGATATTCAAGAGTCAAGTAGGAAAAACACCTGCAAAATACCGAATGGAAAAAGCTTGACGAAACAGGAGGATAAAAAATTATGAGTGAACGCTTCAAAGTATTCGCCGAAGCGCCAAAGGAATATTTTAACCTTATACCCCAGACGGGTGTCGTGCACCTTCTGTGCGAGGAGTGCCCGAGGAGCAACGCCGTATGGGATATGGCAATCCGCGATGACGGAAGGGTCTTCTTCTCTGCTTGCGGAGAGAGCCAGTATTCCGAGTATGCAAGGCTTTATGAATACGATAAGGTAAACAAAAAGCTTATCAAGCATTTTAACCTTGAAGATAAGATTATAGAGCGAGAAGAAACGCCGCGCACCTCAAAATTTCACACGGCTATGGACTTTCTTCCCGACGGAAGAATTATTACCACGACCCACACGACCTCCCCATCACCGAATCACCCCTCGTGGCTTCCCTACGAGTATGCAAACCATCAATGGGAGGGATATGCAGGCTCTACGATTCTTATATACGACCCCGACACCGGTGTTGTCGAGGGCAAGGGCGTGATTTCCCCCTTTGACACGACCTACGGCGGTACCTACTGTAAAAAGACGGGGGATTATTTCTGCACCACCTGGATGCAGGGGCTCGGCTACGTTTACAACGTAAATACGGGCGAGCACCGATGTCTCGGTCAGGTTTCGGACGTCGCGACGAGCCGCACTCTTCTCTGCTCGGACGGACACATCTACGGCTCTACCTATTCGGGTAAAATATTCAGATACAATTCCGACACGCGCGATATAGAATACCTCGACGCTGAAGTTCCCGGTCTTATGCGCCATATGAGAGAGCGCGACGGACTTCTTTACATAGTTACGGGCCCTTGCAGCTTGCCGTACCGTTCGCAAAATCTCTATACCTTCAATTTGACAACGCACGAGGTTTGCGACCTCGGCAAAATTACCCCCGACGTAAATGAGCTTCACCCCGAGGGAGAGGCTTTCTTCAATGCCTACGGTATGGATTTCGACTCACAAGGAAGACTTTGGTATTCTTGCATGGGTTACGTAAAGGCTGACGGAAGACTTTTCGAGTGGTGCTCACGCCTTTATATGTGGGATTTCAAGAACGGAAAGAAGCCGCGCGACCTTGGTATTATAGGCTCTAAAACCCGCTCGATAGTAGTTACGGCAGAGTTTAACATTCACGACGACGTTATATACATTTCCGACGGAAACCATGCCAATGGCGATTCCCTTTATTGCGGAATCATGGCAATCGACATTAAGGAATTTCTCGCTGCCGCCGATACAGAGGAACGTATCCCGTCCCATGATTTTATAAACTACGCGGTATTCCCCGCATCCTGCCACAAATACTACCCGAAGAATGATCTTCTTGATATGATAGTCGAGTGCTATAACAAAAGGCATGCAGAGGTAAAGAAAATATTTGAGTTCCATAAAACCAACCCCTGTATTATGGATTATCCCAAAACATATGCTGTAAGCTATTGGGAAGCGGTAGGACGAGAGAACACACGTGTCAACAAAATAGAGTGGAAGGATAACGAAAGCCTCTCGATTTATTGCGGAACCGAAAAGCATTTCAAGGTTGATTTTAATATTTCAACCAATACTCAGACGCTAACCACCGCCAAAGCATCTTATGCCGATGAACTCAAGGCATCTCTTCCTGATGGCATCACACTACCCGCTATGGCGGGCAGACAGTATCTCGCTCTTCCCTCGGCTTCTGTCGAAATGGAGGACGGCACGGTAATCGTCGGTACAAAGGATATGATGCTCGCATCGGTAAAGGACGGCAAAGTCAAAAGCCTGGGCGCAGCCACGCCTTGCGGCAAAATCAAATCGCTCGTTAAGGCCGGTGAGGCGGTATGGGGCGTTGCGGGCTACGAGCGCGGTATGACCAATATGTTTAGGTATACCGAGGAAACCGGCATAGTTCAGCTCGGATATATTCCAAGAATAGAGGCGAAAAACAAACGGAACGTTTGCATCTTCAATGCAACGACGATGTCGGCAAGCCCCAACGGAAATTATCTGGCAATCGGCGGCGCTGACAACCTTTCGGGCGTAGTCATCCTTAAGATTAACTGACGTATATACGCTTCCCCTCAGGCTGATTTATTAGCCATAACCAGAAAAGAGCAAATACACTCAAAATGGCAAAAAACAAACAAAACAGCTTGAAATTGCAGGCTATTAGGGTGAAAAGTCTTGAAAAACAGCTCTTCGAAAAACCGATGCTGAAAATGAATCCGCGAAAACGTTAGGCAAGAGAGTCGAACACAATAAAAATACGTGCGAATGAGGGTAGCTCAAGTTGCAAAAACTTGAGCTACCCTCGAATGCGTTAAGGGGGATAGGGGGATTTGGAGCGAAAATCTGAGATACTCTTTGTACGCTTAAGCACTTTTGCGCTTGGCACGGTGTGCCTTGTTGCGACTTCGTCTCAA
>JAZLAO010000084.1:0-10801 GCA_045613205.1 Eubacteriales bacterium | reverse complement strand
CTCATTAAGAATTCGCCAAGTTCGTATTTGAGGCTGATTTTTATCGGCTTTTGCCTTGATTTTATAGAATTCTTAATGAGACAGCCTCTTTGGTACAATATAAGCACAACACAATTCATTTGAAGTGGATTGAGAGTTGTGCTTATTTTTGTTATAATGGGAGTGCAACGGTCTGACGGCAGCCCCTTAGAACTTCGCGTTCGTAATAAAAACTGTCAGCCGCATTCTTGTTATAAAGATTCGATTAAGCAGGTTGTTCCGTTTTTGAAGGGGTGGGCGCGCCCACCCCTTCAAAATCGCGTTCGCGTCACTCACCAAAATGAATCGTAATAAGTTTTAGCGGAAACGTTGCAAAGCAAAACAAAAAAAGAGAAAGGAAAAACAAATGATCAGCGTAGGGATTGATGTTGCTAAAGAAAAAAGCACAGTGTGTTTTTTGAAACCGGGCGGCGAGGTCGTAAAAACGCCATATGATGTGATGCACAACAAGACAGATCTTGCAGCTTTGGTTGGGTGCATAAAATCTTCCGATGAAGAAGTGCGTGTAGTTCTCGAAGATACGGGACACTACCATTTTCCTGTTGTTAAGTTTTTAGTGGATAACGGAGTATTCGTTTCGACAGTAAATGCTTTGAGAATGAAAAAATACTGTTCTCAGAACATTAGAAAAGCTAAGACAGACCGCATTGATGCAATTAGAATTGCTTCATACGGTATTACATATTGGAGCGAACTTATTCCCTCATCTCCATTAGATACGGTATACAAGGAGCTGCAAATGCTCTCCAGACAATACCATAGAACAACGGCGTTGTTGGTTAAAGCTAAGACAAATTTATCTACAATACTCGACCAAGTAATGCCCGGCATACAAAATCTACTGCAAAATGTTAGAGAAAACAGAAAATTAACTAATTTCGTTGCTAAGTACGTTCACTTTGAAAACATTTGCTCTATGGGAGAAAAGCGATTCATAACCAACTATTGCAACTGGGCAAAAAAACAAGGATACCGCGGCTTGCACGAACGTAAAGCAAAGGACATATTTGCTCTAGCTCAAAGCGGTATCCCTGTCCTTCCAAACACCAACTCTACTAAAATTGTTGTGGAAGAAATTATTCGGGTACTCCACGAAATTGAAAGTTCCCGCATATCTATTTTAGCACAAATGAATGCTCTTGCCAAGACTTTACCCGAATTTTCTTTAGTAAATTCTTTTTCTTGCGTCGGAGAAGTGCTTACACCGATGATAATTGCTGAGATTGGTGATGTTAGAAGGTTTAAAAACAAACATTCCTTAGTTGCTTATGCTGGAATTGATGCACCACCTTACCAATCTGGTACCTTTAATGCAACCGAAAGACATATTTCAAAAAGAGGAAACAGTTATCTACGTAAGGTCGGTTTTGAGATTATGCAATCGTTAATTAAGCACCAACCAAAAGATGATCCCGTTTTCGACTTCATTCAAAAGAAACGTTTTGAGGGGAAAGCTTGTACGGAAGCTATGATTGCCGGACTCAACAAATTTTTGCGCATTTACTACGGAAAAGTTAAAGAAATTCTCACTTAAACCCTAATTTTGATACAAAATGGCGATTAAATCCATAGATCTAACCGCCATCCTGTTTTGCGCTCTTTTTAAGCTCACAAATATTTTAGATTTTTTCTAAATACCTATTGACTTTATTTAGCAGGTTTTTTGTTGTTTAATTAGAAAATTTTCCTGTCGGTATTCTTAGGAAGACGGTATGTCCAGCTTTGGAGTCTGCCTCTTTCGCTGAGGTATTTATCCTCAAAGCTTTCAAGCTCAATCCACATCTTTTTAAGATTAAGGTCGCGCATTTTCGGAAACTGGTCCATGTCAATCTGGAAGTCACCGGGCAAAATCTCAAAGCTCTCCTCACCCGTCAGCACCTTGAGGGCCGCAAAAAGCCAGTCGCGAGGGCCGATTGCGAAATCTCTTACGTATATTTTTTCGGGAAGGAAATAGTCTTTTATCTGATATGCAGAGGTAATTACGTCGTCCTTTGTAAGAGTAACCTTTTCAGTTATGCCGTAGGGCGTGTTAAGAAAACCGTACACGTAACCGCATTCGTGCTTCTCTTTTCCTAACAGAAGGTCGCGGGCGGCAAAGAGAACGTCGGTTATGCAATAGGAATCCGGAGTTGTGACGGGGAAGAAATATTCCTCAAGCTGACGCTTGATTTCGGGAATCTCCTTCATTGTTATGTATCTCTTACCGTTGCAGTATTCCTCTTCGATTTCCTTGTAGGTCGTGAATTTGAATCTATTGTCTGCAAGGAGCTTCTGAATGAGATACTCGAAGTTCTCATAGAACTTTTCGGTTGATTCTTCGGGGATGCGTTCCGACAGCTTCCATTCGCTCTCGTTATCCGGCATTATGCAGTTAACGATATCAGGGTGCTGGGAGACGTATGCTTTTTGCGGGTGGTGGTAGAAAATAAAGACGTCTTTTTTATCGGCTATTCTTTCAAGTAAAGCATCTATATCCTCATGAGAGGATTCTATCAGGAATTTATCGAGCATTTTGTCGTAATTAAGTGCGGCAACGTTGCCATAGAATATGGGGCGGGAGCGCTTTGCATCAATTAAAAGGTCACCGTCGTAGGTCTTTATTCCCATATCGGCATATCCGTAATGAGCAACGTAGGATACCGAAGCGCCGGGAGGGCATGCCGCTACGACCTCGTCCGTTCCGAGAATCTCTTTTATTATAGAGACAGCTTTAACCTCTTCCTCAAGGAAAAGACTTTTTGCCCTCTCAAAGTCCTCAATATCGGTATATTCGTTGATTGTTGGGTGCATAGAGTGCTTGTAGGAGTGAGTTTCAATTTCGTGATGGCGAAGCTCCTCTATTGCATCCTGTCTTTCCCATTTTACAAGCGCCTCGGCAAGCTTTGCTACGACGTTGTAGCAGCCGCGTATGCCGTATTTTCTCAGAAGGCGTGAGGTTCTGACTATACCCTCAACTGCAATTGGATTGATATAGTCCTCTGTGTCAAAGCTTAATATTACGCGTGTCATTTTTTCTCTCCGATAACATTATTGCGTTGTAAAAACGCTCCTCACCTGTATTATATACTCGCAGTTATCGGCTGTCAATAGGTTTTAAAAAAATGCAAAAAAACTCCTCAAAAATGCAAAAACAGTTCCATTTTTCCGTCGGCGGTGCATCTCTTAAGACCTGCACTCACAGCTACAGCAAATGCGGCAAACTTAATAAATTTAAAAAGCAGTAAAATACCTAACGTGAATTTGTTTCAGTAAGACGGAATGTGTGACGATTGGGTGAGCATAACTTTGAAGTTATGCTGCTATAATGCATTTCGTTCTTTACTTGCAAATATTTTTGTGGTAAAATCGTGGTAGAATAACGCCCAAAACACAGGGCGAAGTTTTAATTTTCGTTTTCTATGAAAGTGAGGCTGCTATGTTTAAAATCAACAAAATATCTTCATTTTCTGCGGTGGATTATGCCGCCGAGGAGCTTCGGAAATACCTTCGAATGATGATGCCCGAATGCGGCAATATCGAAATCAAATACGACCCGTGCGCAAAAGACGGTTTCCGTCTTGGACTTATGCAGGATTTCGGACTTGACGTATCCGATGCCAAGGAGCCCGAGCTTGACGATATTCTCTATATAGATACCGATGCAGAGGGCGGAATAATCGCGGGTGACAACCCTCGAAGCGTTCTTCTTTCGGTTTACGAATATCTTCGCCGGAACGGTTGCCGCTGGCTTATGCCGGGTGTTGACGGCGAATTTATTCCAATGCATGATATTGTTCCTGTAAAATACCGTTACAAGCCGACCTCACGTTATCGCGGATGGTGCAACGAGGGCTCGGAATATCAGTCGGATATGCTTGATGCAATTGATTTCGTTGCCAAGGTCGGAATGAATATTTTTATGATTGAGTTCTTTACCCCTCTGGCATATTATCAAAACTATTATAATCACGCGCAAAATACTATGAACCGCACGCCTGAGCCCGTAAGCAGAACCCAGGTCTTGCAGTGGAAGCGTCAGTGCGAGTCGGAGATTGCGCGCCGAGGACTTATGTTCCACGATATAGGTCACGGCTGGACGACTCAACCCTTTGGAATTGATGCCGATATGAGAATTGGCGCGGACCTGCTTAACGCGAGCTTTAGCGATGAAGAGAAACGGTTTCTTGCGCTTTGCGCCAAGACGGGCGGCAAGCGCGCCGTGTTGAGATTCGGCACCTGCACGCAGTTCTGTATGTCAAACCCCGAGGCGAGAAGCATAGCGGCAAGGTTCGTTGCGGATTACGCAATGGCGCATTCCAACTCCGATTATCTTCACGTATGGCTTGCCGACGACAGAAATAATCACTGTGAGTGCGACGAGTGTAAAAAGAAGATACCCACCGATTATTACGCAATGTGGCTCAATGAGATTGACGAGGAGCTTGCGAAAAGAAAGCTTGACACCCGTGTAGTGTTTATTGCCTACCGCGAAACCGCATTCGCGCCGGAAACCGTAACTCTTAAAAATCCCGATAGATTTGCATTGCTCTTCGCTCCCTCGGGAAGAAGATTTTCGATTCCTCTCTCAAAGAATGAGATTGTCACTGAAGCGCCACCGTATAAGAGAAACGATAACGCTCCTATGACTACCTCCGAAACCGTTTGGCATCTCAAAAACTGGATGAAGGTATGGAAGGGCGCAAATCTTGCATACGAGTATCATTTTTACAGGCACTTCTACTACGATATGGGCGGCATCTCGCTTGCGAAAATAGTTAACGATGACGTTAAATTCTACGGTGAAAACAATATTCACGGTGTTATTGAGGACGGCTCGCAAAGGTGCTTCTTCCCGACGGGACTTGTATTCTACACCTATGCGAGAACGCTTTACGATTCATCGCTGTCAGCAGATGAAATTAAGGAAGATTATTTCAGGACGGCATTCGGTGATGATTGGCGCAAATTCGCCGATTACCTTGAAAAGCTGGGTAATACCTTCGGTCACGAGTATTTTTCCTCAGAAGCGAATATCGGCACGGGTAGATCCGAGTGGTATAATCCCGAAAAGCTCGACGACCTTAAGTCCGTCAAGGACGTAGTAGCCGAGGGACGCAAGCTCATAGCCGAGCATTATAATTCCGATTACCGCGTAAGAACGGTATCCGTAAGGCTTCTGGAGTTCCACGCGGATTATGCCGAGATGTTTGCTGATGCCCTTATCTCGAAATGCGTTGGCGACGATGCTTTGGCGCTTGAAAAATACGAGCGCATGCGCGCCGAGTGCGGAAGACGCGAGCTTGAATTTGAGAGATGGTACGACCACGCGGCAGCCTTTACACACTTTGACAAATGGTTCAGAGCTGAAACCAAAAAAGGCGAGCAGTTCAGGGATTTCGACGAATAAAATTTTAAAAATATCAGATAAAAAGCCAATATCACTCTGACCTTGTGGTGACATTGGCTTTTGTTTTCTAAAAAATGCTTTTTATTCCGATGTCTAAATTATACCATTGTGCTTCGCATAAGTCAAGTACTAAACATAAAACAAGTAAAAAGAGTCGAAAATTATATATAATTACTACGCGGATATTTAGTAAAGGCGGTTATATATAATGAAACTGAAAGAGGCAATATCAAAAAGGCTTACAGCGCTGCTCGAGGAAAAGAAAATGACAGCGTACGCTTTATTTATCAAGAGCGGAGTTTCGCAGTCCACCATAAGCGACCTCAAGAATATGAATAACGACGGTGTAAACGTAAGAATAATATATGAACTTTGCGAGGGGCTTGGAATCAGCTTGAGAGATTTTTTTGATTCGCCTTTGTTTACGAGAGAAAATGTAATCGATTGAAAAAACAGACTTATCCTCGATTATATGAGGACGAAGACAACGGCAAAGTCGGTTATAAAGTTCAGGTGGATTGAAGCCAAGTTTCTAATAAATTAGAATTTGTGCGTCTTCGTCATCAATTTGCAGTATAAAACGGCATATTTATTGTTGAAAAATGACAAAAAGCGAGAATAAAAATCGGTAAAATGCCTCTTTTAATGTTGCAATATCTATGGTAGAATGTTATCGTTAAAAAATAAAATTTATAAATAGGAGATTTTTTAAAATGGCAGGTCTTTCACTCAGACACATTTACAAGAAATACCCCGGCGGCGTTGTAGCCGTATCCGACTTCAACCTTGAAATCAAGGATAAGGAATTCCTTATCTTCGTTGGTCCTTCGGGTTGCGGTAAATCCACCACGCTTCGTATGATAGCAGGTCTTGAGGAGATTTCCGAGGGCGAGCTCTACATAGGCGACAGATACGTTAACGATATCGCTCCTAAGGACAGAGATATCGCGATGGTTTTCCAGAACTACGCTCTTTATCCTCACATGACCGTTTTTGATAACATGGCATTCGGTCTTAAGCTCCGTAAGGTTCCGAAGGAAGAGATTAAGCGCCGCGTTGAAGAGGCTGCAAGAATCCTTGACATCAGCCACCTTCTCGAGCGTCGTCCCAAGGCTCTTTCGGGTGGTCAGAAGCAGAGAGTTGCGCTTGGCCGTGCGATAGTTCGTAACCCCAAGGTATTCCTTCTTGACGAGCCGCTTTCAAACCTTGACGCTAAGCTTCGTGCGAGCATGAGAACCGAGCTTACCAAGCTTCATAAGAAGGTTGAGACCACCTTCATTTACGTTACTCACGACCAGGTCGAAGCTATGACGATGGCTTCCCGTATCGTTGTTATGAGAGACGGTCTTATCCAGCAGGTTGACACTCCTCAGAACCTTTACGACACTCCTTGCAACCTCTTCGTTGCAGGCTTCATAGGAACTCCTCAGATGAACTTCATCAACGGTAAGCTTGTAAAGCACGACAATGACCTTTACGCTACTCTCGGTACTACCGAAATTAAGCTTCCCGCTGACAAGTCGAACAACCCCGCTCTTAAGGAGTATATCGACCAGGAGGTTATCTTCGGTATTCGTCCCGAGGCAATTCACGACGAGCCCATGTATCTCCAGACTCTCGCTGATACCACAATGAAGGTTAACGTTGACGTTACCGAGCTTATGGGTGCTGAAATCTACCTTTACCTCGGCTTTGAGGGAATGGAGGATGCAACCAACGGTAAGAACATTATCGCAAGAGTTTCCTCTCGCTCCAGAGCTCAGGCAGGTGACAATATCACCGTTGCTATCGATCCTTCGAGAATCCACATCTTTGATAAGGATTCCGAGAAGTGCATCGCTCACTAATCATTCTTTAGTAATAACCGAATAAAAATGCCGAGGTATTGTTTTATGCAGTACCTCGGTTATGTTTTTGTATTATTCACTCTTGCCTATGCCTAAATGAAGCAGTCCCTATGTTTTTGTATTATTGGCAACTTGTCGCTTTATATCGCATAATCAATTTCGCTTCGAGTGGCGCGAAATCGACGTCGAAGAGAGCTTTTTCTCCCTTGATTTCGGGATTTACGGGTGTTGCTGAATAACTGTCAAGGTCAATGAGCGCGTAGCTGTTGCCGACATCGGCTATCTTCACTGTGCTGTGCACTTGGGCTTCGCTTGAATTTACCAGCATAAAGATATCGTAGTCCGAAAACTCTCTTTGCATTGTGAGGATATACGGGTTGCTTTCGGTAAGCGCAATTTCCTTTTTGCCGAAATTTTCAACCTCCATTTTCTCGGGGGTGAAGTCGAGTCCGTTTATGCTATTGCCGTCAAATGTGAGAATTTGTACGCCTTTTCTGTTCGCTTTGGCGAGAAATTCCGAAAGCTCGGTGTCTGCCCATTTTATGCTCGGAAGCACAAGACGCGTGACACGCCTGCCGTCCTCGAGCAAGAGTTCACCCGAAGAAACAGTAGATTTCAAGAGGAAATCCTTGTTTGTGATATCGAAGAGGACTTGAGCGCCCATTAAAATCTTAGCGCATTCGACAATGCCCGTAGTGTCGTGGAACTTCGAGTGAAATTTGTCTTTAGAAAGAGGCTCGGAGAGGGCGCAAATCTGTTCATAGGGATAGTAGAGCAGAGTGTCGATTTTGTATTTTCCGCCGTCGAATATACTCGAAAGCTTTGATACGTAGTCGGCAAATTTCGACATTTCGGGTGCGGGTAAAATATCCTCTCCGTAATACGAAGTAATGATGTTTATGCCGTGGGCAAACATCATGGATACTGCGCCTTTGAGCCTTTCGAGAGTTATATTCTGGTCACTGTCACGCATATTCGACGCCTCAATCATTGTGTATGGCTTATTTGCAAGATGGGAAGCCGATGAGGCGAACTTGCAGGCGATGCAGTAACGAAGCGCGTCCGGCTCTGACATCAGATTATCGCATCCGGGAATGGAAAAGTTTGAGAGATGGTCGATAATATCGCCGAAGTATATCGGGTGAAAATCCGGACTCTCTTCAAAGTAATAGTGGCCCGAGAGCATAACACCCTCTTTATCCAGCCTCTCGCGGTAGTTAATCACGAAGCCCTCACGCATCATTTTGGAGGTAAGCGTGTAAAATTTTGCGCGGATTTCTTTCGATTTTTCGGTTTCCAGAAAGAGATGCGGCAGAAGCGGTACGAGGTCTTCACCGTAAGATTTGAGATATCTTTCGGGCAAATCTTCCGTCCAGATAATATATGGATAAACAACTACGTCGATATCCTCTTCCTCTTTTACCGAGTGGGAGGGATATTTGCTTTTTGCAATCATCTTTTCGGTATGTGGAGCGCAGGTAGGGTAGTGGGGCTCATCTGTGAAAACGGCATCAACGGTGTCACCGAGTTTTCCCTTGCAGTGCTTAATATATCCCGACTCAAAGGTGACCTCAAAGAAGCGGTCCATAGTGCGCTTATCAAAGACGTTTACCGTTCTTCTCGATGCGCGAAGAGCCTGGGCGTAGGGGGAATGCTCGTATATCGCGCGGTAAAAATAGCATCTGACACACCACTCACCTTCGGGAAGATATGCCGCAAGTCCGCCTGAAAGGTCGCGCTCATCCGAAACGACAAGAGCGTTGTCATAGTCGTATATTCCGTTCGTAATCGGTATCGCAACGGCATATTTTAGCTCGGAGTGACCGTATGGAGATGCTACGCGGATTGGTGTGCGGCCGTCGGTCGCTCTCTCCTTAACAACCTCGCAAAGTCCGAGCGTTTCAAGTTCGGGATGACCTTTCAGCGTGTGCGCGCCTGCCGAGCCCGAGGGATAATACTGCTCGTCGTAGAGCCACACTGAAAGTCCGAGGCTTTTTGCATATTCGGAAATTTTCGCAAAGAAAGCAATATCGTCGCCGCACTCAAGATAGTTTTTGAAATCCGAGTTCATGACAATGCCGCCGTAGCCTCTGTCCTTGAGCTTTTTGACACGGGAGCATACGTATTCGTATTTTTCCTCACGGTTCATATCTCTTATTTCGGTATACCCCACACCGAGATTCAGCGCCACGAACTCAAAGTCGTGAACTATCTGAAGCATACCTTTCTCTTGCTTTATGGGATTAAGGCTTGGTAATGACATATCAGATTACCTCCGTTTTTATTTCTTTGGAATTTTTGCTCTCCGACTTTTTCGGAGTAGGATTTTTTTTGAAATCGTGGCGGATATTTCCGACTATTGATGAGACTATAGTGAGAAGCTCGTTAATAATAGCCATATATGCCGTGTGTGATATAGCATAAGTAAGCATACAGCCCGAGATAGGGTAGGAAAGGAAGCGCGAGAGCTTAGGCTTGCCTATCCAGAAACCTATAACCGCAAGAGCCGAGGCTATGCAGGGGAAGATTGAATAAATATTTTTCCAGGTCACGACACCGCTGAGCACGGAAAGTACGAGGAAGAGCACAAGCCAAAACGGTGAACGCGCCCACTTTTTTTGTCGATTTATGAATATAAGCTCGCGTATTATGGCAATTATTGATATTGCCGCGCCCGACCACGCACCGATAAGCGCGTATTGAAAAAACCATATAACGTCGGATACAAGTTTGCTGACGAGCAGTCCGATACGGCTCTTTTGTTGGTATATTACGACTGTGCTGGCTATTCCAAGCAAGCCGAATATGTTAGAAAGAATGACCATAAAACCTCCGTTAAGAATTCAGAAAACAGTAAATTACTACTTGCATTGTACACTCTTTCTGTGATATAATCAATGTACATAGCAAAGAAAAATCTGTCTAAAACAAATATTTTTGGGGTTTTTATGAAAAATTTCTCGCCTTATTTAAGATTTATAAGCCGCACGTCGAGTCTGCCGAACAAAAGGCACACGGTAGCTTACGATTGCCGTTTCCTCTACGTCCTCTCCGGCAGGGGAAAAATTCTTCTTGAGGGCGGTGAGCTTTCCCTCACCCCCGACACCCTGCTATACTATCCTTCGGGAATTCGATATCACGTAAAGTCAAGCCCCTCTGAACCGATGCAATTTATAACGGTAAATTTCGACTTTACCGACGGATATGAGAAATCAGGGGTGCTTCGCCCGGTGTATACCGAAAACTATGACGAGGCGCTTCTGCAACCCTCGCAAAAAGAGATAGACGAGCCTTTGTTTCTTTCGCCTTTTTTGGTGGAGGAGGCGGGCAATCTTCTTGACTACCTTGTGAAAGCTATTGAAATATCGCGCGAGGGCGGGGAGTATTCCGAGCAACTTACCTCATCGTTGCTTCGCTCGCTGATACTTGAAATACTGCACGGTAAAAATCGCTCTTTGCCGAATAACAAAATAATTCTGGAAGCCACAGCCTATATAAGAGCAAATTTCAAAGAACCCCTCACCAACGG
>JAZLAO010000083.1:0-4433 GCA_045613205.1 Eubacteriales bacterium | reverse complement strand
TTCCTCAGAGCCTCAAGCTTCATTTTGTAAGCAAAGGCTTTTTCGGAAGGCAGGATCTTCTCACGTTGCAGATTTGCGTCAACCATTCGTATGGTTGCTTCCTCGTCGGTAAGCTCTTCTATGATAGCAGGGATCTCGGAGATCTCGGCTATCTGACAAGCTCTGCGCCGACGGTGTCCCGAAATTATTTCATAACGTCCGCCGTCCTTTTCTCTGACCTCGATCGGCGTAATAACTCCGTTTTGCTTAATACTGTCAACGAGAAGCTGCATATCCTCGTCGTCCTTAACTGAAAATGGGTGTCCGTCAAAATCGTCGATCAGATCTATAGGGATTTTCTTAACGACACGGCTTGACGTGTCAAGCATTTCTCTTATGTATGCCTTGCCGC
This sequence comes from Eubacteriales bacterium, assembly GCA_045613205.1. Classification (GTDB taxonomy): domain Bacteria; phylum Bacillota; class Clostridia; order Oscillospirales; family CAG-272; genus UBA1740. The sequence goes on along the minus strand of JAZLAO010000083.1, from coordinate 4,042 downwards.
TTCCTTGGGTATTAACCTTAACCGCAGAGGCGGCAGCATTAACGTCGAATTTAGCCATTATCTTTTGTCCTTTCTAAAAACTCATTGAGTAGTGCTCGGTAGTCCTCGGCTACTGAGGATCTCGGAGCTGATATAATAAGCGGATCTGCAAAGGTGCTCTCTCCGACCTTTGTGCTATTTCTTATGTATGAGCTCATTTCATACTCTCCGACTTGCGAGAGCGAGGCTCTTGCCGCTATTGCAAGCAAGGTGTTTGATTGTAGCATTGTGAGAAAGCATCCTGCTATCTTGAGATCGGGATTTATTTCTTTAGCTTCTTGAACCGCATCAAAGGTGTAGTTTAAACCATTAAAGCCGTAGCTGTCGGCGCGAATCGGAATAAGCACGTAGTCGGAAGCTGCAAGCGCATTGGTAACGCCTATGTTTACGTCCGGGGGGCAATCTATGATACAGTAATCGTATTCTTGGGATATTCGCTCAAGCTGCCGCTTTAGTCGAAGCTCGCGCGACGTTGTTTCAAAAAGCACTTTTCTGTTAGCTTCAAGCAGATTGAAGTCCGCAGGAATAAGATCTATTCCGTATTCGGTACTAATAATTGCATCGTGAATATCGACATTTTTATCGAGCAGAAGATCTGCGGTAGTAAGCTTCGATATTTCGGTACTTTTAATAAGAGCTGTGGTTGCGTTTCCTTGCTTGTCGCAATCGAGAACTACAACACGCTTTCCGTGCTCGTGAGTAAGCAGCGTGGCAAAGGCGATTGCCGACGTTGTTTTTGCAACACCGCCTTTGATGTTGATAAAAGAGATTGTTTTCATTTGTTTTTCCTTTCTTTTTTGTTTTTGATTATCTTCCTTTTTTATTTATATATACTTTCCCTCAGAGCAGAGAGCTCCAAGGGAAAGCCTCGGCATAGACGCAAAAAGAAAGAAAACGTCAACGGTAGCGACCCGCGCCGAGTAAACAAAGGCGTTGCCTTTTGTTTTTTAGATATGGTATAATAAAATTCACCAAAGGAGGATTTTATTATGAGAATGAATGAAACTACACGCTTTGAAGATGCTGCACGAATTTGGCTATCTGTGAAGCAATTAGAGGTAAAGGCTAATACATATTCCGAAAGCTATGAGCGAACGGTAGAAAAAATATTACTTCCAAGAATGGAAGATATAACTTTGGGAGAAATCGATAGAGAATTTACCTCTAAAATGTTTTTGGAGCTCTCAGAGCATTATTCCGATTCCACGCTGCATAAATGTCAAATTGTAATAGACGGTATATTTAGTGAGGCTGCTTATGCCGGGGCGAAGCTTACACCGTTACCGAAAATAAAAATCAAATCCAAGGTACCCAAAAAAGCAAAGCGGGTATACAGCCAAGAAGAAATTGAGATAATAGAGGAGTTTGCAAAAACGCATAGATACGGTTTGTCTATTCTGCTTTTAGCCGAGCTCGGTTTACGTTGTAGTGAAATGTTGGCTTTAACGTGGGAAGATATACGATTTGATTTAAAAAGTGTAAAAATAAATAAAGCTTGTGTAACCGTAAAAGGCGGAGCTTTGATAGACGTTCCAAAAAGCAAATCAAGTATCAGAGAATTACCTTTATCCGATGCTTTTTGCGAATATTTATATCTGTACGGAAAAGGGCAGAGTGGGTATATAATAAATACCGGCAGAAAGTTAATGACACCTGCAAATTACACCAAGAATAGATATAATAAGTTTTTTGCGGATATGCAGCGTGAGGGAATATGCTTAAAGAGGTTATCTCCGCACGAATTGCGGCATACTCGCGGAACGTTGCTTTATGAGAAAACCGGAGATCTTTATGCGGTATCAAAATATCTCGGTCATTCCTCGGTTGCGGTTACCGCAAAATATTACGTTCATTCAGATGTGGAGCTTTTACGGCAACGGTTGAAAATATAAAAAAACGGATATAAGCGTTATGCCTATATCCATAAATTATTTGGTATTAAAACTGTAAATCTGTTGTCACTGACTTCGGTGGTCCGAATCCACCATCCCCCACCAAGAAACAGTTGGCATTTTATGCCGGCTGTTTTTTTAAAGGATTTTCAGAGATACTGTTTTTATGGATAAAGCATATCAGTAATATTAAATTAAAAAAAGCGTTACGATTTTACACCGCAACGCTTGACAAACTTTTTTTACTATGATATAATACCACTATCAAGTGGTATGTATATACCAAACCAAGTCTTGTCCTACCGCGCTCACGGTGGATGAGGCGAATTAAAAACGTTCCCCAACGTTCTTAATTCGGGTTTAATAAAAGCACTCGTTTCGGGTGCTTTTTTATTTTGCTTTTCTATTATAGCACTTGACAAAAGGTTTGTCAAGTGTTGAGAGAAATGTTATTTTTTATATTTTATAGTTATTTGATCATTTATATCGTAATATATTTTATTTGCACCCCAAAGTTCTTTGCCTTCGTGTGAATATTTAAGAGTAACAGTTTTTCTATCTTTTGAAATAACAGTATCAGCCGCAGAGGTTGATTCTACAGATTTTATTTTATATGGTAATTGGAATTCAAGTATGTTTTCCCAAGGCATATTATTTTTATAATTATGAAGCGATCCAACAAAATGATTTACAGTAAAGGTAACAGTCATTTCATCGTAGTAAGTAATGCATTTTACATTAAGAGGTTTATCTTTTACATACGATTGACCGGCTCCGACAATTTTTGCTTTATCATTGGTTGTTCTATGATACCATTCAACTGTTGAATAATTTTCTATATCCCACGCCATTTCCTGTTTTTCTTCATCGCTGATGAAAAGATTACCGCAGGAAGTGCAGCTCAGAGCGAGAGTTATGAGCGCAAGAGTGAATGCTAAAATTTTAGTTATTTTCTTCATTGTCTATGATACCTTCTTTTTTTAATTTGTATTCCATAAGCTTCAATAGGTGAGTTTGACAGTTACGTTCTCCTGATTCCCAACTTGCTACCGTTCGGTAGGATATTTCAAAATATTTTGCAAACTCAGCTAAAGTCATTCCCGAAAGTTTACGAAGTTCTTTAAAATTCATTTTATACCTCATTGTATTCTATAATATTATTATATGCACATTGTGCAAAAAAGTCAATACCTTTTTAAAAATAAATTTCAAAATTTTATGCCGGGCGTAAGCTCGGATTTTTTGTTTGGTGGACACGATGTCCACCAAACAAGGTTACAAGGTGGACAATCTGAGACGAAGTTGAAAGGTGGACATCGTGTCCGCCGAAAGATCTGAAACAAGAGAACCGAGACTTGATTTTTAGGCTCGGTTTTAGTGGTTCAAATTTGAACGTTACTACTTTTTGACGTTAAAATTTGCTCCGCTATCTGAAACAAAATGAGAAAAATTCAAGCTTCAAAAATTGAATTTTTCTCAAGCTCAACTTCTTCTCAAGTTGAGAAGAAGTTGCAAGGTGGACACGATGTCCACCGAAAAAGCGAGGGGGAAGGGGGCAACGCAAGCCCCCTTCAGAACCCAACCAAAAGGGGAAACTTCGTGCCTCGTCGCGTCGTGTCGAGGTGCGGAGATCTTCTCCTTTTTAGGTTGGCAAGATGGCTTACAGGACTTTTTTGTCCGACGTAAGCGTATCTTGCACATATCGAAAATTTCATTGTGTCATACGAAACAATGAAATTCACCGAGTATTCCGCCGAGTGTGCTCGGCGGAATTTTTAGCGGAGCTAAAACAAAAAAGAAGGGATAACTGCCGAGGCGAACGGTCGCCCGTTTGCCGTGCAAAGCTGCGACGCTATCTGAAACAAAAAAGAAAATGTAAAGCCGAGCTTGCCGCCTTAAGCGTGGCAGAGTGAGGCGAAAAAAGACCGCCTTTTTAGGCGGTCGATTTTTTATAAATAATACTCAATAGTTCCAAAGCGTTTCATCAAAAATGGTAGTTTCTCGTTCTCGATGCTTTCGAAGTTTTCACTATCCGAGGGAGCAGAGCAGATGAAAAATGAACCTGCTACAATGTCGTAAATTTCACCCTCGGAGTCGTATAAGGCGCGGTT
>JAZLAO010000082.1:0-10533 GCA_045613205.1 Eubacteriales bacterium | reverse complement strand
AGCTAGCGAAAAACGATTAATAATCGTTTTTGTGAAGCGAAGTCCACCGAGTGCGAGTAGGACGAGCCGAGATTCACCGAGGCGAAGTCATACGACACACGAATGGACAGGGGCTTGTCCTGTAGTTGCCGTATATAACAGCGCAAGCGGAAGCAAGATAGTTTCCTACACCTACGATGCATGGGGTAATACTACGGTAACCTACCATAACGGCGGCGCTTCAACCACAGCAACAAAGAATCCGTTCAGATATAGGGGTTACTACTACGATGTTGACCTTGGGCTGTACTATCTCGGAACAAGATACTATGATGCTAATACCGGTAGATTTATTTCCCCCGATGCCGCAGACGTAGTTTGCGCAACCCCCAACGCGCTGACAGACAAAAACCTTTACGCTTACTGTGATAACAACCCAGTTATGCGTAGAGATGATGGCGGTGAGTTTTGGAATATCATAGCTGGGGCAGCTATTGGTGCGTTAAGCCAGCTTACGAGTGATCTAGTATCTTCTGCTATCAATGGCGAATGGTCTTTCAGCGATTGGACTAGTTACGCCGGTGCTGCAATAGGCGGTGCGGTAGGCAGTATTATACCAGGTTCAAAAATTATTGGTGATGTTGTTGGCAGTGCGGTTTCCACTATCGTGGGAATGGGCGGACGCAACGTAGTAAATAGAATACAAGGCAAACAATCAGAATACTCGGATGAGGAGATTATGTATACTGCAATGAACAATATGATGCTGACAGGGCTTACAAGTACAGTGGTTAGAAAGGCATCTAAATATTCTACTCAATTTAACAAAGAGCATATGCGCTTGGGTGGTATATCTTGGGCTGACGGATTATCAGGTCTGTTTCCTGCCGTAGTAGATGGAATTAGAAATTCCACACCTTTTTCAACTCTATCCAAAGCTGCACACGGGTGGTGAGCGAAGTGACATACTATAAAGAGGAAATAAAACTTGGGGATTTTTATACAGTTGATGAAGATGACAATCTCAGATTAGGGCAGTATATTGATGTGGGAACAATCGTGGTGTTTTTTGTTCTTTATATTATCGTTCAAACTGTATTGGTTGTATATTTTGTCGATATGTTCACTAACAGAGTAGATATAATCAAAGCAGTTTGCTGCGGTGTTCTTATTTTATTTTTTACAGTATGTTTGATAATGACACTGTATTACTTTTTAACATACAAAAACTACTCGCTTGTAGTGAGCAGCAAAGGAATAAAAAACAAAACCAATAAAGGAATTGTTATGTTACCATGGAATGAATTTAATTGCATGGGTATTGTTGACAACGTGACGATTGTAGGACACCGAGGTTATCACAACTTTATTTATATTTCCAACTGCGATATCAGCGAGAAAAAGTTGAGAAAAACAATTAAAAATTCTCAAAGTCAATTTTATATTAATGCAGATAATGACCTTGTCATTGCAATAGCTATTCAAGATGCGGAGAAAGAGGCCTTATATTTGAAAATCCAAGATTATATCAGTAAATTCAAAACATCGAAAACGCATTAAAAACCGTCCGTCTAGAAATAGGGGGCATGAATTTTTTCAAAACTTTCTCGAAGGAGGCAAAATGACAACTCTAAATTACATCAATTTAACTATAGTTATAGTTTTGCCTCCTTTTGACCTCTGTCAGCTCATACGCGAGGACAACGGACTTCTTAATAAAACCTACGTTTACACCTACGATAATGCCGGAAATATAACGAGCAAGAAGACCTATGCTCTTACTGCTGCCGGAACAACGCCAACTTCTCCTACGTCAACCTATAACTACGGTTATTCTTCGGGCTGGGGAGATAAGCTCACAAGCTACAGGGGCGTGTCGTATTGTTGCTGTATATAACTAATCTGAAGCGAAGCAATATTGACCGTTTCCTATTCTATAAAAGTATAGACAAATTCAAAAAACAAAAAATAAAAACGCAAAACTTAAAAGCGAGGTGTAGCTAAAAAACTATACCTCGCATTTTTGTTTTATTTTATTTCACTAAGAAACTCGCCGATTCTTGAAAGAGCTTCTTTAATATGCTCAACCGAGTAGCAGTAGGAGGCTCTGACGAAGCCCTCACCGCTATCTCCGAAGGCTGTGCCGGGAACTATTGCGACGCGCTTTGAGTAGAGGAGCTTTTCGCAGAACTCGTCACTTGTCATGCCGGTTGATTTTATCGATGGGAATGCGTAAAACGCGCCCTTGGGCTCGCGGCACTCAAGTCCGAGGTCGGAGAAGCCCTTGACGATAATTTTGCGGCGCATATCGTATTCCTCTTTCATTCTCTCAACGTCGGCATCACAGGAGCGCAGAGCTTCGATAGCCGCGTATTGAGAAGTTGTGGGCGCGCACATTATTGCAAATTGATGTATCTTTGTGATTTGCTTCAGAATGGGAGCTGGGCCGCAAACGTAGCCGAGACGCCAGCCCGTCATTGAAAAGGTTTTTGAAAAGCCGTTGATAAGAAGTGTTCGCTCAGCCATTCCATCAATGCTTGCAATCGAGACGTGCGTAGCACCAAAAGTCAGCTCTGCGTATATCTCGTCGGAGATAACTATGATGTTTTTGTCGCGCAAAACCTCAGCGATAGCTTCAAGGTCTTCCTTTTCCATTATTGCGCCCGTGGGGTTGCACGGGTAGGGGAGAATGAGCGCTTTGGTTTTATCGGTTATTGCTGAGAGAAGCTCGGCGGGTGTTATTTTAAAGTCGTTCTCGGCTTTAGTGTTTATTATAACAGGGACACCGCCTGCAAGCCTTGTTATCGGCTCGTAGCAAACGTAGCTCGGCTGTGGAATTATCACCTCGTCACCGGGGTTTACTACCGCGCGCACTGCCGCGTCGATTGCCTCGCTGCCGCCTACGGTAACGAGAATATCGCTTGCGGGTGAATAGGAAACCGAGTATTTTCTCTCGACGTATTTCGCTATTTCCTGCCTTAATTCTTCAAGTCCGCGGTTCGCGCTGTATTTGGTTCTGCCGCGCTCGAGCGAATGAATGCCCGCGCTCCGTATCTGCCAGGGCGTTCTGAAATCCGGCTCACCGACACCGAGGGAAATTACGCCCTCCATAGTGCTTGCAATATCGAAAAACTTTCTGATTCCCGAGGGTTTAATGCCGACTACCGTTTCCGAAAGAATCTTTGTGTAGTCTATCATAAGAGGAACGTGCCCCTTCCGTCATCTTCGTTATCTATAAGCTCAACGCCGAATTCCTTATACCTTCTCATAATGAACTGCGTTGCGGTCGAGGTTACCGAATCTATTATTGCAAGCTCCTTTGCGACGAAGGCGGAAACCTCTTGGAAGGTCTTACCCGTGACGACTACGGTAAGGTCGCAAGCGCCAGACATAAGCGAAACCGATTCAACGGCTGGGTATTTTGCTATCCTTGCCGCAACATCCTCAAAGCCGAGCTCGGCTTTCGGCGTTACCTTAAGCTCAATTATCGCGCTGACCGTACCCGTGTTAACCTTTTCCCAGTCTATTACACCCTTGTAGCCGCGGATGATTCCCGTCTTTTCCATCTCCGAAATTTCTCTTGAAACCTCATCTGCCGTAAGGCCGGTCACGGTCGCTATGTCCTCGACTGCCATTCTTGCGTTTTTTTCGAGAAGCTTTAAAATTTGTACGTTCATTTCTTTTCTCCTTAAAACTGAAAATAAAAAAGCCCGTGAGCATATTACTATGCCACGGACGAATATAATTTCGTGATACCACCGTAGTTTAAGTACGTCTCGCGATGCACTCCTCTATAGGTCCCAAGCAGGACCTCTGCGCCGTAACGGGCGCACCCGTCGGATTTTAGCCGAAATCGGTTCTCTCCGAGGCTCGCGGACTGCTTCCTACGCTCGCATCAAGGGTTCTCACCTGCCACCCTCTCTCTTCCGATTGCCACGCGCAGTACTCCTTCCGGTCAAAGCCTTTGAAAGTATTATACACGGCTTTTTCGGTTTTGTCAAGATGTTTTTTACTGCATCTTTCGTCAATATTTGACAAATCGAATAATATGCTGTATAATAGTGGGGAATTATTTAGCAAACCAAAACGCAAAAAGCTCAAAACTATAACTTTTGGAGGCCCTATGGTTTACGTACTCTATAACACGACTTCCGGCTCTCATTACGGCAGGGAAAGAATTGAAGCGAAGATATCAAAATCCTTTCCCGGTGAAGATATACAGCTGACCGACACGCTGTCGATTGAGGATAAACAGGCCTACGTGTCTAAAATTTCCGAGGGTGACCGACTCGTTATCGTCGGCGGCGACGGCACGCTTAACCATTTTATAAACGGAGTCGAGGACAGGGAATACTCCTTTCCAATATACTGCTACGCGGCGGGAACGGGCAACGATTTCATAAATGACGTTACTGGTGAAAAATCCGACGAGCTTGTAGAGATAAACAAATATATCCGCCGCCTTCCCGTAATCGAAGTCAAGGGGCAGAAATATAAATTTATCAACGGCATAGGCTACGGTATCGACGGCTGGGCGTGTGAAGAGGGTGACAAAAACCGCGAAAAAAACAAGGGCGCGACCCCTAATTACACGACTATCGCGATAAAGGGACTATTATATAAATTCAAGACGGTAAACGCCAAGGTTACGGTGGACGGTGTGACGCGCGAATACAAAAACGTCTGGATGGCACCATCAATGAACGGCAGATATTTCGGAGGCGGTATGATGGTAACTCCTTCGCAGGACAGACTTAATGAGGAAAGAAATCTCTCGCTTGTGGTCGTAACCTCGAAGTCGCGTCTGAAGCTGCTTACGATATTCCCGAAAATATTTAAGGGCGGCCACGTCAAGCACACCGACGTTTTTCATCTTTTCACCGGTAAGGATATAAAGGTCGAATTTGATAGGCCGATAGCTCTGCAGATAGACGGTGAAACTGTACTCGGCGTTACCGAATATACGGCAAAAAGCTATGCGCTTTTAAAAGAAACAGCAACAGTATAAAAACAGCAGTGCGACCGAAAACGGAAGGTCGCACTGCTGTTTTTTGCTTAAAAAATTAAATTTTAACCGTTTCACCGGCTTTAACCAGTACATTCTTATCTTTGTAAACAATATATACGTCTATTGCCGAGGGGTTTTCAACGAGGGTGAGGTCGGAGGAGAATACAAGTCTGTTGAACGCCTCGACGTACTTATAAATCTCCATATTCGTCGCGTGCCATACGTCGTCGCGCTCAGCCATTTTCTGACCGAATTTTTCTATTACCTCCCAGTTGTTACGCTGGGGGAACTCATAGCTGTGTCCCCAAAGGTAGAAGAGCTTCGGCTTCTTTCCCCAGAAGCTTCTGCTCGTGGGAGGTGCAAAAAATTCCTCAACAAGCTCAAAAAGCCTCGGGTGATTGTGATGGCAGGTCGGGTGTAGGGCAAGCCAGTTTTCGGGAAGGTCAAAGCTATCGGTAGCCTTCGTCGTTCTCGAGTAAACAATGCCCGCGCCACGGAGCAACTCAATAACTTCGTCGTTGTAGGAGCCGTTTGCGTATGCCATGCCGCGAACTATCTGACCAAAGTTTTTTTCAAGAGTTTCTCTGTCCATAACAACCTCGCGCATAGCCAGCGGAATTGAAACCTTTGCGAGCGAATGGTGGTGGAAGCCGTGAAGAGCTATTTCGGTATCCTCACCGAAAAGAGCTTTAATCTCTTCTGCTGAATGGCATCTCGCATTGCCGACGAGATTTTGAGAATTGAGGTTGAAAGTACCTTTAAGGCCGTACTTTCTCATAATTTCGATAAGCTTCGCATCATCCTTTACACCGTCGTCGTAGCTTAGGGTGCAAGCCTTGTCAAGAAATCCCGGGAATCTCAATAAATTTTCCATTAACATAGCATCATCTCCAATGAATTTTTTATTCATTCTAACACTTTCTTTTTCAGATGTCAACATATAAACTTGAATTTGTGAAAAATATGTGCTACAATAAATTAAGATATAAAAATTACGAGGCAATATGAAGATAGGAAGCACCGAAATTAAATACGGTTTAATGCTTGCGCCTATGGCAGGATTCACCGACAGAGCTATGCGATTTGTCTGCCGCAAATACGGCAGCGAGTATTCGACAAGCGAGATGGTGAGCGCAAAGGCTGTTTGTTATAAAGATAAGAAAACTCACGCGCTCGCGCGTCTTATGGCAGACGAGGGGCCGTGTGCAGTGCAGATATTCGGCTCTGAGCCCTATATTATGGCTCGCGCCGCCGAGGTTCTTGCACGGGGTGAGGAGGGCGGAGTGCCCCCTGTGGCAATAGATATCAATATGGGCTGCCCCGTGGCAAAGGTTTTCACGAACGGAGAGGGCTCGGCTCTTATGAAAAATCCCGACTTGATTTACAAAATAGTCAGAAGCGTTTCCGAAAACGTTGATATTCCGGTAACGGTCAAAATACGCGCGGGGGTTGACGAAAATTCGAAAAATGCCGTCGAATGCGCCCTTGCCGCAGAATCAGGGGGAGCTACGCTCGTAGCGGTACACGGCCGCACCCGTGCGCAAATGTATTCGGGAAAAGCCGACTTGGAAATAATCAAAAAAGTAAAGCAAAGTTTACATATACCCGTAATTGCAAACGGGGATATAACCTCGGGCGAAGATGCCTTGTCTGCACTTTCCGCGACGGGTGCCGACGGTATTATGATAGGACGGGGCGCGATAGGAAATCCCTTCGTTTTCTCGGAAATCAAAGCGGCGCTGTCGGGTGCCACCTTCACACCGCCTAGCATCGAGGAAAGAATCGAGGTTGCGCTTTTGCAGCTGTCTCTCGCAATAGAGGAAAAAGGTGAGGGGATTGCCGTAAGAGAGGCAAGAAAGCAGATTGCGCTTTATCTGCGTTCCTTCAAGGGCGCGGCTTTAATACGCGCTGAAATAAACAGAGCTGAAACCTATTCTGACGTTGAGCGCGCTATGCGCTCCGCACTTGTTTGAAAGGAAATATAATGAGAATTATACTTGCATCAAAATCTCCGAGGCGGCGCGAGCTTCTTGGAAAAATAGTAGAAAAATTTGAGATAATCACCAAAGAAACCGACGAAAATCTCCCCAAGGGAATTCACCCTCGCGAGGGGGTTGAGATTTTAGCCGTTAGAAAGGGAGCTGCCGTAGCTAATGACATTGAGGGCGAAGCTTTGATAATTTCCTCGGATACGCTCGTTGAGCTTGACGGTGTGCCGCTCGGAAAGCCTGCCGATGAGGACGACGCCTTAAAAATCCTTATGAGCCTTTCGGAAAATACTCACAACGTGCATACGGGTGTTGCTATTCATTATAGGGGCAGAGTTTTCTCGGGCGTTGACACTTCGTCGGTAACTTTTAAGAAGCTTTCAGAGAACGATGCTCGTGAGTATATCGCAACGGGCGAGCCGATGGATAAGGCGGGAGCTTACGCGATACAGGGCATAGGCGCGAAATTCGTCGAAAAATACGAGGGCGAGTTCGACACGATAGTCGGACTTGGCTTAAAGCTGACAAAAAAGCTTATTGACGAGGCTCTCGGAAATGAATAAAAGGGAAAAGAAGGAGCGTATCTCCAAAATCGTATCGCGACTCAAGGAAATATATCCCGTGGCGGAATGCGCGCTCAAATATGACGGTGACCCGTGGAAGCTTCTCGTTATGGGACGGCTTTCAGCACAGTGTACTGATGCAAGGGTAAACGAGGTGTCAAAAGAGCTTTTCAGAGTTTTCCCCACGGCTCTCGATATGGCAACGGGGGATATTGCCGAAATCGAGCGAATAGTCAAGCCCTGCGGACTTTACAGAATGAAGGCGGCAAATATTCAGGACGCATCAAGGCTTCTTATAGCAAAATACGGTGGAAATCTTCCCGACACCATGGAGGAGCTTCTTGAGTTCCCCGGAGTCGGAAGAAAGATTGCAAATCTTCTTCTCGGTGACATATTCGGAAAACCCGCCGTGGTTTGCGACACACACTGTATAAGAATTTGCGGCAGGCTTGGAATGTACCCTGAGAGTGAGAAAAATCCTGAGAAGATAGAAAAAATTCTGAGGGGTCTTATCGACGAGCGCGAGGGCTCGGATTTTTGCCACAGAATAGTTTTCTTCGGCAGAGAGGTGTGCTCGGCTCGCTCACCCTCGTGTGACGGGTGTCCGCTGTCGGATCTGTGTGAGAAAAGAAAAAAATCACAAGGTAAGAAAAATGAGTGAAAAAATTAAGATAAGCCTGCCTATAATAGTTGAGGGTAAATACGATAAATGTACCCTTTCCTCGATTTTCGACGCCACGATAATCTCAACCGGAGGTTTCGGCATATTCAATTCAGCTGAAAAAAGAGCTCTGATTAAGAAGCTTGGCGAAAAGGGAATAATAGTCCTTGCCGACTCGGACGGCGGCGGAAAGCAGATACGGCAATACCTTTCGGGGATTTTGCCGAAGGATAAGATTTTTCATCTTTACATACCCGAAATTGAGGGGAAGGAAAGACGGAAAAAGACGGCATCAAAGGCTGGACTTCTCGGAGTTGAGGGAATGACGAGAGAGGTGCTCGAAAAGGTTATTGAACCCTTTATATCACGTGGGGCGTGTCAAGAAAATACCACAACGAAAGATGTAAGAATGTTAACCAAACTTGACTTTTTCACCGACGGACTTTCGGGAGGAGCCGATTCCTCAAAAAAGCGAGAGGAGCTTGCGCGGGTGCTTGGATTTCCACACGATATGAGCGCGAACGCGCTTATCGAAGCCATAAATCTTACGGTCGGGTACGACGGGTACGCGGAGGCGCGTGAAAATATTTTCGAAAAATCGCGTTAAATATTTAACAGATTTTAGCCGCTTTTTTTGAAAAGGTCTTTACTTTTTGAATACTTTATGCTATAATACCTAATTGGAAATAAATATTTTATAACGGAGGATACAATCATGATAGAGAGACAGAAAATCTCTATGGATGGTAACACTGCTGCGGCTCACGTTTCTTACGCGTTCACAGAAGTTGCTGCCATCTACCCCATTACTCCCTCATCCAACATGGCTGAGGTAACTGACACTTGGTCTGCTTCCAACAAGAACATTTTTGGCCAGCCCGCTAAAAACATAGTTGGAACCAACGTAAAGGTTGTTGAAATGCAGTCCGAGGCAGGTGCTGCAGGTGCCGTTCACGGTTCTCTTGCTGCAGGCGCGCTTACCACCACTTACACCGCATCTCAGGGTCTTCTTCTTATGATCCCCAATATGTACAAGATTGCAGGTGAGCTTCTTCCTTGCGTAATTCACGTTTCCGCAAGATGCGTAGCTTCCCACGCACTTAACATTTTCGGTGACCACTCCGACGTTTATGCTTGCCGTCAGACCGGTTTCGCAATGATGGCAGAGTCCAACGGCCAGGAGGTTATGGACCTCGGTGCTGTTTCTCACCTTGCAACTATCAAGGGTAGAGTTCCTTTCCTTAACTTCTTCGACGGCTTCCGTACCTCTCACGAGATCACCAAGGTTGCCGCTTGGGATTACAAGGATCTTGCCGAGATGGTTGACTGGGATGCAGTTTCGGCATTCCGTAACAGATCTCTCAACCCCGAGAACAACCCTGTTCTTCGCGGCTCTGCTGAGAACGGAGATATCTTCTTCCAGCACAGAGAGGCTTGCAACCCCTACTACGATGCATTCCGCGCAATCGTTGAGGAGTATATGGGCAAGGTTAACGAGAAGCTCGGTACCGATTACAAACTCTTTAACTACTACGGTGCTCCCGATGCAGAGCGCGTAATGGTAGCTATGGGCTCCATTTGCGACGTTGCAGAGGAAGTTATCGATTACCTTCTTGCTAAGGGCGAAAAGGTTGGTCTTGTTAAGGTAAGACTTTACAGACCCTTCGTTGCCGAGAAGTTTGCTGAGGCAATTCCCGCAACCGCTAAGGTTGTTGCAGTTCTTGACAGAACCAAGGAGCCCGGCTCTCTCGGTGAGCCCCTTTACCTCGATGCTATCGCAGCTCTTGCTGAGGTTGGCAGATGCGTTAAGGTTGTTGGCGGTAGATACGGTCTCGGTTCTAAGGACACTACCCCCGCTTCCATCTTCGCAATCTTCGAGAACCTTGCGGCAAAGGCTCCCAAGAACCACTTTACCGTTGGTATCGTAGACGACCTTACCGGTCACTCTCTCGAGGAGAAGCCCGCTCCCGACACTGCTCCTCAGGATATGATTCAGTGCAAGTTCTGGGGTCTTGGCGGTGACGGTACTGTTGGTGCAAACAAGAACTCCATTAAGATTATCGGTGACCACACCGACAAGTTCATTCAGGCATACTTCCAGTATGACTCCAAGAAGACCTCCGGTATCACCATTTCTCACCTTCGTTTCGGTGATTCCCCCATCAAGTCTTCTTACTATATTAATAAAGCTGACTTCGTTGCTTGCCACAACAACGCATACCTCAACAAGTATGATATGATAAGCGACGTTAAGCCCGGCGGAACATTCCTTCTTGACTGTCCTTGGACTGTTGAGGAGCTTGATGCTCACCTTCCCGCATCGGTTAAGACCTA
>JAZLAO010000081.1:0-2547 GCA_045613205.1 Eubacteriales bacterium | reverse complement strand
GAGATAGAAAATGACTAAAATTTGATGGAGAAATTCGCAGAATTTCAACCTTAGATCATATATTTTAGCTCATTTGTCAAAAAAACGAATTTTTGTTTGATTTTCGTCATTTTCGATTGCGCCCAAATGCGCCAGCCCCTTTAAATATATCCGAAGAAGGTCGGGCTGATAAGCGGTTACGTACGCTTTTCCGACTTGTTTCCTATATTTCTTTTAATATATAAATTAAGAAATAAACAAAATCAAGGGGGTATGAGGCAAAACCTCTTCAAAAACCGTCACGCGCTCTCCGTCCGTAATGAATTTACACGGCACGCGTTCACCGTTGGAATTCAGCTTCTCTATTTTTGCAACCTTTTGTTTACATACAAGCGGAGTCTCGTCGAGCGAGTCGAAGCTTGTGTTAAATACCGCAGTGAAAAGCTCACCGTTCGTAAGATATCCCGCGCGGATATAAACGTCAACGTCACCCGGATAATACACGGGTAGGTGTCCGCGCTTTGAGAGAATTGATATAAACTGCTTCTTTCTCGTTTCGTTAAGCATCGAGAATGCTGTGAAATACTTGAACGGCATATCGGGAGTTCCCGCGAAAACTATAACCTCACCGCCAAGTGAGTTTTCGTAGCGGGTAACACCGGGGAACAGCTTATTCTGAGAGCCGTCCTTGCCGTTGATATGTAAGACCTCGGAAAGCTCCTCTACCCCGTCGCGCACCGGCTTAAGCTCTTTTATCCCATATTGTTTGCCGACCGACACTCCGCCCACCTTTTCGACGGTAATAACCTCGCCTTGCCACTCGTCGACCTCGACGCCGATATAATCGGTAAAGCCGCGCTCAGAGAGCTTCTTTGCGGCAAGAGCCGAGAGAATAAGCGTACCCGTGAGAAATTTCTTTATATTTTCGTCGTCAAATCTGTTGACGGCAAATTCATCGAGGAAGACGGCTCCGGGGCCGTCGTTACCGAAATAGAGCGGCAAACCGAGCCTCTCTATAACGCAGGTAGACCAAGGGCTGAGGTTTAGGCTCGCCTCGGAGGCGACAAATCCGAAATCCTGCTCGTGAGTCAGGGGGATTTTACAGCCGAACGGCTTCACGTCCTTTGCGTATTCGCAAAGCTTCTCATAGAATTTCGAGTATTTCGCAAGCTTTTTGCGGTATGCCTTGCCCGAGTTCGGCTCGTGTGCGGCAAGTCTTGTAATCCAGTGCTTTGCGCCCGTGGCTCCCTCGAGAATAGATGCCGTAAAATGCGAATGTAATAGAGCCGCGCTAGTGCTGTATCTGTTTTGCGGGCAGGTGTCGGTTTCGGCAAGGAAGACGTCAACCTTTCCCTTACAGTTTTCCTTGAGTATTGCCGCGCGGAACATATTATTCGTGAAATATCTGTGGCTGTCCTTTCCGTAAGGGCCGCCGTTCATTCTGACTATTGCGGGGTTGCCCTTTCCCGCAAAGGCTCTTGACTCAACGTCGGAAAACTCAAGAAAGGCGTGCGTATAGATACCCGAGGTAATGCCCTGTATCGTCGGGTCAACCTCGTCAAGTCCCTCTCGCATAGCCTTTACAAAGGAAACGAAAGCATCTCTTTGAACCTCTATATAAAGGTCTGTATATTTTTTATCCTCAGCGCTTTTGCCCTGCGTATGAGCGTACAGCTCCTCGCGCGTCATTTTTTTGCCGGCTCTGCGGCAGAATTCCGCCATATGATATTTGCAGGCACAGCCCTTGGTAGGCTTATAAAGAAGTCCTACGTCGTCGTCTATCATAACGACCGCGGGCTTATGCTCGGCAAGAATTTTCATCTGCCCCTTCATATACTCCTGGAAAGAGGGGTCAAGAGGACATGCCGTAACTACTCTGTCCTCGCCCGTGATAAGACTCACCGACGGCTGAAAGGGGTACGGCTCGTAAGGCAGGGTGATATGGCCCATAGTAGCCTGAACGAGAACACCGTGCTTAGCGCCCGCTTTGTCAAGCCTCTCACGGAAAAGGTCGTATTTTTTACATTCCTTCTCCGCCTTGTTTACCGCGGGAGTTCCCTCGGGGTTAAACTTCATCATAAACATCGCGTGAGTTGACACGCCCGTTCTCTGCTGCTCGATTATATCCTCACATACCGCGTCCACGTGCTCGGTATCGAGAGGCATTATTGATAAATTTAACATATATAGTTTCCTTTCGGTTTTTATCCACCTCAATTTTAGAATATACTCGGAGCAAAGTCAATAGTTTTTCTTTCGAAAAATTTTCGGTTTTCTGCCCGACATCACTGTAGGCAAGAGTGAATAATCCGAACACGCTCTGAATCCTTAATTTTCAGCGCTTTCGGCACTTATCTCTCTTGCAAAGTTTGTACTTGGCTGCGAGAGCCAAGCACCAAAATCAACTTAAAATTAAGGCACAGAGTTCTACGAATTTTCGAGAGAGCGAATTTTCCGAAGGACGAGGTTAAAATTTGAGATAATATGCGGATATTATGAGAATTTTTACCGATGTAATTCGCAAAATTCGCCTCTCTAAAACGAGTTCGGATTATTCACTCTTGCCTA
>JAZLAO010000080.1:0-2931 GCA_045613205.1 Eubacteriales bacterium | reverse complement strand
TCGCAACCTTTCGATGCTTTACAAAAACGAGCTTTTTGACATAAAAACGGCAAGAAAATATATCCTTGAAGCCTTTAAATTAAAACAAAACTGCCCCGCTCTTTGCAATGAAGTTGCGGCGCAGCTTACGGCAGACGGTGGGGATGCGCTCTGGCTTGAAATTTTCGTCACTCTCCCCGGTGAAATAAAATGCCTTGGCAGAATACGTCTTTACAAAGCGATAGCTCTTATCAACCTCGGACGGCTTAAAGAGGCTTCGAAAATCATAAACCCCGATTTTACGATGAGCGATATCAAGGAAGGAGAGCTTTCCGTCTCACAGATTTGGTTCGAGCTTTACCGTAGGCTTTATGCTGAGGAAGAGGGCATGGCGTATGACATTAATGACGAAAACCTAATCAAAAAGGCCGACGAAAAATATCCGCTTCCCAAAAAACTTGACTTCAGAATGCACGATTAGGAAAAAATTATGAGAATAACTAACCCTTTTTTACCGTTAAGAATAAAAACAGACGACCTCTCTCACACCGTTATCCTTTCGGAGAAAAGCTACACGTTTGGCGCTGACGGTATGATAACGTCAATTATATCCGAGGGACACGAGCTTCTATCCGGGCCCATGCGAATAGTTATGATTGAGGACGGCAAGGAGGCTCTCTTTGACGGCAACTATCCCGAAAACGAAAGCGAAAGCTTCATCCAAAAGCGAAGCGACGAGGAGTGCATTATTTGCGGTTGCAAGCAATCCGAAAGATTCATAATCAATTTTTGCAGCACGGTAAAATACGACGGAAATATAGATATTGATATGCGGCTTATGCCAAAGGGAAGAACCGTTGCGCAGATTTTCGGGCTTGATAGACTTCGTGAGCTTTCATACAAGCTCGACAGCCTATGGCTTGAAATTCCGCTGAAAAAAGAAATAGCAACGATGTACCATATGTTCGACAACAGCGACGTTTATCTCGGTGATGGCAATATCATCCCGGAGGGAACCACCACGTCAAGCGGTATGCTTCCAACTCAAGACGCGTCTGTTCCCTTCAAGTCGCTATTATGGCTCGGCAATGACGAACGCGGACTCGGTTGGACAGCGGAACACGATAAAAACTGGCAGCCCAAGAATAAAAACGCTGCCATGGAGATTATTCACGCTGATGATGCGGTGATATTGAGGATTCGCCTTTTGGACAGTCACCCTACCTCTTGGAAGGGAGATTTGAAGCGCGGATACTCCGACTTTAAGCCTATAGAATTCGAGTTCGGCTTTATGGCGACCCCCGTCAAAAAATTTCCCAAAAATACGTATATACACAATGCTTTTCATATCGACTGCGGCATAAAAATTAAAGGGAATTATATGGACTTTTTTGCCGCCGAAAACAGATTTGACCGCCTCCTTGAAAAAGGGGTTGACACGCTGATACTTCACGAAAAATGGAACAAATCGCAAAACTGGTTTGAGCTTTCGGAATATACAGCAAAGCAACTCGCTTACATAGTTGACGAATGCCATAAAAGAGGCATCAAGGTGCTTCCCTATTTCGGCTATGAAATCTCAACCCTATCTCCCGAGTGGACAAGTCTTAAGGAAAAGGTCGTTTACCGATACAACGACGGCACAATGCTTGGCGGCTGGTGGAGAGTTCCCTTCCAGCGCGACCATAAGGTGTGCTACAACAGTGAATACGCCGATTTGTTCGTAGACGGCATTGCGCGCCTTATGGACACCTATAACTTTGACGGAGTATATCTGGACGGCACGGCTATGCCGAGATGCTGCCATAACACCGAGCACGGCTGCGGCTGGTATGATGAGGACGGAGCGCTTCACGGCACTTATACAATCAAGGCTGTCAGACGGCTGTTTGAACGCCTTTATAAAGAGATGAAGATGCGAGGCGGTCACATAAATCTTCATGCTTCGGGCTATTTAAACTACACGGTATTACCCTATATTGACCAATTATGGATGGGAGAGAACCTGCAGTTTGAATTGAACAAGGGAACGGCAGAGGATGTTAATACCGACTACTTCCGCGCAGAATATTGCGGACGCAATATGGGTGTACCCGTAGAATTCATAGCTTACGAAAACCGTCCGTTATGGACCTTTGAGCAGGCTTTATCCTGTTCTATACTTCACGGAATACTTCCGCGGCCAAACGATATCGGATACCCGCTTGACCTTATGAGCGGCGTATGGAAAATATTTGACAAATTTCCAATAGAAAAATCCGAGTGGTTACCGTATTGGAAAAACGGTGCAAAAAGCGACAGTGAAAAGATTAAAATCAGCTATTACAAATACACAACCGTCACGGGTAAGCCTCAAATTCTCGCGTTTGCCGTGAACGTATCAGCGAAAAAAATAGAAAACGCAACCATATCCTTTCAGGAGGATGTCCGTGAGGTAACCGATGCCGAAGCGATGGAAAGCGTCGGCTTCACCTTGAGCATCAAGCCATATGGATACAAAATTTTATATTTAAGCTGACAGTGCTCACAAATAGCGCAAATCAACAGAAAATCATCTAAAAGGAGAAATTCCGTGAAAAACAAAGCAATCTGTTTTGAAAAAATGCTCGAAGACAGATTCGGCATGTTCGTTCACTACGGTATATACAGCGAAATGGCGGGCAGCTTTAAAGGTCAGACGTGCCGCGGAATCGGCGAGTGGATTCAACACACTCTTGAAATTCCGATTGCCGAGTACGAGGAATTCGGAAAAAACAATTTTCTGACAAAGCCAACCTTTGCAAAGGAGCTCGTCGCAGCGGCAAAGTCTGCGGGCATACGGTATATCGTGCTTACCACAAAACACCATGACGGATTCTGCCTTTTCAAGAGCGAGTATACCGATTATTCCACCTACGGCTTTTTCGGCCGCGACATATGCCGCGAGCTTGCCGACGAATGCAGAAATCAAGG
>JAZLAO010000079.1:0-21479 GCA_045613205.1 Eubacteriales bacterium | reverse complement strand
TGTACTTTACTGCGACTCGCTACGCCAAAATCTACAAAAAATTTATTCGCCGCAAGGTGCGAAGCAGTTTTAAAAGAATAGATTTTTTCATAGACGAGCCAAAATTTTAGAGAAATATGCGGATATTTAAGAAAATTTCGGTGATGCATATGGAAAAATCTATCTTTTAAAACCTTATGTGTTCGATTCTCTTACGGCTAGACTCTCACCCCAAGGGGTTCTCCGACGGCTCGGAAATATAGTCGTTAAGCGTCGCTCGTAAACTCCCTCCTCTATCTCCTTATTTCCTTCGGGCGCGTCGCTAAAAACAACACTCAGTTGTTTTTACCTCGCTTACCCGTAATCCGCTCCAAAAAACACTGCAGAAAGAACTTTCCGCAGTGTTTTTTTATCCAAGTCGCAGACTTGGTATATCAGCAACCGTAGGTTGTATATCATCAATAACGGGACACCGTTATTGCATATCATCAGCCTTGGGCTGTATATCATCACGCTTTAGCGTGTACTTTCATATGAGAATGATATTAATTATTCACCGTTTGTTTATTGCTTTTTCGCCACTTATATGGTAAAATTACATTAAACTATATTTTTTCGGACGTGCTATATGAAAAATCTTTTATTTTTATCGACAAAACCGATGCTGTTCTGGGTAGAGGTTCCCCCGATAATCTTACTTATTCCCACCGTGATGTTTAACTCCGGTGTAAAAACCTTAATGAAGCTTTACCCACTAATGCTAGCGCTGTCTGCGCTGATAATCTTTTTTGTATTCTATTTGTTTCGGGCAGTTTCTATATCAAAAAAGGAAATAAAATGCATCGGTCCTTTTTCCTCAAAGGACTCATCAAAAATAAAAAGCGGAAGAACTCTCGTCATCACTGTTATGAAAAGAAAACGCCTTAAGCTAGAGCTCTTTGGCAAAAACGATGACGGTGAGGGCTCGTATGCATGGTTAAAAAACGAAGAGCCTTGTGAAATAAACCTCTTCAGAGCGAGCATAAACGGCGGTGTCAAAACAGCAGAAAAAATTATCCGCTACTTTGATAATGATAAAAACACCGTTTCTTCGGAAAAGGACGAAGAAAACAAAATTTTTAGGATTTATTTTAACTGATTACCTAGCCGAAGAGGGTCAAGGCAACAAATCTTCGGATTATAATTTAAGAGGCTGAGTCGAAACTCAGCCTCTTTTTTTGCTCTGTCTAAAATGACAGCCGCTATTTAATTAATCACTGAAACAAATCAACGTGACCGCCAGCAAGAGCAATCATTTTTACTGCCTGAATAGAGAATTTGTCAGCATAAATCGTAAGCTTTTTAGTCATAACTCCGCGCGCAAGAATCTTTACGCGTCCTGCTTTACGGCTGATAAGCTTCTTCTCCTTCAAGGTGTCGATGGTTACTACGTCACCGTCTTCAAAGTTTTCGCAGAGAGTATCGAGGTTAACCTCGCAAAGCTTTCCTTCAAGCTGTGTCTTGTATATAGAAGCTTTTTCAACAACCTCAATCATTTCTTCAGCTTCTGCATCTGTAAGTATCTCGTCAGCATGAAGCGCATCAACGTGAACTATCTCTTCCTCTGCAACTTCTTTTGCCTTGTGAAGTATAACGGGAGCAGATGCAAAAATTTCCTTCGCTTCTTCCGAAGCAACTTCAGTCTTTTCGGTGTTCGCAGTGTCGATAAGCGCTCCAACGTCAACCTTCATAAAGCTCTCGTCACCGTCAAGCGTTACGCCCGCGGGAAGAATTATCTTTACAAGATCGCGTGCTGCAAGAGCCTCGGTTGATTCATAAGGCATATGATAATCAACGTTAGGAGTTTCATTTTTTGCTATTTCGAACTTGTTCATCATTTCTTCGATGAGTT
Source organism: Eubacteriales bacterium (assembly GCA_045613205.1). Taxonomy (GTDB): domain Bacteria; phylum Bacillota; class Clostridia; order Oscillospirales; family CAG-272; genus UBA1740. The sequence goes on along the minus strand of JAZLAO010000079.1, from coordinate 19,609 downwards.
CAAGAACGTACTTAAGACCTCTCTCGCTCTTAACCTTGAGGAGCATGGGCACTTTGTCAAGCTTAGGCTTGTCGCCTACGTCGGTAAAGTGATACTTGTTTGCGTTATATTCTTTGGGATCAAGTCCAAGGTAAACCTGGAATGCACTTCCCTTTACGTTAAGCTTTGCACACTGAATTCTTCCCTTGTTGAAGGACTCGAAGTTCCAGCTTGTTCTTGCCTTAACTCCGTCGTAAGAAAGAAGAGTATTCTTAACTATTGTGTAGTAATCCTGAAGTGACTCCTCTGCCTGAATGAGTCTTGACATAAATGAGGTTCTGTAACGGACGTGTACAACCTCACCGTTGATTATACGCTCGGCATCTCCATCCTCACCGTCACCGGTTGGAACAACAACCGGAACGGGAACAACCTTAGGCTCTTCTGCAGGAGCTTCCTCAACGGGTGCTTCCTCAGCAAGAGCTTCCTCGGCAGGTGCTTCCTCTACGGGCGCTTCCTCAGCAGGAGCTTCCTCAGCAGGTGCTTCCTCAGCAGGTGCTTCCTCAGCAGGTGCTTCCTCAGCAGGTGCTTCCTCGGCAGGTGCTTCCTCAGCAGGTGCTTCCTCAACAGGAGCTTCCTCAGCGGGTGCTTCCTCAACAGGAGCTTCCTCAACAGGAGCTTCCTCAGCAGGTGCTTCCTCAACGGGTGCTTCCTCAGCAGGTGCTTCCTCAGCAAGTGCTTCCTCGGCAGGAGCTTCCTCAACGGGTGCTTCCTCAACGGGTGCTTCCTCTACGGGAGGCTCAGGCTGGGTGGGCGCAGGAGCTGCGGTAGGCTCTTCGGGAGTCTCGCCCTTGCGCTTCTTTCTGATAATGAGAAGAACTATTACAGCAGCTACTATAAGAACGAGAAGGATTGCAACGAGAATCCAAACCCAAGTGTAATCTGCAGGCTCAGCGGCAACAGGTGCATCGCCAACCTCAACTATTGCAAATATCGAGAAATGATTTGTGGTAAATACGAGATAGTCGCCCTCTACTGTTGCGGTTATCTCTTCAAGCTTGCCGTCATCGGATACGTGAACAAGCTTGTTTGTGAATTCGGAGCCGCGAAGATTTACGGGGATAAGAAGCTTTACGCTGAACTCGTCTTCAACATGCTGCTTTACACCGTTTTCGGCAAAGTGAATGTCGTAAGCCGAGATAACGTAACCAACCTTACCGATTCCGAATACTTCCTCGGACTCAAGATAACGGTACTGCGACGTTACGTCTCTGAAATTGAGCTTGTATGTCTCAAGAACACCCTTGTTTTTGGCAATGATTTCAACAAGCTTCGTTCCGTTCGAATCGGAGTAACCGTGTTCCTTAATAAAGTCAAGAATACGGAGAGTTGCGGTCATCGGAGTGATTTGTTCATAGTTAGGGTCACCCGTAAAGGTCGCAACAATTTCATAAGTGCCGCACTCTACGTAATCACTGCCGCTATATTTTACAGTCACTCCCTCGGGAAGCTCACCCTCAATTGTAATACTGTGAGGATTGCCGTCGTATCCAACGGATTTATCTTTAAAGGATACACCGCTCATGTCGTAGACAAGGCCTTTAATAGCCCATTCGTAATCGGCAACTTCGCCTGTAGCATCAACGTTATCGGTATCGACTACAGCCCTAGCAACGTAATCTCCCTTGTTGATAGCTACGTTTGTGTAATCTTCATTGACAACATAAATAACACCGTATGCAAGTGCATTTCCCTGCTTATCTATAAGGTAAACAGTCTTTTCCGTTCCGTCGTATACAAAGTTCGCAGGTGACCAGGAATATGCGGTCAAATCAATCGTGCCCTTTGTCACAGTCACTACGCACTCGCCGGACGTGAGAACATAAGCTCCGTCTGCTGTGGTAACGGTTACTACACAGTAATACTTACCGCTATCCGAAACGTTCTTCACAGAGATAGTTTTAGTAATAGCGCCGTTGATTTCCACGCCATCCTTATACCACTTATATGCAGCGGTGATGCCTTCGACACTAAATCCGTCGCCTACAAGCTCAGCGGACAAAACGGTTTCTTCACCGTCGTAGGTCTTCGTAACAGTTTCGGGAATCTTAACCTCACCGTCAAATTCACCCTGCACTTCTTCCAAAACGGCATAGAGGGTTATATCCTTATCCGGCATAGTCTTACAAGCAACACCGTTTTCGTCAACCCAACCGGTTACTACCATATCTCCGTACTCGGTCACGTTTGCGAAATATGCAACGTCAGCGCCTGCAGGAAGGAATCCTATGAGATGAGAGGTTTCTTCGATGACGTACTCTACTTTGTTGATTCCGTTAAACTCAACCTTCAAATCAACGGTTGCGCCAACCTCGGTAGAGCTCATAAATGATGCAATGAGAGCTGCATATCTGGGAGAAAATTCTTTAATTAAATTTTCTATGTCTACCGAATGAGTACCCTTATGAGAGAACACACCGTTCTCGTCATAAAGAGAAAGAATATTCTTCGATTTAACGGAACTCGGAAGCTTATTATAAAGCTTGGTGATAAGTCCGATAGCCTTTTCGTAAAGTCCCTCGTACTGCTCTACCTTTTCCTTTATCTCTGCCTCGGTAAGTCCGTCAAGGTTTTCAAATTCGGAAACAAAGTCGGAATCGAGAATAGCGTCGAAGTCTACGTAATCAAAAATCTTAAGAAGGTCGTCAAATGACGTGTTCTTTATAAACGCGTATACTTCGGAGACGTCGCCTGCTATCAATCCGAAGACCTTGTGCTTCAGCTCGTCGGGAAGCTTGTCGGATTTTGCAGCTTTAAGTACAAGCTCAGCAAATTTCTCAGGAACGTTGAGGTCAAATACGATAACCCCGTTATCATCCATATAGAAATCGCGATTGTTTGCTACTATCTTAGCAAGCTTTCTCACAAGCTCCTGATTGCTTTCTACTACGAAATTAACGGTAAATGCTGTGGTCGCAAAATCAGTTTCGATAACCACGCTTAAAAGATACTGCATTTCTTCGTCGGTCGCAGCCGCAATGTCCTCGAAGGTAGGAAGCGAGAAGATAAATTTCTTAAGGACCTCAACGTCTACTGTGCCGTTTTCAAAGAGAACGGTATCATTAACGGTAATGTCAATAATCAAGGGTATGAGGTCTTCAAGTCCAAGGATTACGTCCTCTTCCTCTTCACCGTCTCCGCCACCGTCACCTGCGGGAGGCGCAGAAAGCTCTTCAACAGTATCCGTATATTTCTCAAGAAATTCGGGAATATACGTGTTATTTATAATGTCTTCAACCTCAGCCTCGGTTTTATGGAGAAGCTTTTCAAATGCCTTTGCTTTAAAGTCGTTTGAATCAAAGCTGATTGCACCGTTTATAGCCGCTTTAAGCTCTGAAATCTTATTCGCATCATATTTGAGAATTTCAGCGCGAAGAGCCGCTATCGGGTCGTTACCAAGCTCCTTATGTACCTCGTCTGAAATAATAGACTTATAACGGTCGTCATGCTCAGCGTCGTAAATGATTTCATCAACTACGCTATTGAAGAGAGTCTCGTTTGCAACAAGCTCTGCAACAGCATCTTTTCTATTTTCAGCAGTTGCTGCGATTTCAGCTTCGGTTGCGCCCTCGCCTGCTATCCAGTTAGCTATGATTATATCAGCAACTTTAGCATTGAAGCCGGCATCTTTCTTTTTTACAGAGGCGCGGATGCTTGCAAGCGCGTTTTCCTTCTCGGCAGCGCTGAAAACATTCCATATGGATGCCCACTTGGATTGATCGTAGCTTTCAATTTCCTTTGAAATAACTTTAAGAGCTTCGGTTTTAACGTCGACGCGAAGATCAGCGTTTTCGTGAGTCTTAAGAGCTTCAAGGTCCGCCTTCAGCGTTGCGGAATTCTGGGGGGTGTTAAAGTAATCCGTTGCCTCGGCTTCGGTCATTGACTTAAGAGCCTGAAGTGCAGGGATTAGCTTAGCCTTCATTTCCTTATGAACAATGCCCCAAACAGACTCCGGATCATTTAATGCGGAATCACCGGAATCCTTATGGCTCCAGTAGGTCTCGTAAATGATTTCGGGAGCGTTATTCAGAAGACAATCCTCGATGATTTTCTGTGTCGAAGCATCAATAGACTTAAGGTTAACGTAATCATCTACGTAAGAATCGATTTTAGCATTCAATATGCCATCTATCTTGCTGTATGCAAAGCTGAATATAGGGCTGGGATTTTCGGGGGGATTTTCGGGTGTTTTACCTGCCGCGTATGCGCTTGCAAGCTGCTTTACCCAAAGCTCAAGCTCGGAGTCTATAAGCTTCTTAACGTTATCGGGAATAGCTGTGCCGTTGGCATATCCCTCTATCCAGCCGGTAACTCTGTCCTTAATTTCACGGTTCATATACTCGGCAATGATAACGTCAACGTCATCTGCTCCGTCAACCGCGGTAAATGCGTTGTTTATGTACGCATCAACCTTGTCGGTGATAAGAGCCTCAACCTCGCCGTCTATAAGTCCCTTGGCGTCAGCTTGGACGGTTGCGCTATCGTCACCGCAGAGCCAGTCTATGTAAGAAGGCAAATTGGTTTTAACCTTCTCGACTACGTCGCTTACGTGCTTTTCAATTTCATTTTCGAAGATTTGACCGATTTTAGTCTGAAGCTCGGTAGCTGTGGGAAGCGAAGCAAGCTGTACCCAGCCGTTCTTAACAACAGTCTTAAGCATCTTCAATGCATAAGACGTGAATTTAGCGAACGGAGCGTCCTCACCGTCGTCCATTTTTTCTTCGTCAAGCAAATCCGTAAGGAAATCAACGTAGGACTGCGCATCTGTGCTGCCGTAATTTGTTCTTACGTAGCTTGCAAGAGCGCGCTCCCAGATATTCGCTTCATTCGTACCGTCCTCAACCTCTACGTCCTCATTCGCAGAGTCGTCGGGAGTGGTAGCGGGAGGCGTTTGCGGCTCGTCCTGTCCAAGACCCATGCCCGCCTTAACGTCCTCAATAACGATTTCCTTGATAGCGTCGACAAGAGTTGCTATAACTGCAGAAATCTCATCAGCGCCAATACCGAGCAATGCCTCGGCTGTGGGGTTCAGCGCGACGGTTATATCACTTCCGTCACACGTGATTTTGCACCAGTCGGTGTTGATTGCAACGTTGGTTGTATCGCTGTTCTCATTTTGCGTCTCACCGGATTCCGATATCGCGAATACGGCAGTCGAGCAAACGCCAAACGTGAGCGCCAGCGTAAGCAATAACGCGACGACTGTTTTGAGTGTTTTTCTCATACTTTTTCACCTTTCTCCTCTTTTACATAATATTATATTACTATTAATTAAATTATAGCACCCGTGTGAAGAATTGTCAACATATTTTGTTAAAAAAGAACGCACCCGTGTGAATTTTTAAAACTCTACACAAAGACGCGTTCTTATTTTTGTTTATTTTGCGTATTTAAAACAAAGAAAATTATTTATTTTGATTCTTCTTGTGCCTTTTTACGAGAATTACCGACATCACGGAAGACGGAATCACTATAAGGACGAAGCAGCCGCTGCCAACTCCAAAAAGCAAGAGAAGTTTCAACACGCCCCTGCTTATTTCCATATTATCGTCGGTGTTTTGCGGCAACAGCTTAGTCGAGTAAAGAGCCGTAAAAACCGTATCGCCCTTGATTTCCGAGACCTCGGGAGACCAGCCGATAAATTCATAGGAATATTTTTCGTTAGAAGCCTTTTTCGGCGCAAGAGGCGGGGTTACCGTGTCACCGTAAGTGCAAAAATACTTAACTATAGTCTTTCCGTCCGACACAAAGGTGACGGTATACTGCTCTACCATGTAATCCACTCCGACTGTTATATCGTCAGCCGGCATAGTAAAGTAAGCGCCCGTAACTGTAGTTTTTACTCCGTTCGAATCCATTATATAAATCCGGTCAATTCTTATTCCCGGCAAAAAGTCGAGCGACACCGTTACAACCTCACCCGCACCGGCATTTAATTTGCCGAGGATAATGTTGACCGCATCAAGCGGAACGGCAACAAGCGAATACTCAACCATAGCATAATAGGTTTTGCCGAGATTCGCGGTAAATCTGATTCCGAAATTTTCGCGGGTATGTCTTATGGGTATTTTGTTTCCCTCTTCGTCATTATAATACACGTTTAAGTGGGAACTGTCGGTCACCTCGCAATGCCCCTCAAAGATTATATTCGCATCAGTTGCCAGCGGCTCACCGTCTTCACCGTAAGCTGCAATCCGATATGCATAGCCGTCAGATTTCTTAACCGCGGAAATTTCCAAGAAAGACACTCCTGCATCAGCCATTTTAAGAGTTTCTGCGTAGGAAAGTGAAATTTTTTCACCGCGGAGAGTTTTGACAGTTATTCCACCGATTCCCGCTGCGCGCTGAACAAGGCGCTCAACGTCGATTTTGCTTGAGACAGCATTCAGCTCTGCAACGTAATACCCGTCACTATAGCTCACCCGTGCGACACTATTTCCGCACAAAACAAGGGGCGTGTCAAAAACTGCAACGTACGTAACGTCGGAGGTTACAGGGTCTCTGAACCTCTCCCAACCGGAAAAGTCATAGTATATTTCGCCCTCTTTCGAAAGGGGCGGTGTTCCCGGGTTTTCGTGATATTCTCTGCCGTCTATTACCCACTTGGTTTCGTACTCCTTCTGAATCCTCGAGAATTTCGGGTACAGCTTAAGGTCCTCTGCAACCGAAATAAGATTCACATCATTCCCCTCTCCGTCAGTCCAACCGCTGTGGGTATAAATGAACTCCGAATCCTCATCCTTTGTCGGAGGCTCAGCGAGATAATCGGCATATGAATTTTTATCTATAATAACACTGTAAAGAATTTTCTGCTTTTCGGTACTGTCAAACTCGTGGCTGTAATATGTCACCGAGACCTCTTCGACATCAACAAAAGCTTTTGATACGAGGATTTCGGGGCGCACCTTGACGTCTGCTCCCGTATAATCCACTCTTCTTTGTATTTTTCCGTCGTTATACTCTTCTATAACTTTATAGACCTCGTAAGGAAAGGCGGGCTCTGACGGCTCATTGCCCGGATTCGCGACAGTCTCAGGCTCAAAAACCTCCGTGGGCTTAACAGGCTCAGAGACCGGTGTCGGTTCTATAGGAAAAGGAACGGGCGCGGGCATCGTCGGCTCTTCCATATATCTGTATTCCGGCACCTCCGGCTCTATGGGATATCCGTCGGGAAGCGGAGAGGCGTTATCGGTATCGGTAATAAAGCTTTCGTTTTCAAGCGCTGTCTCCGGACTCGTCCTTTTATCCTCGGAATAGGTGATGCCTATTTCATATTCTGAGTCAAAATAATAGCTTCCGTCGTAGCTCTTTATCGGCTCGTCGGAAAGGGCGTTGGCAACATAATATAGCTGTGCCACGAGTATAAGGTATTTTTCGTGCTTTTCCTCGGCTATCATTGCGCCTCTTACACCGGGGGTAAGATAAAGATTGTCGAGAGCCTTCAACAGATTTACAAAATTATCCTTGAACGCATCGTAGTTTGTGATATAGTAATTATACTGTGCTTGTGTATCGTCCTTTGAAATTGCAAAGAAATCCTTAAGCAGAATGCGCAGATTTTCAGTAGCTACGCCTGCAGTTTCCACCGCGGTTTTATCTGCTTTAAGAACCTCTACAATATCGCCCTTTCTGTTTATAACAGCGGTAACCGTATCACCCATTATGGCTGAGTACACCGTTCTTTCAAGAGAGGTTACGGAGGTTTTCGTCGACTTGATTATATCAAGCTGCGCCTTGACTTTGGCGAAATTTGCCGTATACTTTTCATACGCTTCTATTTTAGCAAGATTTTGCTCCGCGTAGGAAAGATACTTAGTATATTCCGCTAGGTCAAGATAGTATTTGTCCTTTGCGATAACATACTCATTATATGCCCTAATATCAGAGTTGTATTTTTCGAGCGCCGCGGTATACTCAAGATAATCAGCATACTGCTCGTCGTATATTTTCTTTTCAGAGATGTAAGTTTTATAGAGAGCCAGCGCCGACAGATACTCGTTATACTTCTCCGAATTTATCAGGTATTCGGCATGCTCACGCTCGTAGGCAGCCTTCTTCTCTTTTATTTCTGCTTCAAGACGCGGCGCGTCGTTATACGAGAGATTTACAAGACGGTTTACGGCTTCTTCACTGACTGTAAACTCGGTTTTGTATCTAAAAATCACTTTATCACCGGCTGATGCCGAAACACCGGAAAATACCGCTTTTCCGTCATATGATAACCCAAGTGTCCTGTCATATACCGTTGCAGAGATAGGAACCCATGAGACCTCAATGCCGTTTTTCGCTGTATAAGTATACTCCCGTGCTGAAACCTCAAGGGTGTCGTTTTCGTATTTTACAGACACGTAAGAGGTCGGAATCTGCGAATTATAGGAGAGAAGGAATCCGCTCTGCAGCTTCAGATATTCTCTCTCCGCTTCGGTAAGGTCGGAAATTCCAACGAACTCGGAAAGAAAGGCATCTGCATATATATCCTTTACAGCGGTTGCCGAGGGATATGAGTAATCCTCGGTTTCTGCCGAAAAAACAAAAAACGCGCTTGAAAACAAAAGAGATAAAAAAACCAGCAAGCAAACAGTGCTCATTCCGAATCTGCTTTTCAAATCTATCCCTCCTCTCACGCGCATACATATGCTTACAGCAAAATTATATCACTACAAAAATTAATTGTCAATAGCACAAAAAGCACGCATGCACAAACTTTTATTTCCCTATTGACAAACGGATTTTTTTGTGTATAATATAAATGTGCAAAAACGGAGGCATAGCTCAGTTGGTTAGAGTACTTGCTTGACATGCAAGGGGTCAGTGGTTCGAGTCCACTTGTCTCCACCAAATACAAAAGGACACCCTTGTGGTGTCCTTTTGTATTTGTCGGGGACTGACTCGAACCACCTCGCACTACCTACCTTGTTAGCATAAAGCTTCACAATTTCACTATGTATCGCAAAGCTTTCGTGCGATTGTGGTTCACATACGCGCTCCGCGCGTATATTGCGTAATTCGTCGTGTCCGCCCGACGAATAGCAAAATCCACTTGTCGACAATTTTTATCTGTACCTTAATAGGACACCCTTGCGGTGTCCTTTTGTATTTGGCGGGGACTGACTCGAACCACCTCGCACTACCCACCTTGTTCGCATAAAGCTTCACAATTTCACTATGTATCGCAAAGCTTCCGTGCGATTGTGGTTCGCATACGCGCTTTGCGCGTATATTGCGTCATTCGTCGTGTCCGCCCGACGAATAGCAAAATCCACTTGTCGACAATTTTTCACACGCAAAATAGCAAAAATCCACTTATTATATTTATCTTGATTTGTTCTTGTTTTTGTGATACAATAAGTTATGCTCGCTTCGACAATTTGTTTTTTACTCAAAAAAATGGAAACCATCGCTCCAAGGAGATTTTAAAATGAATCCCGCAATGTACATACCGATAATCATGCTATGGGTTATCATATTTATCACGTTCCGCAATCAGCGAAAAGCTGTATTCATAAGAAAAATAATTCAAAAAAGAAAATCGGGAGGTAATACCGAAATGAAAGAGCTTGCAGAGAGATTTATTGAAAAGGAGTGCTTAATTTACTCTTTTGACGGACATCAATACATGGGTGTAATCAAGGAAGTGACCGACGGAGCCGTTCTCGTCGAAAAGGACGGAAAGCTTGAAGCACTCAATCTCGATTTTGTTATCCGCATAAGAGAATATCCGAGGGGCAAAAACGGCAAAAAAAAATCGGTAGTGCTTGACTGACGTAATGCGAGTTTCGGAGGTGTTGCGCCGAGCGCGCCTCAAAATTTACATAAAAAACATTTGCAGAGGCATTTTTATGGATAATCGTATAGATAAACAGTTGGCCTTTTCTTTAGAGATAGACAAGGTAAAAAACATTTTCAGGCAAACCCATTTATCAGGCAACGGCAGAAATGAAAACGATGCCGAGCACTCTTGGCATATGGCGGTTATGGCATATCTTTTAAAGGAGTATGCCAATGAGAAAGTTGATATTGCAAAGGTAATGTTAATGTGCCTGATTCACGATATAGTTGAAATTGACGCGGGCGATACGTACGCGTATGACGCCGAGGGGCTTAAGACACAAAAGGCTCGCGAGGACGCCGCTAAGGAAAGAATTTTTTCCATTCTGCCCGAGGAACAGGCAAAAGAGCTGACAGCCCTCTTTGATGAGTTCGAAGCCTACGAAACCGCTGAATCTAAATTCGCTCATGCCATGGACAATCTTCAACCGCTCATTTTGAATAATAGCAACAACGGCGGAGATTGGCGAGCTCACAATGTAACCTTCGAGCAGGTTTATAACCGTCAAAGCAAAACAAGGTTGGGGTCAGAAAAGCTGTTTGAAATAACCGACCGCATTGTTAAAGAGCACGCCGAAAAAGGTAACTTAAGGTAATAAATTGTAATTTACAGAGATTCCGACAATAGCAAAGGGAGCACCGCGAGGGTGCGCTGACGGGAATTTCGCCTCCGGCGAATATTCGCAGCCTTGCCGCTTACAAGCAAGCTTGACGCGCTCTTCGGCGCGAATGCGAACTCAATTCGCGCGCGTTGCTTTGTATTTCAAAGCAATTTTTTAACGCTCTGTTCGCACAAAGCTCATAGCGCGAGCGAGTTCGCTCGCGATTCCACCAATAGCAAAGGGAGCGTCACAAGGACGCTCCCTTTGCTATTGGTGGATCTGACGAGAATCGAACTCGTGTCCGAAGACAGCGCAACATAACTTTCTCCGTAGACAGTCAATCTATTAAATTTCCCTTATGGGACGCCGACAGACAGGCTTCTCCTCCGGTAGCTTTTTAATGCGTGACTGATACAAAAGCAACTCTCAATTCACGTGCACTACTGATTTGACGCACGGCGGGAGCCGTAGTCCTCTCTCGCGGTACGGGCGGCATTATTGAGCCGCGGCACTGCCATTAGGCAGCCATAGCAACTTTATTGTTGTCGTTTATTATTTAAGTTTGGACATTTTGACGCGATTATCCGGCGCGCTACGCTTATCATGCATTACCGCCCCCGTCGAAACCATTGCAGACCCGGAAGGTAAGTTGCTATACTAGTATAACCGATTTCAGAAGCTTTGTCAACATTCCCTCATATTTATTTTCATTAAAATATTGCAAACAAAAACAAAATGTGCTAGAATATTAGCCGTAACGAAAGGATATTACTATGGAATCTTTACTTTTCGCTCTCAACGCGACAATGCCGATAGTCCTGACCATCGCGCTTGGATACTTTATAAAAAGAGTCGGGTTGATGACGGTGTCGGTTGCGCACGCCGTTAACAAAATCGTATTTACGGTATTGTTACCCGCTATGCTGTTTTTGAATATTTACAGTATAAATGACCTCGGGTCGCTGAGCTTCAATTACGTGTGGTACGTGCTTTCTATTACAGTGCTGCTCTTCCTCGCTTTTATTCCCGTGGTAAATGTGTTTTTCAAGCAACGAAATCAGCGCGGTGTCGTGCTTCAATCTATTTTTCGCTCGAATTACGCTCTTATAGGAATTCCGCTTGCTACGGCGCTTTTTGCCGAGGAAGGCGCGGCAACCGCTTCCCTGCTTGCCGCTTTCATTATACCCGTGTTTAATATTCTCGCGGTTATTTGCCTCTCTATTTTCAGCGACGAGGAAAAGCCGAGCGTCAAAAATATACTTTTGAATATCCTTAAAAATCCGCTCATCGTCGGAGTTGCTTGCGGACTTGTCGTCCTGGCATTCCGCGCGCTGTTCGTGAAAATTGACGTGGATTTCAGATTAAGCGATATAACGGTAATATTCAAGGTTATGGAAGGTCTATCCGCTGCGGCAACACCGATGGCGCTTCTTGCGCTTGGCGCGCAGTTTGAGTTTTCCGCCATACCAGCCTTGAAAAAGCAAATTATTTTCGGCATTTCCCTGCGCTGCTTTTTCATTCCGGTATCCACGCTTGCGATAGCATATTTTATGGGTATTTTTAACGGCGCAAACTTTGCAGCGTTCGTTGCTATGTTCGCAACTCCCGTTGCAGTGTCAAGCGTTCCGATGTGTCAATCAATGGGCGCGGATTACAAGCTCGCAGGTCAGCTCGTCGTGTGGACCACCCTTATTTCCTCGGTGGTCATCTTCCTCTGCTCCTTCGTTCTGAAGCTGCTCGGAGTGTTTTAAAATGTTATTTTTCAAAGAATTTTAGCAAAAACGTTCAAGAAAATTTGTATTTATGAATATTATCAACTTATTTAAGCACATAGGTCTTGTAATAAGACACAAAAACAAAGTATTTATACACTGTGTAAAATGCGGACTCGTATGGCGCGGTATCGTTCACGACCTTTCAAAGTTTTCGCCAACCGAGCTTTTCGAGAGCGCGCGTTACTTTCAGGGAAACCGCTCACCTATCGGTGTGTGCAGACGGGCAAACGGTGTCAGCCACGCGTGGCTTCACCACAAGGGCAGAAACAAGCATCATATTGAATATTGGCTAGACCCCGACTGCGAGGTTACACCCGCAATGCCATATAAATACGCGGTTGAATGCATATGCGACAAGCTTGCCGCAACGAAGACCTATAAGGGCAAGGACTACTCCCCCGACAAGCTAATTGAACACTGGGAAAGATACGGCAACAAGGTGGACGGAAACCCTAAAACAATGAAATTTATCGAAACGGTTTTCCGCGATATAAAGACACACGGTGAGGACTTCGTTCTTAACAAGAAATATATGAAAAAAACCTACAATGAAATACACGGAGAATAAAAAGCACGCAGGGTCAGCTTTAAATTGCTTACCCTGTGTGCTTTTTATGCCTTAAATAAACTCTTTCATTTATAAAAGATTTCAAAGCCGTAGCCCGAAGGGGTTTTATTTGCTACAACCTTTTCAATTATATTCGAAAGTGCCCGGTTCTTCTCGAGTTCCGATTTTTTTCATAGGATTTTAGAAGAGCCTGAATTGCTGATTTCGTTGAAGCCTCAAACTGATTTGCGAGCGTTCTCGAAGCCTCGCTTTCATTCTCTCCAGCCCCCCTCCTAGCAAGCGAAGCGGCATCCGCGCGAAGCTTTTTAAGAACGGCTCTTTCCGCATCTCTTGCATCAAGACTGTGCGAAACGGTACATACACCGCGGTTATATTTACTGCATTGCAGCCACCCGCCCGCGCAGTACGTAAGAGTAGCTCCGCAATTGCTGCACTTCAGAAGGGTGCGAAGAGCATACTCATTCTTAGTTTTCCCGCTCTTTTTTCTACCCTTTTCCGACAAGAATCGGTCATAGCACCTCTGCCACAGCGCCTCGTCAACTATAGGCTCGTGTATCCCTTTTTGATATATTACCTTTTCAGAATCTGTAAACTTCCCGTTTTTACGTTTACCGTTCGTAGAAAAGGCTATATATCCTTTGTAGAGCGGATTGGATATCATATAGGTTATGAAACGGTTGTCTATCGGATTGCCGAATTTAGTGCGTATGCCCTGCCCGTTTAACCTTATTACCATTTGACGCACCGTGCCGCCCGCTGCGTACTCTTGATATATGCTTCTGACAATGGGTGCCGTTTCGGTATCAACCACGAGCTTCTTGTCTTTCATCTTATATCCCATGGGCGCGTAAGAACAAAATTCACCCGCCCTGGCTTTTGCGCTCATTCCGCGCTTCACCTCGGTTGCAAGGTTAAAGGAGTAGAATTCGTCCGACCACTCTATAATCATTTCGATAAGTCTGCCATACATGCCTTCCATAATCGGCTCGGATATAGATATAACGTCAATTCCGCATTTTTTGCGCAGAATTGATTTGTAATAGGTTGATTCATCAATGTTGCGGGCAAATCGCGAAAATTTCCATACAAGAATGCAATCAAACGGCTTGGGCTTTTCCTTTGCCAATGCTATCATTTCTTGAAATTTAGGTCTGTTTGCCGCCTTCCTGCCGGACAAGCCTTTTTTCTTTTCTCCTTCAATGAATATATACTCCTCCGGGACCTTTATGCTGTTACGGTTTGCATACTCAATAATAAGTTCCTTTTGAGAATCCGGGCTAAGCTCTACCTGTTCATCTGTAGAAACACGGATATACGCTGCGGCTATTTCTATTTTTTCGGGCATCCTGACACCTCTGACATACTCTTTTAAAAAACGCGCTGAGTCAGCACAAATAGGAGCTGATTCAGCGCGAAATTTACTCTTAAAAGTTAATTTTATCTCCGCAGACGGAGACGGAGGTTCCGTAGAACTCGGTGAGTGCCTTTACCATTTCAAAGACGTCTTTCGCGCCTGCTTCCTCGGTGGCGGAATGCATTGCAAGCTGTGCAAGTCCGATATCAACCGTAGGAATCGAAACCTTAGTGTTGGATATTGAGCCGAGAGTCGAGCCCGACATCATATCAGCACGGGTATAGAAGGTCTGCGTTTTAGCACCGCATCTTGCGCAGATTGACTGAAAAAGCGCGGCTGATACACCGTCGGTGGCATATCTCTGATTTGCATTCCACTTAATTACTATACCGCCGTTAAGCACCGGTGCATTATCCGCATCAGCGAGCTCCGGGTGGTTGGGGTGCTTTGCATGGGCGTTATCCGCGCTGACCATAAAGCTGTTTTTAAGCTTCACGAGAAGCTTGTCGCCTGCTATACGGGAAAGAGTATCATAGAAGAAGGTAGATGCTGCTCCCTGCTTGGTTTCCGAGCCGACCTCCTCGTTATCAAACACTGCAAGAAGAGGTATTGATGCCGAATCAGAAGCAGAGACGAAAGCCTTCGTTGATGCGAAAACGCACTCAAGGTTATCAATTCTCGGAGAGATAATGTATTCGTTATTTAAGCCGAACACCTTTCCGCTATCGCGGTTATAAAGGAAAAGGTCGTGGCTGATTATATCCTTCTCGTCTGCTCCTGCAGCCTCTGCGACAGCCTTCATTACACCGCCCTTAGCCTCGGCAGAGCCGACAAGGGGAAGAAGGTCCTGCGCGGGATTGAACTTATATCCGTCGTTAACGGTGCGATTCATATGAATAGCAACGCTCGGAATAACCGCAAGGTCACGGTCTATATTAACGAGCTTCGTTTCTATTCCCTCTTTCCTGCGTAAAACCACGCGTCCCGCAAGAGAGAGAGGTCTGTCAAACCAGGAATAGTATATCATTCCGCCGTATTTTTCAACCTCAAGACGAGTGTATGCTCCGACAGCCTCGGGGGTGACCTTTAATCTGAAGCTTGGCGAGTCGCTGTGCGATGCTACTGCCATAAAGCCGTTTGCAGAAGCCTTATATTTGAAAGCGATTATGGACGCACCGCGGGTAACAAAATATTTTCCCCCCTCGGCTAAATCCCACTCGCAAGCTTCAAAAAGCTCGGTGTATCCGTTCTCTGCAAGAATTGCCTTCACCGACTCTACCGCGTGGTAGGACGATGGAGATTTATTTATAAAGCTTAAGAGTTCCTCGTGTAATTGCATATTGGGTCTCCTTTACGATTTTAAAACATTATACAACTTTTTCAAGGTATTGTCAACTTTTCTATTGAAAAAAGAGGCAAAATGATTTATAATATCCTTTGGTAAAAATTTGGAATGGAGATTATCATGTTAAATATTCCCGAATACGAAAGCGCAAGTAAGGTTTTTCGTTTTTTTGAAGAAATAACGAAAATTCCGCACACATCCGAAAACACTGCCGAAATTGCAGATTACCTTGTAAATTTTGCAAAAGAACGCGGTTTGCAGTATGAAAGGGACGCGGCAAACAACGTCATAATTAAAAAGGCTGCAACGCGCGGCTATGAGGACCGCCCTGCAATAATACTTCAGGGACATACCGATATGGTTGCCGACAAGCTTCCCGACGCAGATATTGATATGCTGTGCGACGGACTCCGAATTTACCGCGACGGTGATTTTATCAAGGCAAAAGGAACGACGCTAGGCGCTGACGACGGAATTGCTGTAGCCTACGCGCTTGCAATACTCGATTCCGACAGTATCGAGCACCCGGAATTTGAAGCGGTTTTTACCTCAGATGAGGAGATTGGACTTATAGGCGCGAGCAAGCTCGACACCTCCGTACTTCGCGGAAAAAGAATGCTTAACATAGATTCCGACATTGAGGGTATATTTACCGTAGGCTGCGCCGGCGGAATAAGGCTTGACATTGCGCTTCCCTACGAAAAGTCCGGCAATGAAACTAATCTTTACTCTCTTACGCTCTCAGGTCTTCACGGCGGACACAGCGGTATGGAAATAAACAAGGGATATGAAAACGCGATTAAAATCCTCACGGAGATTCTCGCGGAAGCAACCGGACTCCGTATCGCAAGCATATCGGGCGGAAATGCCGACAACGCTATACCGAGATTTGCCGAGTGCATAATAGCTCTTGATTCTGTAGATTATTTATCCGAGAAGATTATTCCCGGCATTCTTGAAAAATATAAGAGTGCCGAGCCCGATATGACGGTAAAGCTAGAACCTGTTTCGGAGCATATGTCTGCTTTTTGCGAATCGGATTCAAAAAAAATCCTAGAAGTTATAGATAAAATGCCAACCGGAGTTTACAAAATGAGTGAGGATATCGAGGGGCTTGTTGAAACCTCGTCAAACCTCGGCATAATTAACACAGACGGGGGGCGTGTAAGCTTATCGGTTTCAGTACGTTCCTCAAAAAATGCTGAAAAGCAAAAAATGATTCAAAAAATCAAAGCTATTTGCGACGGGTATAACGGCGCTTTCGGCGGCCGCGGAGAGTATCCCGCTTGGGAATACAAGAAGGACTCCCCCCTTACCGACACAGTTGCGAAAATTTACCGTGAAACCTACTCTAAAGAGCCGAAAATCGAGATTATACACGCAGGTCTTGAGTGCGGAATTTTCGCGGATAAAATCGATGGGCTCGACTGCGTATCTTTCGGTCCCGATATGTTCGATATTCACACGACCGACGAGCGTCTTTCGATTTCCTCGACGGTCAGAGTATGGGAATTTTTAAAGAAAGTTTTAAAGGAGATATAAAATGAATAAGACAAGACTTAAAAAGTACGCGAAGCTTATTGCAAAATGCGGTGTAAACGTGCAGAAGGGTCAGGAGGTGCTTATTACAGCAGAGCTTGACCAGCCCGAATTCGTCAAAATGGTAGTTGACGAGTGCTACAAGGCGGGAGCTTCAAAGGTTGCGGTTGATTGGACGTATCAGCCGGTTACTAAATCCACTATCAAATACGCCTCCGAAAAGGTTCTCTCTACCCTTGAGGATTGGCAGGTCGCAAAATGGGAGCATCAGGCAAAGGTTCTTCCCTGTAAAATATACCTTATTTCCGAAGACCCCGACGGACTTGCGGGCATCGACCAGAAGAAATTTGCGAGAGCTTCCGCCGCAAAATCCAAGATAATAAAGCCCATAAGAAACAGAATGGAAAACAAATATCAGTGGTGTATTGCCGCTGTTCCCGGTGAAAAATGGGCAAAAAAAATCTTCCCCGGTGTGAGAACGTCTCTTGCTGTAGAGAAGCTCTGGGAAGCTATTTTGTCAACCTCTCGCGTATATGACGACCCGATTTACGAATGGAAGCTTCATAACGAAAATCTTGCAAAAAGATGCGAATACCTTAACAATCTTAAAATCCGCGAGCTTCATTACACCTCGAAAAACGGTACCGATTTCAAGGTTGGACTTATACCCGAAGCAATTTTCTGCGCAGGCGGTGAGGAAACTATGGGAAGAGGCGTTTACTTTAACCCCAATATCCCCTCCGAAGAAACCTTTACCTCTCCCAAAAAGGGCTGTGCCGAGGGAATAGTTTATTCCTCTATGCCCCTTTCCTACGGCGGTCAGCTTATAGATAATTTCTGGATGAAGTTTGAGGGCGGACGCGTCGTTGACGTTGGCGCTAAAGAAAACGAGTCACTCCTTCGCGAGATGGTTGCCATGGACGAAGGAGCAAGCTATCTTGGCGAGGTTGCGCTCGTTCCATACTCCTCTCCTATAAGAGAGAGCGGTATTCTCTTCTACAACACCCTTTTCGACGAAAACGCTGCTTGCCATCTTGCCGTCGGAAGAGGTTTTTCGAACGTGCTTCGCGACTATGAAAAATATTCGGTTGAAGAAGCTCGTGAGCTCGGTATCAACGACTCTATAATTCACGTTGACTTTATGATAGGAACAAGCGACCTTTCAATAACCGCCACCTGCGAGGACGGCAAGACTGCAAAAATATTCGAAAACGGTGAGTGGGCTTTTTAATCTTAGATTGATTGGCTCACGACCTCATCTATCAGCATATCGCAAAAGCGGCGCGCGCACAGCGGCATATGCTTTTTAGATGCTGTAAATATGTAGGTGTTTCTCGTATATCCCTCAACGTTTTTTAAAACGACGTTATCTGAAAATTGTCCGCGCCATGAAAATGCGGGAGCAAAGCAAATTCCAATGCCGAGCTCTACGCATTTTCTTACGTAAAGAGGGTCGTCACTCTTTATCGCGATTTTAGGCGAGAAGCCGAAATCACGGCAAATGGAATTCGTCATGCTGTACAGAGTGCTTTTTTCACTAAGCGTTATGAAAGGCTCGCCCTCAAGACGTGATACGTCTATTTTTTCTGCATGCGAAAGCGCGCTTATCTTGTTCACCGCGAGCATAATGGGCTCAGTTATAAGGAGCGTTTTATCATAACCCGCAATGCTCTCCTCCCCACTATCGATTATTATATCAAAAGAATCTGCGGCAGGATTTGCCAAATGAGCCGTTTCTATTTCCACGTCGGGATAGATACGGCTGTATTTTTCTACAACCTCCATTATTACGCGGCGGTTGGAATTAATACATATTTTAATTTTCCCCGTGCTTTCCTTATCTTTAACGGCTGAGGCGGCATCATCTATAAGAGCGAGAGGCTCTGATACGCGAAGATAAAACTCGCGCCCTTTGTCATTCAGCTCAATTTTATTTGCGCGGCGGGTAAAAAGCAAAACTCCGAGCTCGCGCTCAAGACGCCGCATACTTTGGGATATATCCGACGGAGGAACTCCGAATTTTTTTGCCGTTTTTGAAAAATTTTCTGTCGCTGCCGCATCGCAAAAGTATTTAAGCTGTAAAAGTTCCATAACCATACTCCCTGTTGATTTATATATATTCTATCACACTTTGCTATAACTTTCAAGATATAGTAGCATATTTTATTTCATTATTTACATTACTATATTTATATGTTACAATATATATTGATAAAAATTAAAAGGAGCAATAAAATGGCAGAATTTTTTGAAATTATCATGGTCGTAAGCTTTGGCGCGTCATGGCCTTTCAACGTAATCAAATCCTACAAGGCGAGAACAACTAAAGGTAAGAGCCTTCTTTTCCTTTGCCTCATCTTCTTCGGTTACATAGCGGGTATAACCTCGAAGTTTGTTAACGCAGATTATATGAACGCTTTCGCATCAAAGTGGTACGTTCTCGTATTCTACTTCCTCAACCTTATCATGGTTGGCGCTGACCTTATCCTCTACGTAAGAAACTCAAGGCTTGATAAGCTTGCGGCGGCAAAGAACGAGGAATAATATGCGCAGCTTTTC
>JAZLAO010000078.1:0-16420 GCA_045613205.1 Eubacteriales bacterium | reverse complement strand
GCCTATTTCCTCGTTTGGAACGTTTATCGCTCCGGGGATATGACCTTCGGCATATTCGTCGGGTCTGCGCACGTCGAGAATTATATAGTTCTTTTCGTCTTTCATCATCTTCACCGCTTCGTCCATGCTTATCTGACGGTAACCCGAAGATGAGCTTCCGGGAGTTCCGCAGGACGACAAGAGCATCAGCGAAAGAACAAACGGCAAAAGCCTTTTTATTTTTCTCATAATCAATCTCCGTGATTTTGGATTTTCTTTTTATATTTTTCAACAAATCGGCAATTATAAGCTTTTCACGGTCATCATATACTTGCACATTAAAATCAGTCAAATTCTCTCCAAAGATTTAAAAAATCAACTGCGTTTAAAAGATTTACGTACTTAGTAGGAAGATGATGCTGCATAGCAAATCCGTTTCCTAAAACAAAAACGTCGATTTTGTCTCTCGCAAAAAGTTGTTATTTTTTGTGTCGCTGTTTTTTACATGAATCTTCTCCGCTAAGCTGACTTAAGCGTTGGCGAACATTTGTTTCTGCAAGCGCAAGTTTAATAAAAAACACATCGACTGCCGTTTCGCATTTTTCATAGTTGATTTTTCCATATTCGCCCGCAAACAACAATTTTGCCATATCAAACCACAGATGTATATCATCTTGCATTTGTTTAACGACCGATGTAAAAGCATCAAAAACTTCTTGCGGAATATAGGATTGATGCATCAAGTTCGTGTTCTTCAGTTCTTTTGTCAATTCACAGTATCTTTTAAAAACCTCTCTGAAAGCTTCGCATTTCGCCTCCCTGTCTTCATCCTCACCCTCTCTTAAGTAATACAGCAAGTCGTGTTCAAGAGGAACGAGTTCAGCCGTTATAGGATCCAATTTCTCATAGAATCTCATTTCGCGGTCTAACAGTATTTCGTATGCTTTCGTTGATCTATGCAATTTGTTTTTAAATGTCTCAAGGTTCTTTTCAAATGACGACTCTATTCCTGTTTCAAACAATTTTATAAGCAGTCCTTTAAAAATGGTTAGCACTCCAATCAAAACAACTGTACCGCCGCCAATAGCGGCAAGTAAATTTCCCAACCATTCAGGCATAAATTCACCTCATTTCAGCCGATAACGCATCGGCAAGTTGTTTTATTTTGCTTCCTTCAACCTATCAATCGCCATTTCCGGACTCATAGTGTGGTACATAAGATATACGACTTTCATGGTTTTTGCGGAAGCTTGTTTGTAAATTTCACGGCTGCTTTCGCCCTTATAGAAGTTCCAATAGCGGTAAATGTAGCCTGCCCAATAAAGCGTTTCCTTATCGTAGATTTCGCCTTCTTTTGTCAGCTGATCTGCGAGTTCGTCTTCCATGCGCGAAAGTATATATGCTTTTCCAGCCCACTGAACGTGGTGGAATTCCTTGTCCATGTCGGCTGCGACCTGAGAGGTCATAAAAGCTTTTATAAAGGTTTCGCTACTATATCCGCGCTCCGCGGCAAGCAGAAAGAGCTGACCTTGTGTGTCACATAGAGCAAGTTGTAATGATTTACTCATAATTATTCACCTTTTAATATTTCATCGAAGAATTTGCCATCGCGGCGGTATTTAACCTCAATTTCTTCTGCAAGAGCAATTCCTTCTCGTCTTCTTACTGCGCTCATATCTTTAAGGAGGGACAGTTCAAGCTGAGAGAGCGGTTCTTCTTTGATTATCTTGATTTGCTTGCATGCTTTTTCGCTGATAGCAACGTACTGCTTTCCGAGGTCAAGCGCAGAAAGGCAATTTATAAGAGCAACGTCAGTAAGCGTTTTGTTAAAGAATCGAGAAAGCTCGGTATACATTCTGTCGTTGGCTATGTAACCTACAATTACGTCGTATCCGTCAACCATGTGGGCATATTTTTCGTATATGGGAGTTCCTTTTGCTTCTTCCATTTCCTTGCGATAGTAAGCTATAAGCATTGCCCAATCCATGCCGATATCAACAGTCAGTACCTTAAGTCCGGTCATATCAAGCTCAACCGTGTATAACTTTGGCTTTTCCTCGTTGCAAACAAGTGTCAAAGGCTGGAGAGTATTTGTACCCATGTAGAAACCGCATCCGAAGTCACACTCGCTGCGACTTATAGGTGCGATATCACCGGTGATACCTTTCTTCGAGCCGTGGTAAAGGACAAGTTTATTATCATTATTACCGTATGCTTTCGTATCTATGATGAGCTTAGTGACGTCAATTAAGCGTTCCTTACAAAAGTTATATAGCTGTGTCTGCGCCATTCTGTTGGGAAGCGTTTTTCCATTCTCCCAACGATTGATTGAGAGAGTAGTTGTACCAAGAGCTGATGCGAACTGTTCCTGATTCATACTAGCGGCAGAGCGTATCGCTTTGATTAAGTCCTTCATGATATACCACCTATCATTTGTTGTTCAATTACATTATATACTATGATAGGTTGTTTGTCAAGAAGATTGGTGTGTTTCGTAGATAAAGCTATACTTTACGTAGCAATATCACATTAATTTTGTTACTGGCTTTGGTATCCGGATCACGCGGATAAGATTTTTATTTGCAGGAGTTTCCGTTCGATTTCTGGCGATTTTTGAAAAATTTTTTGGATTTTTTTGAAAAAACCTATTGACAAACGGGATTTTTTGCCCTATAATCTAGTTGAGCCAAACGGCTCAGAAAGAAAAAGGAGGGCAAAATGAGATCAAAAAACACATCTTATTACTCGACTATCGTCAACTTTGTAAATCAGTATTTTGACGGCAGCGGAAGGTCGCCCTCGACAAGAGAGATTGAATACGGAACGGGAATTTCGAGGCCGACTGTGCAGAGGTATCTGCGCGAGCTTTGCGAGCGCGGTGAGATTGAGTACGACGGCCACAGAGGAATTGTCACCGACTATATGCGCGGTGCAACCGAGGGAACGAGCCGTGTGCTGATGGGCAACTCTATCCCCTGCGGTACGCTGACCGAGGTGTGCGACGCCGAGCTTGAGAGCATCCGAATGCCGACGGCGCTTATCGGAAGCGGTGAGTTTTTCCTGCTTCGCGCAAGGGGCAACTCCATGATAAACGCGGGAATCGACGACGGTGACCTCGTGCTTATCAAAAGATGCGAAAGAGTGCGCGAGGGTCGGATAGCCGCTTTCCTTTACGATAATTCCGAAACAACACTTAAGCGATTTAAACAGGACAAAAACGCAATCTACCTCATCCCCGAAAACGACGAGATGGAGCCGATAGTTATAAGCGGTCACGACCGCGAGCGGCTCATTATTCAGGGCGAGGCAATAATGGTTATGAAAGATCTTTAAGGAGGACCAAGCTATGAAAAAGTACATCGTTACCTACACAAAGGATTATGGAAACACCTATGAATGCCGCGAGGTCGAGAGCAAGTCAGAAACCTCTGCGTACATTATCGTTGATTTGACTCTTCCCGTTTATGCCGCTATTACCAGCATTACCCCTGCGTAATCAATACATAATAAAAATCGGAGAGGCGCTGTTTTGTGCTTCTCCGATTTCTTTTTCGTTATAATCTATTTTTTCAGAACACGTTCAGACAAAACAGAAGTATATATTCTTTACAAAATTAAAAGCTTGTGTTATAATTGATTTGCAATATAAAAATATTTGTATTAAAGAGGATTAAGCTATGAAACTGACCTTTTTGGGAAGCGGCGCGGCAGAGGGAATGCCCGCAATATTCTGCAACTGCGAGGTTTGCCGTGAGTCGCGCAGACTCGGCGGAAAGAATTTGCGCACCCGTTCGCAGTCAATCATAAACGACGAACTTCTTATCGACTTCCCTGCCGATACCTATTCACATTTTCAAAGATTCGGTATTGAGGGTGACAAAATCAAATATCTTATCATAACGCATCCGCATCAGGACCATTTTTATCCTAACGACCTGCTTATGAGGACCGAGCGGCTTGCGCATGACAGACGTGTACCCGTGTTGAAAATCCTTTGCTCCGAGGCGGCAAGCAAAAAATTCAAAGAAGACACACCGAACGTAGACATCTCTGTAATTTCAGCTTACGAAACGGTCGCGCTCGGAGAATACCGCATCACCGCCCTGCCCGCGCGTCACATGAATCCCGGTGAGGCTTTGATTTACATAATCGAGGGAGAAAAGACAGTCCTTTATGCTCACGATACCGGCTATCCTTACGAAGAGGTTTTCGAGTATATCGAAAAATGCGGTATAAAATTTGACATGGTTACCCTCGACTGCACCTACGGTGACGTGCCGACGGGTGACGAGATTGGACATATGGCGTTTGAGAACGTCGGGCGTGTCGTAAAAAGACTTAAGGCTATGGGCGCGATTTCCGACAGCACGCCTGCCTATATAAATCACTTTTCGCATAACGGAACTCCGCTCCACCACGTGCTTGAGGAAAGTGCCGCGAAAATCGGCTGCCTTGCCTCTTATGACGGCTGCGAGGTAGTCATTTAAGCTTTTTAAAGAGCTTTCATAATGAAGATAAATTTAAACTTCGATAAAACCGTCGGCATTATAAAATCGATGCACGCGCTCGGTCAGCCTCCCTTCGAGGACGGAGCTTGTCAAAATGGACGTTGACCTTATAGCCTCAAACATTCTTGAGTAAAGCTTCCTTTAATTTAAAATAGTTACAGCCGAAGAGAGCAAGTGTTGGCTTTGCTTTCTTCGGCTTTTCAAGTTTTATTTCATTTTTCATTCCGTATGAACGAAAGAACAAAAAATATGCAGACGCGAACAACTCGTACAGTAACATCTGCAACCGCGGCTTCTGCTTTTTTATTTATATTAATCTCATAATTTTTGTAAAATACGGCAATAATAAGTATACATCGATTTATGTAAACAAAACTTTGCGAGGATAAAATGAGAAGTATTTATGATTTTAATGAAAAATGGGCGTTTTCAAAAGAGGCGTGCGACATTCCAAGAGAAATGCCGAAAAATTGGTATTGGGTGAATCTTCCGCATACCTGGAACAATATTGACGGTCAGGACGGCGGCAACGATTATTACAGAGGCAGGTGCTTCTATGCGAAGACGCTTGCAAAAGCCGAGCTTCCTCTGGCTGAAAAGTTTTTCCTTGAATTTAACGGAGCAAATTCAAGCGCCGACGTTTATATAAACGGAGAGCATATAGCGCATCACGATGGCGGTTACTCTACCTTCCGCGTGGATATTACCGACAAGCTGAAAGAGGAAAACCTCGTAGTCGTTGCGGTAGATAACTCACCAAACGACAGAGTTTATCCGCAGGTGGCTGATTTCACCTTTTACGGAGGTCTTTACCGCAAGGTGAATATAATATGCACGTCAGCGACACACTTTGACCTTGAAAGCTACGGTGGAAACGGGCTGATGGTTACACCCACCGTTATAGGCGCAGATGCAAGGGTTGACGTTACTGTATGGGTGAAAAATCTCACAGAAAAGCAAAAATTACGTTACACGGTATATGATGCAGACGGAAAAGCCGTTGTTTTTGCTGACAGCAGGGAGTCTTCGCTTAATCTGTTTATAGAAGGAGCAAAGCTCTGGCACGGGCGTCGCTCTCCTTATCTTTATACTATAAAGGTTGGTGTGCTTGAGGGAGACGAGGTCGTTGACATGGTGTCTGCAAGGTTCGGTTGCAGAAGCTTTGAGGTCGACTCCGAGCGCGGATTTATACTGAACGGTGAGGAATATCCGCTGCGGGGTGTATCGCGGCATCAGGACTGGGTTGGTATAGGCAATGCTCTCACAGAACACAATCACAGAGTTGATATGCACCTCATAGAAGAGCTCGGTGCGACAACTGTCAGACTTGCGCACTATCAGCAGGACAGGTTTGTTTACGATATGTGCGACGAGCTTGGACTTATCGTGTGGGCAGAAATTCCTTATATCTCAAAGCACATGCCGACAGCCACCGATAACACTGTTTCACAAATGAAGGAGCTTATAGTTCAAAACTATAACCATCCGTCTATTGCCTTCTGGGGTCTTTCAAACGAGATAACTATGGGCGGTGAGGATGAGAGCCTTATTGAAAACCACAGAATACTGAATGACCTTTGTCACGAGATGGACAAAACACGCTTGACGGTGGTCGCTGCGGTCTCCCCCTGCCCTATCGACAGCCCATATCTGAAGATTTCCGACCTTGTGGCATACAATCATTACTTCGGCTGGTACGGCGGCGAGGCTTCGATGAATGGGCCGTGGTTTGATAAATTCCACGCGCAATACCCGGATATTCCCATTGGCTGCTCGGAATACGGTTGCGAGGGGCTTAACTGGCACACCTCAGCCCCCGTGCAAGGCGATTATACCGAAGAATATCAGGCTCAGTATCACGAGGAGCTTATCCGCCAGCTTTTCAGCCGTAAGTATCTATTTGCCACGTACGTGTGGAACATGTTCGATTTTGGCGCAGATGCAAGATGCGAGGGCGGTGAGCCGGGGCAAAATCATAAGGGACTCGTAACCTTTAACAGAAAATACAAGAAAGACGCCTTTTACGCATATAAAGCTTGGCTTTCCGATGAACCGTTCGTCCACCTGTGCGGCAAGCGCTACGTTGACAGAGTTGAGGACATCACCCGTGTCACTGTTTACTCTAATCTCCCCGAGGTTGAGCTTTTCGTTAATGAAAAGAGCTTAGGCAAAAAGAGAAGCGAGGACCATTTTTTCTATTACGACGTCAAAAACGAGGGTATGTCAAGGCTCGTCGTGAAAGCAGGAGACTGTCAGGATGACGGAGCTCTGCGAAAGGTTGAGCGCTTTAATGAGAAATATATTCTGAAAGAAAAGCATGCCGTTCTCAACTGGTTTGACGTAACGACCCCCGAGGGATATTTTTCACTTGAAGACAAGCTTTCGGATATTATGAAAAGCGAAGAGGGTGCGAGGCTTGTGGGTGATTTGTTTAACAAAATTAAGCTCGGAAATCAAGCGAAAATGGAAACAAATGGAAACATGATGGAAATGATGGGGTCATTTACTCTGCTTCGACTTACGGGCATGCTCGGTATGATGGGTCTTGAGATGTCAAAAGAAGAGCTGATTTCACTAAATTCAAAGCTTAATCAAATTAAAAAGAAGTAAAACAAAGACGGCAGCCCTTTTCTTGAGCTGCCGTCTTTGTTTTATGACTCTTTTGCGGTCAATTGCGAAGTGTTATATCTGATTCAAGAAATCCTTGCCGCAAAGGGATTCAAGAAGCTCGTCAAGGTCCTCATTGTCCTCGTAGTATAGTGTGAGAGTCTTTTTTCTTCCCTTCCCCTCTATCTTTACCTTTCTGCCAAGATGGGACTGAACGCGGATTTCCATTTCACGAAAATAGTCAACAACAGGGATAGGCTCTTCCTCCGGCTCCGGCTTTTTAGGCTTGTTTGCGCGTTTTACCTCTTCTTCAAGCTGACGCACCGAGAGGTCGGAAACGATAACCTTTTCGGCAAGCGCGAGCATCTCGTCACGGTTTTTGAGTCCGAGAAGCGTTCTGCCGTGGCCTGCTGAAAGCTCCCCGCTTGCAACGAGGGTGAGAACGTCTTTGGGCAAGTCGAGAAGACGGGTGGCGTTTGCAATCGCGCTTCTTGATTTGCCGACCTTCATGGAAAGCTCCTCCTGGGTGAGCTGATATTCTTCTGCAAGTGCCTTGTATGCCATAGCCTCTTCAATGGGATTGAGGTCCTCACGCTGAATATTCTCGATAAGAGCGATTTCGGCAACCTTTCGGTCATCTTTATCAAGAATAATAGAGGGAATTTCGGTAAGGCCCGCGATTTTTGAAGCTCTGAAACGGCGTTCACCTGCAATTATCTGATATCTTCCCGAGCCATACTCTCGAACGAGAATAGGCTGTAAAAGACCGTTCTGCGCTATGGAATCCGCAAGCTCTTCAAGAGACTCTTTGTCAAAATTCTTTCTGGGCTGGTCGCTTTTGGGGTCAATGAGAGACACCTTAAGCAGTGAAATTTGGTTTTCTTTGTTTTCAACTTCCTTTTCGAGAGTATTCTCAAGGAATATTGCATCAAGACCTCTTCCGAGGCCGCTATTTTTCTTTACAGGCATGTGATTCTCCTTAATTGGCAAAATATGGTAATTATCTGGTTTTCAACATTTTGTCGGTTAAAAAATGTTATTAATTGTTGATAATGGTTTATAACTTGTTGATATTGAGCGTTTTTATGGTCGAATTTAGCAATTTAAAGGCGAATTATGGCTCATAGACCATATGTTTCACGTGAAACAATCAATTATCCCTCGTTAAATTCGCATCATAAGCTCTTTTGCTACTGCTGCATATTCAAGAGCGCCTTTTCCGTAGGGGTCGTGGTAGCATATAGGCTCTCCATATCCCGGAGCTTCAGAAATACGCACAGTTCTTGAAATTGGGACTTTGAAAAGCTTATCTGCGTAGTATTTTTTGAGTTCTGCAACTACTTGGTTGGTCAGCGTGAGTCTTCCATTGTACATAGTAAGGAGAATTCCTACTATCTGAAGGTTTGGGTTGTAATACTGTTTGATTCTTTTTACTGTATTTAACAGCTGAGACATACCCTCGAGCGAGTAAAATTCGCACTGCATAGGTACTACTATACCGTCGGAAACCGATAGCGCCTTTACCGTGAGCATACCAAGCGAAGGCGGACAGTCAATAAATATGTAATCATAGTTATCTTTGACTGAATCCAGTGCTATTTGGGTGAAGTTTGTGTCTTCGTCAAGCTCATGAAGCTCCAGTTCCGCTCCGGCAAGGTCTATGTTAGAGGATATTACAGAGAGATTCTTGAATTTTGTCTTGATTATCGCCTCTTCAATAGCGCACTTCCCTATTATTACGTCGTAAATGGTCTTTTTAACCTTAGATTTTGCGATTCCAAGTCCGCTTGTGGCATTTCCTTGCGGGTCCATATCAATTATGAGGACGTTTTTGCCCTTTTTGGCAATTTGAGCAGCAATATTAACGCAAGAGGTTGTTTTTCCTACTCCGCCCTTCTGATTTGAAAAAGAAACTATCTTTGCCATGCTATATCTCCGTTTTTTCTTCCTTATATTATATATTCTTATAATATTATACCTTTTTCCAGCCCATTTGTCAATATATATCAAGCAAATATATAATGTTTACAATTTTAAAAATGTTTCACGTGAAACAACGCAAAAACGGCATTAAATTCCGTCAAAAAGCAAATATCAAAAGAGGAATAGCGCAAAAACCAATGTTTCACGTGAAACATTAGTTTTTTACAAGTAACAATGAGCTATTTCGTGTTATCCAGAGGTTTTTTCGTGTTACGCAGAGAGGGTTTGTGTTATGCAAAGGGGGTTTGTGCTATGCAGAGAGTTTTGTGTTATCCAAAGGGGCTTTTCCACCCAAATATCTCCTCCGTTTAAAGTTGTTTATTCAAAAGCTGAACCAGTGTTTCACGTGAAACATTGGTTTTTACAGCATTTTAGTGCAATAAAGCTCCAATTAAGTCAAAGAAGTGCGTTAACAATAAAATTACGCAACGATATAAATGTTTCACGTGAAACATAGGCTGCGAAATTCAACTTAAAACAGGGTAAAGTTAAATTTTAATTGTTCCACGTGAAACAATACTATACATATCGATGATTTATTCATTATAACTATATTGAGCTTTCACCCTGTATTTTCGCCTTGTTCAGCCTTTGTTTTCCGTTTTTTTGATAATTTGAGTACATTTTTGATAACTTAGCGCTGTTTTTTGATGTCTTAGCACTGGTTTTTGATGCCTAGCACTGCTTTTTCATGCCTTAGCAGTGGTTCTTTCATGCCTTAGCATCATGCCTTAGCAGTGGTTTTTTCATGCCTTAGCGCTGTTTTGATGTTTTAGCATCAAATTCACTGTTTTTTCTACCGGTTGTTTTTAAGAGGTGCGTGTTTTTTCCTAAGTTTTTCACGATTTTGGCACCGCTTCATTTGTCGTCCTACGTTTGCTCGGGTGGTTTTCGCTTTATTTTTAATGCTTTTTATTACTTTTGTTGAAAAATGTCATAAATTGGTAAATTATGGTAATATGTTAGGTCGGTATTGATTTAAAATGACCTTTGTGGTATAATCATTTTGATAAAAAGCGGATGGTGAGAAAATGGACGAGTGTAAAATTTTTCTTGTACGGCACGGTCAAAGCCTTGGAAATCTCAATAGAGTATATCTTGGCCATACAGATTACGATTTAAGTGAGCTTGGATATAGACAGGCTGAAATTACAGCAGAGCATTTAAAGAACGAGCATATTGACGCTATATATTCAAGTGACCTTTTGCGCGCTCATAATACGGCAGCGCCGCACGCGCGTATTAGAGGCATTGAGGTTATCGACTCAACGAATTTGCGCGAGATTTACCTTGGAGATTGGGAAAATCGCCCCGTAGACGAGCTCATAGAGCAGGATTACGACAACTTTGTGGTGGGTTGGAGAGATAATTTTGGCACTTTTACCGTTCCGGGTGGGGAAAAGGTACTCGATGCAGGCATGCGCTTCTACAAAGAAGTTGAAAAAATCGCAAAGGAAAACCTAGGAAAAACCGTCCTTATCGCTGCGCACGCAGCAGTAATAAGAGTGTTTTGGTGCCTTATCAACAAAGTGGAGCCGCAAGATATGGCAGCTGCGTATCCATTCCCAACAAACGCATCATATTCCACACTTTCTTATAAAGGTGGGGAATTTATACCTCAAATTTTCTCTTACGACAAGCATTTTGGTGAATTAAAACCTCAAAAATTGGGATAGTTATTTAAAAGTGGGGGAGTTGCCCAAAAAAACACTGTCAAAACGGGATTTAACCCCAAATGCAAAAAACTAACGCACAGCATCGTGTCACGAGGGACGCCATGCTGTACGTTAGTTTTTTCATATATTAAAATAATCAGAAGCAAACTTTTCCGGGATTAAGAATGTTCTTATCATCGAACACCTTTTTGATTCCCTGCATAAGTGCGATGGGAGTTTTTCCGTACTGCTTCTTAAGGAATTCTTTTTTCGCGTATCCGATTCCGTGTTCACCCGAAACAAGACCGCCGATTTCCTCTGCCTTGTTATACATACGGTCGAAAATTTCTTCGAGAGTTGTTTTCCACGCATCCTCGGAAAGCTCGTCACGACAGATATAAACGTGAAGGTTTCCGTCGCCCGCGTGACCGAAGCTGGGAATACGAACCTTGAATTCCTCTGCTAACGTGTGAGTATATTTGATGAACTCGTCAACCTTGTTGACGGGAACGACAACGTCGCACTCATCCATTTCGGTTGTGGACGCCTTTATTGCCTCAAGGAATGCTCCTCTTGCTGACCAAACCGACTTTTTGCGCTCCTCGGTATCAACTATGTAAGCGTCAAGCGCGCCTATTTCAAGACAGAGGTCGGCAACCGTTTTCATATCGGCTTCAACCTGCTCCACGGTATTTCCGTCGAAGGTAAGGAGTATGTAAGCATCGTTTTTGGTGTCGGGAAATTTCTTTCCGAGATAATCCTCGGAGAAAAGTATAGTGTCGCGCGACATATACTCGATAGCCGTGGGAATTACCTTTGTGGTAATAATCTTCGGTACAGACTCGATAGCGCTCTTCATATCCTTAAACGGAACGAGAAGGCTTACCGAAACCTTGGGCAAGGGAACAAGCTTAAGGGTTGCTTCGCAGATAATGCAAAGCGTTCCTTCAGAGCCTATAACGAGGTCCTTAAGGCTGTATCCCGAGCTGTTCTTTGCAACCGTTGCACCGAGCGTGAGAATCTCACCGTTAGGCATAACCACGGTAAGAGAACGGACGTAATCTCTGGTAACTCCGTACTTAACGGCTCTCATTCCGCCTGCATTGGTAGAGATGTTACCGCCTATAGTCGCGGATTTTTCACCCGGATCGGGCGGATAGAGGAAGTCGTTCTCCTCAGCAAACGCGGCAAGCTCCATGAGAAGAACTCCGGGCTGTACCTTTACCGTGAGTGTATCCGGGTCAAGAGAAATAATTTTATTCATTTTGGTGGTTTCAAGAAGAATTCCACCCTCAATAGCTACTGCCGCGCCGACAAGTCCCGTTCCGCTTCCGCGCACGGTCACGGGAATATTTCTCGCGTATGCGTGTTTCATTATAGCGGAAACCTCTTCAGTAGTATGTACTCTGACGAGAACGTCGGGCATTCTTTCAATACCGCCAAGCTCGTCGTGCGAGTAGTCGGCATTTATTTCGTCGCCAACTATTACGTCTGCTTCTCCGACGATGGCAACAAGCGCAGCAATATCCTGTTCGTTTATCTTGTTATACATTACTGCTCCCCCTTTATTTTTGCTATAAGCTTCGGAAGTATCTCGTTTACGTCGCCTACTACGCAGTAGTGCGCTACGTCAAAAATAGGCGCTGACGGGTCGGTGTTTACAGCTACTATGCAGTCCGAGGATTTCATACCTGCGGCAAACTGAACTGCACCCGAAATTCCGAAACAGAATATGAGCTTGGGCTTTACGGTTCTTCCCGAAAGTCCTATTTGATGCTTTGCATCGAATATATTTGATTCAACGAGAGGTCTTGAGCAGGCAACAACTCCTCCGAGCAGGTCTGCAAGCTCACGCGCCTGGTTGCGAAGCGCTTCGCTTGAAGCTCCGCGTCCAACGGCAACTATCACGTCGGCTTCCGCAATATCAACGTCAGTCGGCTTCGGGAAGGTTTCAAGAACGTCTATTGCAGAGTTAAACGCCTTAGAATCGAGCGCCATTTCCACAACCTCGCCCGTGGGATTGTCACAGGGCTTCGGCTCGTTGAACACTTTATAACGAACTGTACAGAACTGCGGGCGGGTATTGGGCGTTATTATCTGCGCCATAATGTTACCGCCAAACGCGGGACGAATCTGAACAAGGTCCGAATTTTCCTTCATATCAAGCACCGTGCAATCGGCAGTAAGACCGGTACGGCAACGTGCTGCAACTCTCGGAGCAAGCTGACGGCCAAGCTCGGTCGCGCCTACGAGAATTGAGGAGGGCTTTATCTTCTCTATGAAGTCACAGAATGCAGCGGTATACGGCTCAATTCTGAACTCAGAAAATGCAGGATTGTCATAAACAAACACCTTGTCTACACCGTAGCGAAGAAGCTCCTTCGCTCTGTCAGCGAGGTTGTTTCCTATCATTATTGCATATACCGGATGGCCGGTAACAGCCGCAAGCTCGCGCGCCTTGCCGCAAAGCTCGTATGTAACGCGGTGTATTTTGTCACCCTCAACGTTTGCGAAAACACATACGCCTCGCCAGAGCGATTTGTCTACCTTAACCGCAGCCTCTTCCTCAACGTATTCTATAAGTCCGCCGCTCTTCTTCGCGCAGAGCTTACACATTTTGCAGGCTGAGGAAATATTTATTTTTCCGTCATCGTAGCTGATAGCACCGAAGGGGCAGAGGCTCTTGAGCGTCTCGGCATTCTGTGCATTTATCAGATTTTGATTAATTTTAAGTTTACCCATGACAACTCTCCTTATATCAGT
Organism: Eubacteriales bacterium; assembly: GCA_045613205.1. Classification (GTDB taxonomy): domain Bacteria; phylum Bacillota; class Clostridia; order Oscillospirales; family CAG-272; genus UBA1740. The sequence goes on along the minus strand of JAZLAO010000078.1, from coordinate 2,925 downwards.
TTTTTCGCGCGGATAAGCTGATAGAGTGCTTCAGTCTGTTCCTCTGCGCCACCGGTCACGTTATATTTCTCGGTGTTTTTGCTGGGCGGGAAAATTCTTTCAACCTGCGTTGCGGAGCCGGAAAGTCCGTAATGACTCTGGTCCTTGTCCTCAAAATCATCAAAAGATAGGAATTTTACCGCATCGTCAGAAAGCTCTTTTTTAATCTTGTAAGAAGGAAGTCGGGGAGTGTTTATGTCAGAATCGACCGAAATGAGACAGGGAAGCTTGATAGAGAGCTTAACGTTCTTTGAGTCAAGTCCCGTCGTAACGAAAGCGCGTCCGTCCTCGATTTTATCAACCGACAGAACGTTTGACACGTTGGGAATTCCAAGATACTCCGAAAGCTCTGCGCCAACCTGCGCGGTATCACCGTCGGTAGTCTGCTTTCCGCATATAATTATGTCGAAATCACCGAGCTTCTTCACGCCCTCGGAAAGTGTATGCGCCGTTGCAAGAACGTCTGCGCCTGCAAATTTGCGGTCGCTTAGAACAACTCCGCCCGATGCTCCCATACAAATGGTTTCCTTGATTGCTTCCTTTGCCTGCGGCGGTCCCATTGTAATGCTTTCAACCGTCGCTCCGTATTTTTCAGCTAAAACAAGCGCCGTTTCAATAGCATAGAGGTCGTACGGGTTAATTTTTCCCTGTGTTCCGCTTCTTTTAAGAACACCGGTCACGGGGTCAACCTGCACGTTGCTCGAGCTTGGCACCTGCTTTACGCAAACCAAAATTTTCATTCGTTTCTCCAATCCGCCGCGCGCAGCGGCAATTAATTACTAAATGTCCATTTAATATTATACCATAAAATAAAAAATAATCAATGCTTTTTATACACAAAAATATCCATTTTATTTTGTACACAAAATTTAATTTTTGCAAAAATCGGTATCCGTCTTGAAAAGCGCGGAGCGTTGTGCTAAAATTAAACTACCATTAAATCCGGAGTGTGATTATGAAAAATAACGTATTACACCGAATATTGTCGGCTTTTTGTGCGATTCTTTTTGTTTTTTCATCGTTGACTGCTGTCACGGCATATGCCGCAGAGGAAGAAAACGGCAGCGGTTCCGATATATATTACTGCCGCGAGGCGCTGAAATCTCTCCCGAATTCCGAGGCTCTTCTTTTCGCATACGACGCTGTCGTAGCAGGCGTTGAATCCTCTCTTGATGCGATTAACGTCTACAACGGAGAAAACGCAATATCTCCAGAGGAAATAAAAATAGTCTTCGATGCATATACAAGAGACCATGCAGAGCATTTCTGGCTTGGAAAAAATTATTCTCTTTTAAGTTACACCGAAACGGTAAAAACCGTAAAACCGACCTACATAATGGCGGGAGAGGAGCTTGCCGCTGCCCGTATTTCATTTGACAATGCAGTCGCAGAGCTCACCTCATACGTCGATGACAGCATGACGGAGTATGAAAAGGAGCTGGTCCTGCACGATGCGCTCGCTTCAAGAGTCGTTTACGTGGAAACCGCTCACGCGCACGATTCCTACGGTGCTCTTGTCGAGGGTCGGGCGGTTTGCGAGGGATATGCCGAAGCTCTGCAGTGTCTGCTTCACGCGGTGGAAATTCAATCTCTCATCGCCACCGGCTCAAGCATAAACCCCTCGACTAACGCGAAAGAGGGACACGCGTGGAATATCGTCAGAATTGACGGAGAGTATTACCACACCGACCTCACCTGGAACGATCAGGGCTCGGCTCTCTATCACGCTTATTTTAATATCACAGATTCGCTTCTGGCAGAGGACCACGAAATCAACATTCCCGCTTTCGCCCTACCCGTGTGCGATTCTTACGAAAAAAATTACTTTGTCAAAGAGGGAGATTTTCTCACCGCGTATGACGTTGATTCAATAAGTCAAATGCTCATTCGAGACTCCTTGCTAACAACTGTTTACATTTCCGGAAGTACAGAAGTCTTCATAGACTGGCTGTGCGATAACATGGAAGCAATCTTAGACAATATAGGAATAACAGAAGCTTGTACTTACTCATACCAAAGTCTCGGCCACGAGGTTATGCTCTCAATAAATGCCTGCCTTCACGAGAATCTCACTTTCGTTCCGGAAGTAGAAGTAAGCTGCACCCAAAACGGAAATGATGCGCATTACGTATGCGAATGCGGCAGATATTTTAAAGACAGCGAGGCAAGCACAATAATTCTTTCCCCCGAAACTCTGTTTTTCGGAGCATACGGGCACAATTTCACAAGGGTAGAGAAGAGTGAAGAATTTTTAAAGGAAGCGGCTGGAAACTGCCTTTCAACAAACAGCTATTGGTACGGATGTACACGCTGCGAAGAGATAAGCAGCACCCTCTATTTTGACAGCGACGAGAGGGGAGCTCACTCACCGGGCGCACCCGCAACGACCGAAAGCGCTCAGCTTTGCACGGTTTGCGGCGAAATTCTCGCCCCCAAGCTCCACACGCACGCGCCGGCACTCGTTCCCGAAAAAGCTCCGACATGCACCGAGGCAGGTAAAAAAGCATATTACACCTGCGAATGCGGAAAGAGCTTTATTGATGCCGAAGCAAAAAAGCCGCTTATAAATCCCGATAACTACGGAAATATTGACCCTCTCGGTCACGGAAATATTCAAAAGAACGGAAAATGCGAGAGATGCGGTGAGCTTTTGGAGATTTTCAACCTCTATACTATCGGCATAGGCGCTGCGGTAATATCTTTAGTTATAATACTAAAAGTTCTTTTTGTAATAGCGTCTAAGGCTAGGCAAGAGTGAATAATCCGAACTCGTTTTAGAGAGGCGAATTTTGCGAATTACATCGGTAAAAATTCTCATAATATCCGCATATTATCTCAAATTTTAACCTCGTCCTTCGGAAAATTCGCTCTCTCGAAAATTCGTAG
>JAZLAO010000077.1:0-7400 GCA_045613205.1 Eubacteriales bacterium | reverse complement strand
ATAGACGGCGCTGAAGCCACCAAAAAGAGCTATCCCGAATTTTTCGATGATTTAAAAGCACTTGGCATAAAAGTTTCGGTTAGGCAAGAGTAAATAATCCGAACACGCTCTGAATCCTTAATTTTCAGCGCTTTCGGCACTTATCTCTCTTGCAAAGTCCGCACTTGGCTACGAGAGCCAAGCGCCAAAATCAACTTAAAATTAAGGCACAGAGTTCTCCAAATTTTCGAGAGAGCAAATTTTGCGAAGGACGAGGTTAAAATTCGAGATAATAAGCGGATATTATGAGAATTTTTACCGATGTAATTCGCAAAATTCGCCTCTCTAAAACGAGTTCGGATTATTCACTCTTGCCTATCAGGGCGAATGCCTCGGATTGCTCCTCTACGGCTTGCCGCAAGGCAAACGCAGTGCATTAAAAGAAGGCAATTCAATTCACGGAGCGCTCAGCGCGAGAAATCATGATGCGAAGCATCGGGATCTACGAGGAAAAAGAGTGTTATTCATGCCCGAGATCCTGCTCGGCTTTGCCTCGCACTGCTTCGCAGTTCGGCTGCGCTCAGGATGACACGGGCAAGGTTTTAGCTTCGTAAATACGTCTTTAATTTCTTCGGCTGTAGCCTCTCACTTTTTAGAAAAAATCTGTGTTTTTTTCGAATTCTTGTCAAGCAGGCTGTTTTCGCTTGACTTTTTTATGGGGATAGTATAAAATAATGCTAACTATTACTTTTTGGAGGAAAAAATATGAGTAATCAGAACTTCAGCGTAAATGAATGTATTTTCATGTTTGATTGCGCAAGAAAGTATTACACGCCCGGCTGGATAAAGAAGCTTATAGACGAAATATCCGCTGTCGGATACAACGTTATCATGATACATTTCTCTGAGGATATCGCTACCCGCCTTGAATCCAAGAGATACCCTTGGCTTGCCGGCGGTGAAGGCAACCTTTGCGTTCACGGAATGGCAAACGGATGCCCCGAGGATAACGGCAAATTTTTCACCCAGGAGGAAATGGCGGATATTATTCGCTACGCGCAGTCGCGCGGACTTGAGGTTGTTCCCTCGTTTGACTCGCCCGGTCACATGAATTACCTCGTTAAAAAGTACAACGAGCACTACAACACCGATATAGGAAACTACTTCCACAAAAATGGCAAGGTGTCTATCGTGCATGGCTCAAGTCATTACAATGAAGAGTATCCAATGTCCCACTCGCGCGGCATTGATATAAGCAATCCCGAGGCTGTGGCATTCGCGAAAAACCTTATTGAAGAATACGGACAGTTCTTCAGACAGTTCGGCTGCACGAGCTTTGATATAGGAGGCGACGAGCTTCTCGGCTTTGGCGAAACCATCGACGACAGCCTTTCAAAGTGGCAGAACCTCGAGCACTGGGACGAGCACGCGAGAAAGCTCACAGGCAATAGCGACGCCGTAGCCTATGATGCCTTTATACTCTATATGAACGATATCGCGAAAATGCTTCGCGATATGGGTTACGAATCCATCCGTATGTGGAACGACGACGTATACCGCACGTTCGACACAGCATGGAAGCACGTGACCGAGCTTGATAAGTCGATTGAAATACAGTATTGGTCGCAGAAGGCAAACAACGGTGAAAATACCGTGCTTGTATATCTTGAGCGCGGCCATAAGGTTTACAACTTCAACAGACATTATACATACTTCGTTCTTCTCCCGGAGAGAACCTCCAAGAAAGCAACGCCCGATGAGATTATGAAGGAGTGGACTCCCTACCTTTTCGACGGTGAGGTTCTCGAAAACAATCCCACTCCCCCGTGCGAGCAGGTAAAGGGCGCAGGCATCTGCCTTTGGAGCGATACTCCCGCAGTAATGACCGAGGACGAGGTGCTCGAAAATATGCGTCCATACTTCACCGCGATAGCAAAGAAAACCCTCGGTCTTGCTTAAATAAATCTAAACATTCCCTTATTAAGTTTTTCTGGGGCTGTCGCAACGTGGCTGCGCCGAATAAAAAACAAAGGCAATATCTCCGCAGTTTTAAATTGGTAGATATTGCCTTAATTTATTTTAACGCGAGTTGATGTAGACGTAGGCGTGCTCCTTATAAAAATTCTTCGGCGTCGTTTTTTCGTGGTACTTGAAGAATTTCAGGAAATACTTGTACTCGGAAAAACCGGCTCTTGCCGCAATCTCCTTAAGCGGCAGATTTTCCGTAAGCATAAGCGCCTTTATAAATTCTATCCGTTTTTCGTTTATATACTGCTTAATAGTCTTTTTGAAGCAGGATTTGAAAAGGCGGTTTAAGTAATCAACGTTATATCCGAAATAGTCGGCTGTTGCCGTATCCGTTATACCTCTGGTACAATTTGCTTTTATCCATGCAGCAACCTTTTCGGCTGTGGGATTTGCGATATTCGTATTACTTGAAGAGAGGCTTACCTCAAGCAAAACAAGGCGTGTGAGATAGTTGATATACTCCGCGCCTTTTTGCATTATTCGCGCGTTAAGAAGCTGACGCAAGTACAGCAAAATCGTATACGTATCCTCAATTTTCCGACATTTCCCGCCGTCACAGAGCGTAGCTTCGCCGCGCCAATGCATCCAGAAAAACTCGGTGTCGGTGCTGCTTTTATATCCCATATGGCGTCTGTTCGGGTGCAAAACCAAAACATCATCAGGCAATAGGTGATACTCTACCCCGTCCTCTTTTATGTACACCTCGCCCTTAGTGACGAGTATGATTTCGTAAGAGTCGATAACTCGGTCAGGGTGTATCCATTCTCCGTAAGACACGAATTTTCCGATACCGCAGTTTTCCACCGTCTCAAACATAGTCGTTTTTTTGCTCCTTTTATACTTGATTTGGCAATTGATTGATTTGAGTTTTATAGGTATAATTGTAGCATAGAAAGCATTTAATGTCAATATTATGGCAAAAGGAGCGAAAAAATATGAAAAATTCCGATTGGAGAAGAATAACCGTTAAGGACGGATTTTGGGGGTTTTATGATAATCTCAACAGAAAATCCGTAATCAAAAACGTATACGACCGGTTTTTCGAAACAGGCAGATTTGATGCGCTTAAGTGCAAATGGCGCGCGGGCATGCCGAATAAGCCTCATATTTTCTGGGACTCTGACGTTGCAAAATGGATAGAGGCGGCAGCATACATACTCGAGAGCGAGGAAAACCCCGAGCTTGAGGCAACGGTTGACGGACTTATTGAAGATATATCCGCGAATCAGTGCGCCGACGGATATTTCAACTCTTATTTTATATCCCTTGAGCCGTCGGAAAGATTTACGCGCCGCAAGGACCATGAGCTTTACTGCCTCGGTCATTTTATTGAAGCAGCGGTTGCCTACGCGAAGTCCCGCGGCAAAACAGGGCTTCTTTCGGTAGTGGAAAAATACGTTGACCTCGTATATCAGGTTTTCGTTGTAGAGGACAGTGCCGCTTTCGTCACTCCGGGACATGAGGAAATCGAGCTTGCGCTTATCGCGCTTTACGAGTACACAGGCAATAAAAAGCACCTTGAGCTTGCGAAATTCTTTATCGACAAGCGCGGCAACAACGACAAGGACACGAACGAAGAATACGACCAATCAAATCTTCCCTTAAGAGAGCTTAGAGAGGCGGTCGGTCACTCAGTAAGAGCCTGCTATCTTTACACCGCAATGGCAAATCTTGCAAAAGTGACGGGGGATGCGGAGCTTGCCGATGCATGCCGACGGTTGTTCACCGATATTACGACCCGCAAAATGAGCATAACGGGCGGTATAGGAGCCGAGCGCGTGGGAGAGCAGTTCTCATATCTCTACGACCTGCCAAACGCCGAAACCTACAACGAAACCTGTGCCGCAATATCCCTTGCGATGTTTGCGGGCGCTATGCAGGAGCTTGAAGCAAATTCCAAATACGGAGATGCGGTAGAGCGTATAATTTATAACGGCTTCATTTCGGGTCTTTCCCTTGACGGAGAAAAATTCTTCTACACCAATCCCCTTGAAATCGACCGAAAGAAATCCGCCCGCAGCGCATACCGCCCGATTTTCGAGCGTGTTAAGGTGTTTGACTGCTCCTGCTGTCCGCCAAACGTCGCTAGAATGCTCTCGACTATACAGAGATATACATACACACTCGACGGAGATACTATATACTGCAATCAGTTTATGGGAAGCGAAGCAAAATTCACGGTAGGCGGCAAGGAAGCCACTCTTACCCAGGTAACCGACTACCCGTGCAGCGGAAAAGTGACCTTTAAATATCAGGGCGCGCCCACAACTCTTTACGTGAGAATCCCCGAATGGTGTGTAGAATACGAGGGAGAAAAAGAAAACGGATTTGCACGTTTTTCACTCACCGACGGTGTGAGCATCGAAATAGAGCTTCCTATGAATATTCATTTCATCGAGTCAAACCCCTACGTGCAGGACAACTCGGGAAGATACGCGGTGCAGCGCGGACCTATCGTATACTGCCTCGAGGAGCTTGACAACGGAGAGAACTTGCGCGACGTGACACTTATAGAAAACGGTACGACCCGTGTCGAAAAAGAGGACGAAATCCCCGCCCCCGTAATCTATATGACAGCCGAGCGCAGACCTAAAATGAACTCCCTTTACAGCCTTAAAGGAGAAAGCCGAGAAAGCTTCACGGCAAGGCTTATTCCCTATTTTTCATTTGCCAACCGAAAGGCATCGGATATGCTCGTCTGGGCTATGGTGAAATAATCCATTAAAAGCAGTTTATCAAAATCCGTGATTTAAAATTCAAATAATATTTTATTTATTGATATAAAAGGGTTAGCTCCGATTCATACAAACGGGAGCCAACCCTTTCGTTTTATTTGTCTTATTTCCCGCGATTTCCCGAGAAAAGCGCTTTGCCTCGCTTTTAAAAAACTCATTCTTTCCTGCCCTCAGCGGCGCTCTCTTTTGCCAACAGTATTCCTGCATCGGTGGCAATCAAGCGCAACGTATCGTTTTCAGACAAACCGTAAAAATTACGCAATTCTTTTGGAATCAATACTCTTCCAAGCCTATCAATCGTTTTAGTTACAACGAAGTTCATTTTTACCTCCGGATAAGAAAATCATATCTCAACGCGATATTTCTATATCTGTGAGATATTATATCATATTTTTTAGTTAATGTCAAGAAGTCTTAATATTTGGTAAAATATATTTGTACGTACGGAGGTAATGCTTATGAATATGAAATATGAATCAGAATATAGACAGCTTGGGCTTAAAATTGCATATTACCGCAAGTATCGCGGTCTTACACAGGAGGAGCTCGCAGAAAAAATCGACAAAAGCGCGGCTTTTATAGGACACGTCGAAGCTCCCAACGTAGACAAAGCGATTTCACTTGACACTCTTTTTGATATAGCCGCTGTTCTTGAAATTCCCGTACACAAATTTTTGACTTTTGAAGAACAGTTATAAAGATAGGATACGTCCTTTTACGAAAAGCACTTATGGTTGCCGCATAAGTGCTTTTTGATTTTATTTCCCGCCATTTCCCATCAATTTTTAATATAGCCTATGCTGTAAGTTTTTTTCGCAACGCTATTGAAATTATTGAATGGCTATGCTAAAATAAGCTTAGCCTTGTTGACGAGGCTAATTTGTACGAATAAGGAAATCTTATTATAATTAAAAACCGTTTTTTCTGGACCTGGGACCACAGCACGAACTGGTGCGTAAATACCCCCGGTGAGCAAAACTGCGGAGTCGGAAACGAATATATGAAAAACCCCGAGCTCTTCGAGCTTGACTACAAGCGCGCGATAGATTGGTGCGCCGAGCACAAAATGACGGCTATCGGTATCGTCGGAATGCTCCGCGAGCGTCACGGCGGCGTCGAGGCGGCAAGACGCGTATGCGCTTATGCGAGAGAAAAGGGAGTTCTCGTTTACATAATCGCCGGACTTTTTGCCTACGGCGGCATCTACTACGAGGGCGAGCACAAATATTCCCTTGACCGCTTTTTTGAAAAGAATCCGGATACTATTGCGCTAAACGAGGACGGAAGCTACGTCAGAAAGGATTTCGTCGGCAGAGGCGGTTCTAAAAAGCAATACCAAGGTTGCGCCTCAAACGAAAAGCTCCACGAATACGTGCTCGAATCTCTCGATTGGCTATTCCGCGAGATACCCGAGCTTGGCGGCATACAGATGGAATCAAGTGACACGGGTGTTTGCTCGTGCCCCGCTTGCAAGGCAAGGCGCGGAGAGGTGAACCCTGACGAGCCGATATCGCTTGCCGATATGGCGGCAATCTATCCCGATGCCGCAAAAACGATAAGAGCCGTAAATCCCGACGCGCTCGTTATATGTGAAACCTATCATCATTTTCTTGACCCCGCGTGCTCGCTTTTTGCATCGAAAACTCCGTCAGCCGACCTATCAAAGCTTCTTTCGATGCCGAAGGACACCTATTGGCAATGGAAGTGCGACAAGAGAATAAGAACGAACACATGGCCCGCCGGAGCGCCTATGATTGAAAACATGAAGGACTTCCGCCACATTATGCGCTCGCACACGGGCACTCAGTGGTGGGGCGGCAGAAACACCCCGGGAATCGAGCTTATCCGCCGTCAATGTCAGCTCTCCTACGATTCGGGGCTTGACGCGGTTTCCATGTTTGGCGAAATCTCACCCTACCACACCAATGCCGAGTTCAACTACCTCGCACTTGAATACTTCGCAGATAATCCCCACAACTCTGTTGCTGATTTTGCAGAGGACGTTATGGCGTCAAGGCTTGGCGGTGTCCAAAACGCGAAAAAATGGGGAGAATACTCGGGACTTTACCGCGAAACCGACCTCATTCCCGCGGCAATTAAGGATATAACGAAAATCGCCGCAGCAGAAAGCGACCTTGACGTGATTCGCCGTTGGAATTATCTTGCGAATTTCCTTAACTCCTACCACTACGAGATCAAAAGCGGCGGCAGCTTTGACACGATGTGTCCCCTCGACGAGGACCGCCCCGACCTTTTTTAAAAAATCAATCATAAAACTTTCCTCCTGCCGATTTTTCACGGTGGGAGGTTTTGTTTTATCACATATACTCCTTTAATGACCTATAAATTTAAATTAATATATTGATTTCAAAGCTTCGCTGTAGTATAATAAAGCAAAGAATTGTTTTCGGAGGTTTGTCTGATGAAAATTAAAGATTTATTGCGTTGCGACTCCCTCACGCTCTCGTTCGAGGTGTTTCCGCCCAAAACCGAAACCGCGTTTGAAAGTGTAAAGGAGGCAACCGAGGAAATAGCAAAGCTTCGCCCGTCCTTTATGAGCGTTACCTACGGTGCGGGGGGAGGCACGAGCAAATACACTCTTGATATCGCGAAAAACATAAAGGAGCTTTACGGAGTTCCAACCCTCGCGCACTTGAC
>JAZLAO010000076.1:0-5440 GCA_045613205.1 Eubacteriales bacterium | reverse complement strand
GCGGGAATTGAGAGTGAGCTTGACACGGTGCTCGTGCTTTCGGGTGTTTCGACGCTTGAAACGGTTAACAAATTCCCATACAGACCGAAATATATTCTTCGTGACGTCGGTGAAATTGCCGGTGTATACGATTGAGTAAATAATTCGAACTCGTTTCAAAGAGGCTAATTTTGTGAAATCCATCGATAAAAATCCTTATAATATCGATTAAGCACAAGCAAATGATTAAAATATGAAGGGTAATGACTAATGACAATCTTTGACGTATTAACACTGTTTTGCGGACTCGCCCTCTTCCTTTACGGTATGGACGTTATGGGCGACTCGCTCAAAAAGAGCGCAGGTAATCAGCTCAAAACGATACTCGGAAAAATGACCTCGAGTCCGATTCGCGGATTCCTTCTCGGACTTGCCGTAACCGCCGTTATACAGTCCTCCTCGGCAACGACGGTTATGGTTGTCGGCTTCGTTAACTCGGGAACTATGACGCTTTTGCAGTCGGTTGGAGTAATTATGGGAGCCAACGTCGGAACTGCGGTTACCGCGTGGCTCACCGCGCTTTCAAGTCTTGGCTCGGGTAGCGAGGTTTCGCTCTCCTGGGTTGAATGGCTCAAGCCTGATGCGTGGATGCCTGTTCTTGCCGTTATCGGAATATGCCTTATAATGTTCGCAAAGCGCGGAAAAAAGAAGGACGTCGGACACATTCTTCTCGGCTTTGCCGTTCTTATGGTAGGTATGGACCTTATGTCTAGCTCGGTTTCGGGACTTAAAGGCGACGCGGGCTTCCAGTCAATCCTAACGATGTTCAAAAACCCAATACTCGGTGTGCTTGCGGGACTCGTCCTTACGGTAATAGTCCAGTCCTCCTCGGCTTCTGTCGGTATTCTTCAGTCGCTCACAGTAACGGGCGCGATTACCTACGGCGCGGCAATTCCGATTATCATGGGTCAGAATATAGGAACCTGCGTTACCGCGTTGATTTCCTCGGTAAGCGCGAATAAAAACGGCAAGCGCGCCGCAATGGTTCACCTTTATTTCAACATAATCGGCGTTGTAATCTGGCTGTCGCTCTTCTATATAATAAACGCGATTTTCGGTCTCATTCCCGTAAACGACTCTATAAACGCGTGGGGCGTCGCCGGTGTTCATACAGTATTCAAGATACTGTCTGTTGTTGCTATTGCGCCTTTCTATAAGCAGCTTGAAAAGCTCGCGGTTCTTACCGTGCGCGATAAGAAGGACGACAACGAAACCGCAAACAAGCTTGACGAGCGTCTTTTCGAAACTCCCTCGGTAGCAGTGGGTCAGGCAACAGCGGTTACGGGTGATATGGCAGAGATAGCAATACTCGGACTCCAAAAGTCACTCTCTCTTTTCGACGCCTACGACGCAAAGCTTGCCGATGAAATCCGCGACCTTGAGGAGAGGGCGGATAAATTCGAGGATGCCCTCGGAAGCTATCTTGTAAAGCTTTCAAGCCGCGACCTCGACGACAGAGACGCAATGCAGATAACCAAGCTTCTGCATATAATAGGCGACCTTGAGCGCATCTCCGACCACTCGGTCAACATAGTTGAATCAGCCGAGGAAATGAAGGATAAAAAGCTCTCCTTCTCGCCCCAGGCAACAGCGGAAATGAAGGTTATGCGTTCAGCTCTTGAGGAAATTCTCGCTATAACTCTCAAGTCCTTCTCCGAAAACGACGTCAGCCTTGCCGAAGAGGTTGAGCCCATCGAGGAGGTTGTCGACGACCTTCGCGACCAGATAAAGCTCAATCACATCATAAGACTGCAGAAGAGCGAATGCACAATAGAGCACGGCTTCGTTCTCTCCGACCTTCTCACAAACTTCGAGCGTGTATCCGACCATTGCTCCAATATCGCGGGCTGTGTAATCGAGATATCCAAGCTCGGCGACCTTGATATGCATAAGCACAACGAGGAAACCGTAGAGAGCGTCGAATTCAAGCAGAAGTACGTTTATTATCAGCAGAAATACAAATTGGGATAAAACAAAAAACAGCCGAGCATTCGCAAAAATTTGCGTTTGCTCGGCATTTTTCTATTGTTTAGGAGCTACCGACGATATCATGTTTTCTATTTTCTCGACAGAAAACTCACCGAACACGGTAAGATTAAAAATGTAGCCCTTTTCCGTCCAGAAAACATTAAATCCGTCCTCCTCTTGAATCCAGAAAAGAGTTTTATCGCCAAGTTGCGTTTCTTCCAAAACGGGATTTTCATTGCTGGAAGATATATCGGTATTTTTAGCTAAACTTTGTTGAAAAACTATCATACCGAAGTCGCTAAGCCAACCCTGCTGAGCGATAGCCTCGTTTTCGGTGTTCTCAATTTTTTCAAATCCGTCGGGAATTTCGTATATCGTATAAAAGCTTTCTATCTTGGTTGGCAAGGGCTCGTTTTCAGGGTTGCTCGCGGTTATAGCCACAAAATCTTCATATATCTCTATAAAGAAATTTTTGATGCTTTCTCGGAAAGCAAAAGCAGTAATCGAGAGGGCAAAAATAAGAGTTGCAGCTATCAGGATAGCGGCAATTTTACGGGGGGTATAACTAATCTGTTTTCTGTTTTTTGCGAGAAGCGTTGCTATTTTCTTCTCATATTCTTCTGAGTGAATAAATTTAATTTGAGGTAGGCTGTCAAAGACCCGAGCTTCTCTTTGCTCGACGTCAATGAGGGCTTTTTTTATAATTGCTAGTTGATTTTCAGTCATCGGATTTCACCTCGGAAAAACAATCGCGAAGCAGCTTCCTGCCGCGCTGAAGCTGAGATTTTACGGTGTTAATATTTCGCCCGAGCAAAAGGCAAATCTCCCTTTGAGAAAAGCCGTTCACGTAATAAAGATAGAGAACGTCACGGTAGGTCGCGGGCATTTTGCCAAGTGTCGCGAGGACTTTATTATAAAATTCGGCGCTTTCAAGGGTTTCGTCAATATCACCGCTGTCAGATAAGTTGAATAAAGCGTCAAGGCTCACGTCCCTAGAGCTCTTATTTTTGTTGTAAAGATTTATTGCAGCGTTTCTTGCTATCTTGCGAATTATGGGTTTAAGCTGGTTTTCTTCCTTTTCTGCGATTTTATCAAGGGATTTGGAAATAGCAAAGAAAGCGTTTGATAAAGCCTCTTCGCTTTCGCGTTCGTTTTTTAGTATGGAAAAAATAATTTTGAGCATATCGTCCTTATAGGTGTAATAGATATCCTCAAATATAAGCTTTAAAGAAGCATCTTCGATTGTCGCGAGGAAAAGGGCAAGCATTTGAAATCTCCGGTCTGAAAATCTGCCAAAACGCACGTCATCTTTTGCAAAATGACGCATTGACATGGTTATATTTTAATCCATATCGGCGGTAAAGTCAATATTATTAAAAAATAAATGCCTAAGCGTCAAAAAAAGCACCGTCAAACTGTACAAATACGTTTGTATAGTTTTCACAAACTTTCAAAAATTTCAAAAAATTTCAAAAAACTTGCACCCTTTTTGCATTCTGAATTGTTATTTATTATAGGGGGAAAATCTCTCAAAAAAAGAAAGGTGGAAAAAATATGAAAAAAATTGTAGCATTGTTGATTACCGCAATACTGATGATGGGAATATTTACTGTAACTCCCTTTGCGGCAATAAAAGACGACGGTATTGTTATGCCTATGTATAATAACACCTCGAACGTCACAACCAACTTTCTAATAGAAGAAGGAATTGCAAAAGTGACGGTGGGATACGTAGGAAAATTTAACAAACTTACGAGAGCCGTTATAAAAACCAAGCTTCAAGTACAGACATCAAGCGGCTGGGTAGACGTAAATAACGGTGAGTTAAATAACGAGTGGGTTGAGGATCGTACAACTATTATGTTCTCCGAAACCTATAATTTAGAAGTGCCGAGAGGTACGTACCGCGCGGTGATAAATTTTGAAATGTATGGAACCGGCGGTGCAGCAGACATTATCCCCAAAACGCTTGAATACACTTACTAAAAATCAAACCCATTAAAATGCCGGGGGCGTAAAGCCCCCATTATTAAACGTAAAAAAAGAAAGGAGCAAACAAATGCAAAAAACCAAGACAACAATAGTGACGAAAGTAATAACTTTCATTTTATCAATGCTTATCTTGTTTTATGCCGTGCCGAGCGTCGTTTATTCCGAAACGATAGATGCGCTCTCAAGTCTCGGTGAGGGCGGAAGCAGTGAAGGTTCTGAAAATTCGTCCTCAGGCGAGGATTTTAAGCTTCCTCTTTACGAGGTGGAAGAGCTGAGGGAAGAGAACGCAAAGCACTTCAAGCTCTCTGACGGAAGCTACGTTGCGGCGCAGTATAATTATCCCGTGCACTATGACGACGGAAGCGGAAAGCTCCTTGACATAGATAATGCTTTGGCTGAGGGCTCGGGCGGAGTTTACGCGAATAAAAACGCAAGAGTGAAGTTTGCGAAGAAGATAACCGGCAACGAAAGCCTCTTTACTCTTCACGACGGTAATACTAAGCTTACCTTCTCGCTTATCGGTGCAGAAAAAGGTACTAAAGGTACTGTGACGAACGGTGAAGACAGCCAAGAGGACACAGAGCTTCAAAAGATGATGAATCTCGAAAAGCTGTCTTCGTCTATCATTTATACGGATATCCTAGACGGTGTGGACCTTGAGTACGTAGTAGAATCGCTTAATATAAAAGAGAACGTAATAGTAAAAGAAAAAGCGGATAAATACACCTATACGTTTGAAATAAAGCTTAACGGACTCACAGCGGCACTTACCGATTCTGGCGATATAGAGATTAAAGACGTTAGCACCGAAGAGGTAAAATACGTAATACCCGCGCCCGTAATTTACGATGCAGAGGGCGTACATGCCGATAGAGGTGTCGGAAGCTATGCTCTTACGGGCGGTAATAACGGTAAATACACACTCGTCGTCAGCGTGTCAAGCGAGTGGATGAACGCAGAGGAAAGAGCTTTTCCCGTTACTGTTGACCCTACTGTAAGATATTCTAACAGCAGTGTGGTGGATTTAACCATTTCGTCATCAGACCCCGACACTGCATCGCAGACTGAAAATTATTTGCTTGTTGCTGATGAAACGGTAGTGTATTGGAAAGCTAATACGTTGCCAACCCTTCCCGCAGCTGCATACATAACATCTTCAAGCATTACTTTGTATTCGAACGTATTCTGTTTTAACGAGTACGTATGTTCTTACGACGTAGTGACCTCTTGGAATAAAAACACTCTCACTTGGAATACACACGCTGCTGCGGCAAGCCCTAAAGGAAAGCTTGCACCAGCACCGACAGACTACGAGAAGCTGTCAAGTCAGGGAGCATATACTTGGGACATAACGCCCGTAGTAAGAAAATGGTATTCCGGAACAAATTACGGAGTAGCTTTTCAGAAAGTACCCGAGTTGAACGCAGCCGTAACATTCCAT
>JAZLAO010000075.1:0-10232 GCA_045613205.1 Eubacteriales bacterium | reverse complement strand
GACGCCTTGCGAGTATTATTTCGCCACCGCCGCGTGACGAAAATCTCCCCCTGCTGCGCAGCAGGGGGAGATGAAAGATTCTGATTCAATTAACAAATTCTTTTTGTTTTTTAGTCTGTCTACTTGACAGGGGGCACATTAAAACCAATAGCAGCCCCACTTTTTGCGGTTTTATTACGCCGTTTTTTCCTTTTTCTTTCTGTCATGCAAAAGCATTCCAAACACGGTAAAGAGGAACATGGTCACGTGTATGATAAGACCGGAGTAGGTTTCCGCAACTATGTCGTACGTCATCCACGCGACGTTATTGAAAAGGCACCAGAATCTGAACATCTTGCCCGTCGACTGAACAACGCTCATAATGAAGCACATTGCCGCCGCTATAGCAAAAAGGCACGGAAGCGTAAAGCCCGAAGCGACAATATTCATCGTGATAAAGCTGACCGCATAAATCGCTATAAGCCATTTTGGAATAGGCTTATTTTTTCTTTGCAAGGAATAGTTTATGATGGACGGTATTCCCGAAAGAAAACAGGAAAGCGCGGCATTGATGCCCGTAGCACCGGCGGCAATATATCCAAATCCCGCAATAACGTTTCCGCTTAAAAGCAGAATCTGTATAAGATTCATATTTACGCCCTTCACAAGCAGCGCCGTCATAAGTATAAGCGTGCTTATGATTTGCAAAACGTAGGATAACGTAATCATATTTCAAACCTCCAAAAAATCAGCAACTCAATAATATCACACATGTTAAACCAAACTTATGCATCCAAGTTATTATACTGAAAACTTTTTCGATTGTCAAGAAAAGTTTTCACTATCATCGAGAAAAAAACAAAAAATTTTCACTTGATCTGAAAAACACAGCGGCAGGAAGATTAACATTCCTGCCGTCGTTTGTTATAATGAAGTCCTAAAACAAGTTTTAGGATGAGGTCACGTTGTGATGAAGTCCGCTTGTGCGGATTTAATTGCATTTGCCGCCGGCAAATGCCTTATTCCCATTCTATTGTTCCCGTAGGTTTCGGAGTCAAATCGTACAGCACTCTGTTGATTCCCTCGACCTCGGTGACTATTCTGTTTGTGATTTTGTGGAGAACCTCATAAGGAATCTCCTCTATAGTAGCGGTCATAGCATCCTTTGTATTTACAGCGCGGATTATTGCGGGCCAGCCTTCATAACGGCTGTCGTCCTTTACACCGACCGACTTGACGTCCGGGATAATTACGAAATACTGCCATACCTTCTCTGCAAGGCCGCACTTATCGAACTCGTCGCGAAGGATAGCGTCTGCCTCGCGGAGAGCGGCAAGACGGTCGCGGGTAATCGCGCCAAGGCATCTTACGCCAAGTCCGGGACCGGGGAACGGCTGACGGTAAACCATAGCGTGAGGAAGACCGAGCGCCTCGCCGACAACTCTTACCTCGTCCTTATAGAGAAGCTTTATGGGCTCGACGAGCTCAAACTGAAGGTCCTCGGGAAGTCCGCCTACGTTGTGGTGGGACTTAACTGCCTTCTTGCCCTCTGCCTGCTTGATGCTCTCAAGTATATCGGGATAGATGGTTCCCTGTGCAAGATATTCAACGCCCTCAAGGCCTCTCGCCTCATCTGCAAATACGTTTATAAATTCCTTACCGATAATCTTTCTCTTGCTTTCGGGGTCGGAAACACCTGCAAGAAGATTAAGGAATCTGTCGGTTGCATCAATATAAATGAGGTTTGCGTCGAGCTGGTTTCTGAACACCTCAACTACGTTCTCAGATTCATTTTTACGCATAAGTCCGTGGTTAACGTGAACGCAAACGAGCTGCTTTCCGATTGCTTTTATAAGAAGCGCCGCAACTACCGACGAGTCAACACCGCCCGAGAGAGCGAGAAGAACCTTTTTGTCACCAACTTGTCTGCGGACGAGCTCTATCTGCTCGTCTATAAATGCGCCTGCAAGCTCAAAATTGGTAATGCGAGCCATAGTTTCGGGTCTTTTATTGGAATCCATAATTTTATCCTCCGCAATTTATCTTTATATTCTTTATAGAAAATATTATACAACAATATTCCGCGGATTACAATACGAAATTTTAAACAAAATTATTTTTTTAGCATAAAATGTTTATATAACATTTGCGAAAAAGAGTTTTTTCGCCGAAAGGAAGAGTTATGTTGGTTATAAAACCCTATTTACGAGAGAACGCACTGCTATATGCTAACAGATTTGCGCTTTCACAAAACCCCATATTCGGAAACTTTGCAGGCATCGGCGGAAACTGCACGAATTTTGTTTCACAGTGCATATACGCAGGCTCTTGTAAAATGAATTACAAGCCCACGTTTGGCTGGTATTACATCTCTATGAATGAGCGCGCGCCTGCATGGACGGGGGTAGACTATTTTTACAACTTTATCACCACAAACACCGACGTTGGACCGTTCGGCAAGGAGGTGTCGCCCGACGAGCTTGAGGTTGGGGACGTGATACAGCTTGGCAAGGACGGAGAAGGCTTTTACCATACCCTTATAATCATAGGCTTTGAGGGCGAGGACCCACTCATAGCCGCGCAGACAGACAACGCGCTCGGCAGAGCCCTCTCGACCTACACCTACGACTTTGCAAGATACATAAAAATCCTCGGTGTAAGACTTGACACGCCCACCAACGACGACTGCTTTGAGAGTGTTTACAACGGTATCGCCATAATTGAGGATTTAAGCGCATCTTCAAACACTCCCCCTGCCCCGTCAGCTCCCGAAAATCCTATGTCATAGCAAGGGGGTTGACAAAAAAGATATACCGTGTTAAAATAAACCCTGCATGAATTCAGAAACGGACGTAAAAACAAAAAATGGAAAAACTCAAAAAATATATATCCCCGATTCTTCTAATAATTGCGGCAATGATATGGGGATTTGCCTTTTCAGCGCAAAAGGCTGCCGAAGCCGTACCGCCCTTGACTATAGGCGCTGTGCGCAGCTTATTCGCGGCAATCTTCCTTATATTCGTTGTAATCGCGTTTGACAAGATTTTAAACACCGGCCGCAGACTTTTCTCAAAAGAAAAGATAGTTGACCTTACCCGTGTCGAAATAATAGGCGGAATTATATGCGGTGCGGTGCTTGCGCTAGCAAGCTTCTTCCAGCAGTTCGGAATAAACCGGGGCACCGACGCAGGCAAGGCCTCCTTCATTACCGCGCTCTACGTGGTGCTTGTTCCCGTGTATGCGCTTGCGCTTAAAAAACGCGCCCCGATAAACGTTTGGCTGAGTATGCCTTTTGCAGTTGTAGGATTTTACTGCCTTTGCATAACCGAAAGCTTCACTATCGTTCCCTCCGACATATTTGTGCTTATATGCGCCTTGATTTTTCCGTTGCACATTCTCGTGATTGACAAATTCTCGCCCGAGTGCGACGGCATACGAATGTCAATGGTTCAGTTTTTTGCGGCTTTCGTGATAAACACTCTTCTCGCTCTTATTTTCGAATTGCCAATCGACTTTGCCGCAGTCGGAGATGCTATATTCCCTCTCATCTTCCTCGGTATAGGCTCATCGGGCATAGCATACACCTGCCAGATTCTCGGTCAGCGCGGAACAAACCCCGCCGCAGCATCTATCCTTATGTCGCTTGAATCGGTTTTCGGTGTGGTTGGCTCTGCCATTTTTCTCTCCGAAGAGATGTCAGCGCGCGAATATATCGGCTGTGCCGTCGTTTTCGCGGCAGTAATTCTCTCGCAGCTTAATTTCGATTCGATTTTTAAATCTAAAAGCAAAAGCAATTTCGATTTCAAATAAAATAAGCAGGCCGGCTCAAATTAATCCGTTTGAGACAGCCTGCTTGTTTTATACTTCTATTTCTCTGTTTTCAAGCGCTGCAAGCGCTACGCGGAAGGCGCGGGCGGAAACCAGCCTTGCCTCCTCGTCCTCACCGGTGAGAAGCGGATAGAACTGACGGAAAATTTCGCCCTTAACCGACATATCGCGCTTATAGCTTTCGGTATTGAAAAGCGGGAGCGTCTTATCGATAATCTTGAAATAATAAAGTCCAAACGCATCGTTCTCAATGTTTTTAGGCACGAGGAAATGCGGCTCTACAAAACCCGTAAGCTCAACCTTGAGGGCTGTTTCACTGTCGTACTTTTTATTGCTTATCAACTGGCTTATGCGGTTTATGATTTCGTTTGAAGAGGAAACTCCCGTAACGTCAATTTCCTCGGTTTCAAATCTCACGTGGCCGAAGCTTATACTCTTGTTTTCTATTGAAACCTCGCCCTCGCAGTAGTCAATAGTAATTAGATTTACACCGCCGAGCCCCGGCTCGTCAAATCCCGTACATTCAAGAGCTCCGCAATAGCTATACTTTGAAGCGCCAACCGACATAAATTTAGACGACTCGTGGCGTGAACCGAAGGCATAATAATCCGCACCGAATTTTTTAAGGTCCGCCGAAGAAACGGGGCAAGAGGTGGAATCCACGTTGCCGTTGAGGTCAGCGTAAGCGCAGACTATGTTAACTCGGGAGCTGTCGTCAACTTGTCTGTCATGAAGGGGGCATGAATTCATTTCGCCCGACATAAAAGCCCAACCGTATACGGTTATGTTGTAGGCCTCAAAATCAAAGCGCGAGAGCTTGTCCGAAGAAAAGACGTGGCAATTTTTCGGAAGTCTTCCCGATGCATATATGGGATTATCAGTATAATAGTCGTTTTTACCGGGAGAGATTATAAACTCGGTTTCGGGACAGTTTTTAAATTCTCTTATAAGAACCTCCGCCGTCGTATTGGTGGCATATTCGGTATTGAATATATCACCGCTCATAAGCACAATATTTATATTTGTTTCTCTTACGTACTGCATCATTTTCACAAAAGAGCCGCGTAGCATCCTGCGCCTCTCCTCACTCTTTTCAGCGGAAAGACCCACGAAGGGAGTATCAAGATGTATATCGCCGCAATGTAAAAATCTGATGCGAGTTTTCGCCTTTTCTTCCATTGTTAACCTCCGAGCATAAAGTAAATCATACTTTTTAATATTAGTATAACATGTGTTTATAAAATTTGCAACAATTTCCTATAAAAAATATAAAAACATCTTGCATAACCCATCGAAATATGATAAAATAATTTCAAGATAAAATCAGGCAGAAACGGAAAGGAAAAATTTATGCTCAACCTTGCTGTAAGAAATACCGGAAAATTAGTAAGAGAAAAATCCAAGAGCGACAACGTCAGACTCGGAAGACTTTTTACAAAAAAGGACACGGCGCGTCTTATGGCGTCGATGCTTAATATAGACGAAACAAAAACCGCTTTCACCCTGCTCGACCCCGGTGCAGGAACAGGAATTCTCTCTGCAGCGGCAATTGAGGAAATTTGCAAAAGAGCGCCTCTTTGCAAACAGATTTTCCTGACCTGCTACGAAACCAACTCCGATTTTATTCCTATGCTAGAGGATAACCTTGAGAGAATCAGAAAGAAATGCCGTCACGACTACAACGTAAAGCTTTATATTACCGTCTACCGCGAAAACTACATAGTAGATGCAAAAAATCACTATACCGTTACTTTTTTTGACACGGTAGAGGACAAGTATGATATAATCATCGCAAATCCTCCGACGGAGCTTGTTGAAAAGGGCTCTGACGAGGCTCTCAGCGCAGGCGGTGTTACACAGCTTAAAATAGGCGCGGAATTCCTTTTTGCACGCATGGCGTCCCGTCATCTTGAGGACGGCGGACAGCTCGTTATAATACTTCCGACCACCTACGCGACAGCATCACAGCTTACCTCGCTCCGTCGAGAAATGACAGAGAAGCTCTCTGTCAAAAAAATACATCTTTTTGTAGGAAAGCAAAAAAATCTTTCCCGCGCTGTTCCGCTGAAGAAAAACTTTATCATTTCCTACGCAAAAACCGATGCAGAGCCCGAAATACTGATAACCACCTCGACCGACAACGGCAAGAATATAACCTCTCTCGACCCGCTTCCCTACGGTTTCGTCGTTAATAAAAATGACGGCACCCTAACTCTTCCGAAAAGCGTTGAGGATACGAAAATCGTCCGTTATATTTCGGGATTCCCCGAAACGCTTGCCTCACTCGGACTAAAGATGTCAACAGGTCTTGTGATAGACTCAAAATGCGAGGGTCTTCTCTTCACCGAGCCGATAAAAAGCGCAGTTCCGGTTATAAGGACCTCGGCAATGAAGGGCGGGGCTATCGAATTTCCTCAGCCCGTAAAGAAGCAATATCTTGCACCGGTAAGTCCTTCATTGATACAAAAAAACAAGAACCTTATCATTGTAAAGCGTATCCCCGCAAAGAGCGACGAGAGATTCGTAAACTGCGCGATATATCTCGCGTCACAGCTCCCCGCATACAAGTACATAAGTACGCACAACAAGATTAATTTCATTGACACCAAGGATAAAAACGCCGAAATTCCGGCACGCCTTGCTTTCGGTCTTTTCGCAATTCTCAATTCCACGGTTTATGACCGCTTTATCTCCATTATGTCAAAATCCAAGCAGATAAACTCAAAGGAAATGAAAAACCTTCCCCTGCCCCCCCGCAATATCATTGAGAACATAGGCATGCGTCTCATGGCAGGACGCCAGATAACCGTGAAGGCTTGCGACCAAATTGTAAACCCAACTTTACACGTAATTGAAAAATAAACAGGACGGGCAGTTCAAACAGTAAAGCTTGGACTGCCCGCTTGAATTTATTAAAGCTTATGAAAGGAGAAGCCTATGAAAAGACTTGTCGTCGGAATACTTGCACACGTTGACGCGGGAAAGACCACGCTGTCAGAGGGGCTTCTTTTTTCTGCGGGCATGACCGCAAAGCTCGGGCGCGTGGATAGGCGTGACGCATATCTTGACACACATTCGCTTGAGCGCGAGCGCGGAATAACCATTTTTTCAAAGCAAGCCTCCTTACAGCTTGAAAATACCGAGATTACCCTTGTTGACACCCCGGGACATATTGATTTTTCCTGCGAGGCTGAGCGCGCGCTTTCGGTGCAGGATTACGCGATATTGGTTATAAGCGCTCCGGACGGAGTCACAGCGCACACAAAAACGCTCTGGCATCTATTAACCTCGAGAAAAATCCCGACATTTATTTTTGTAAACAAAACCGACATATCCGAGAGGACAAGATTGGAGATTATGCGAGAATTAAAATCCGCACTCTCCCCCGCTTGTGTGGATTTTTCCTCGGCTGGTGTAAAAGAAGAGGATGCCGCAGGTGCTGACGAGGCTTTAATGAGCGAATTTTTCGACACGGGTACTCTCGCTGACAGCAGTATATGCTCGGCTATCTCCGAGCGCAGAATTTTTCCTTGCTATTTCGGCTCTGCGCTTAAAATGCTCGGTGTCAGGGAATTCCTTGCGGAGCTTGAGAGATATACACTAGAGCCACATTACAGCGAAAGACTGTTCGGCGCGCGAATATACAAAATCTCACGCGACCCGTCGGGCAAACGCCTCACCTATATGAAAATAACAGGAGGAAAGCTCGCGTCAAAGGACGTTCTCTCCTTAAAGGACAAAAACGGCACACCGACCGACGAAAAGGTCGAGGAAATAAGGCTTTATTCGGGCGAGAAATATAAGTCGGTTAAGGAAGCAAAGCCCGGTATGCTCTGTGCCGTTGTCGGTCTTGCCAATACAGAAGCGGGAATGGGGCTCGGATTTGAGAGAAACGACGAGGTAACCTTAGCACCCGTGCTTGATTACAAGATGATTTTACCTCGTGACGTAAGCGTGTACGAGGCATATCTTAAAATTTCGGCTCTCACCGAGGAAGACCCTACGCTCTCCCTCTCCTACAGTGAGCGTGCAAAAGAAATAAGAGTTCGCTTGATGGGCGAAATACAGATAGAGGTTCTCCGCCGTCTTATAAAAGAGCGTTTTGGCTACGACGTCACCTTTGGCGAGGGGGCAATACTCTATAAAGAAACAATTGCGGAGGCAACACGCGGCGCGGGGCATTTCGAGCCGCTTCGCCATTATTCCGAGGTGCATCTTTATATCGAGCCGTTGCCCGAGGGCTCGGGCGTTATCGCTGCGAGTGACTGCTCCACTGACGTGCTTGCTCTTAACTGGCAGAGACTTGTTATGACTCATATCGAAGAAAGACGGCACAAGGGTGTTCTTACGGGAGCTCCTCTCACTGACGTCAAGATAACCCTGACGGCAGGCAGAGCTCACCAGAAGCACACAGAGGGCGGTGATTTCCGTCAGGCAACCTACCGCGCGATAAGGCAAGGTCTTATGAAAGCGAAATCGGTTTTGCTTGAGCCAACATTTGATTTCAGAATTGAATTACCGGCCGAGAGCCTCGGACGCGCAATGACCGATATATCGGCAATGTACGGAAAAGCAAACCCTCCTGAAATATATGAGAACACCGCGGTCCTGACGGGCAACTGCCCCGTGTCAACCATGCGCTCATACGCTACGGAATTGCGTGCATATACGCGCGGAGCCGGCAAAATTTCAATGACTCCCGGAGCGTATATCCCTTGTCACAATGCCGATGAGGTCATAGAAAATGTCGGCTATAATGCCGAGCTTGACGAGAGAAACACTCCGAACTCAGTCTTCTGCAAGGCGGGCTCGGGATACGTAGTTCCTTGGTACGAGGCAGACGCGGCAATGCATATCTCCCCCGACGGAGGCTCTGAAAACGTGATACTCGAGGAGCGCGCCTTTAAAGCTTCAAAGGTAACCTACAAGGGAACTGCAGACGAGGACCGTGAGCTTATGCGAATTTTCGAGAGCACCTACGGCAAAATCAAGCCGAGGACGGTCTCGGAGAAAAAGGAAAACTCAGCAGGTGATAGCCCGAAGCCCCAAAAGCCGAAAAAATTAAAGCCGCGCGGCGACGATTACGTAATAATAGACGGCTATAACTTTATCTTCGCGTCCGAGAAATTCAGGCGAATTTCCGACTCCGATATTTCTCTCGCGAGAGATACCCTCACTCGCATTATGTGCGACTATTCGGCATTCAGAAAATGCAAGGTTATAATAGTTTTCGACGCATATAAACGGCACGGGGGCGAGGGAAGCGTCGAAAAATACGGTGACGTTTCGGTAGTTTATACGAAAGAAGCCGAAACTGCCGACAGATATATAGAAAAAGCCACCCACGATATCGCGGGTGAGCATAACGTCAGAGTCGTTACCTCCGACTATCAGGAGCAGCTCGTGGTTCTCGGAAGCGGCGGACTTCGCGTTTCCGCCTCGGAATTTATGAAGGAGCTTGACCTTAACGACAAAGAGATAAAGGAAACGATAGAATCCTTCAAATAATTAAACAGCCCTCTCCAAAGCAACGCGCCAAGGAAGAGGGCTTGATTTTATTAATATCCGCCGCGAAGAATTATTTAAGCTTATCAAAAGCCCCCAGCCACTCGTTAGCAAGAACTACGCCGCCGGCAAGCGAAGGATGAACACCGTCGAGAAGGAGGGTATCGTTTCCGTACTTCGCGCCAAGCTCGTCAAATTTATCCTGCAAAAGCACGAGCTCCGCATCAAACTCCTCTGCAAGCTTTTTCACAACCTTCGCATACTCCTTCACCTCAAGGAATCTGTCGAAATTCTCCTCGGTTGCGCTTCCCGAAAGCACGAAAGGCTCACAAAGGATAAACTTAACGTTCGGAAGTGCCTTTTTGGTATCCGAAAGGAGCATGCGGTATACCGTTTCAAAGCGCTCGATCTCAACGCCGTTTTCGCCGCCAATCTCATGCCAGATATCGTTTATTCCGATAAGAATGCTTATAACGTCGGGCTTGAGATTCCAGCAATCTGACTTTATCCTTGCGTAAAGGTCAACTATTCGGTTTCCGCTGATACCTCTGTTATAAATTTCATAACCTACGGGGTCGCGTTCAAGAAGCTTACCCGCCGCATAGGTAACGTAGGTGTGTCCAAGCTTATAGCTTGCCATGTCAACGTCGCGCGCTCGGCCGGCATCGGTGATGCTGTCACCGTAAAACAATATTCTCATAGTATAAAAACTCCTTTTTTTAGATATTCTAGCATACATTCTTTTTGTTTTCAACAGAATTTAAAATATTTGTTGTTTTTACTTTAAAAAAATGGTACAATATAAGAAAAAATAAAATAAGACGGAGAAAATATGAAAATCAACGAAACTGTATACGGCTTTCTTGTGAAGCGAGCCGTTGAAATTAAGGACGCGGGAGCAACACTCTACGAAGCCGAGC
>JAZLAO010000074.1:0-5744 GCA_045613205.1 Eubacteriales bacterium | reverse complement strand
CGCGCCAAGCTCACGCTCGTCGCGCGGAACACTCTCACGCGTCGCAACCGACAGAAGAAGAACTACCTCGGAGGAAAGAAGACGCCTGTATTCCTTTTTTTCCTTTTCGGGAAGTCCGTCGGCATACTCGAAGCGTTCGAAAATGGAAACGATGGACGGTGAGAGGGCGTCCGCCGCGTAATAACACCCCACTCCCTCAAGGCTCTTATTTAAAGAGAGCAAAAATTCCTGTGCCGCACTCGTCAGGTCGTTTGAGAAAAACTGTAAAACGTATCTTTCGTATTGAGTGTTAGAGTCGAATATTATCGAGTGATATGAAAAAGGCGGCGCGAACAAAACGGTGCCCGGCTTTATCGGGTACTCCGCGCCCTCTATAACGTACTTACCGCTTCCCTCCACTACGTAAAGAATCTCATATCCATCGTGACAGTGCTGCGCAATAAGCTGGCTTGGTGGTATCGCGTGATTTGAATAGCTGAAATAAACGTCACCGACAACGCTTCTCATTTTTAAGGGTTTGTTCATATCCATCTCCGTACAAGTAAAAATACTACTTAGATTTTATCACATCTGAGCAATTTTTGCAATAGTTTTTGCAAGGGTTACAATATTTTTTTTACATAATCTATTGCAATAGCTTTTTCGCTATGGTAAAATTGAAGCAAATAAACTTTTGGAGGTAGCCATATGAAGCTTGGCGCACAATTTTACTCATTAAGAACAGAATGCACAACCCCGGAAGGTCTTTACAATTCAATGCGCAAAATCAAAGATATTGGATATGAAATTATTCAGATATCCGGAGTTTGCGATATAGAAGCCGAAAGATTGAAATCCTACGTTGATGAGTTTTCCCTGCCCATTACGTGTACTCATAAGTCTTATGAAAGTATAGTAAACGACACAGAAAACCTTATTAAATACCATAAAATTATCGGTTGCCCCGTAATAGGACTTGGCAGCATGCCGAAGGAATTCAGCACTTCTGCCGCCGAGGTACGCAAATTCGTTGAATCTATGAAGGCACCTATCAAAAAAATTCGCGATGCAGGACTTCGCTTCGCTTATCACAACCACGCGTTTGAGTTTAATACCGTTGACGGAGAGAGAATATTTGACATAATCTTTAACGAGCTCCCCGAGGCTGATTTTATTCAGGACGTATACTGGACTAAGTTTGCAGAAGTTGATACCGTGGAAATCTTCAAACAAATCGCGGATGCCGGCAGAATGACCAACATTCACTTTAAGGATATGAAAACCGAGCCCAAGGGAGATATCTGCCCCTGCGGTGAAGGTGTAACCGATTTTACCCCGCTTGCAAAGCTCTGTAAGCAATACGGAATTGAAAACATACTCGTAGAACAGGATAATGCGCCTACGCTCGGTGACGTTTTCGAGCAGATGAAATCAAGCTTTGAGCATTTAAACCCAATAGTACATATATGAGGTAAGAAAATGGCAAGATTTGTTCTTTCAGCCTTTGCTGACGAAGCGGGCTCTTCCCTTGACGAGCAGATAGCGGCTCTCCGCGAAAACGGAATCGGCTATATTGAACCGAGAAAAATTGATAAAAAAGCAATACTTGACCTCTCCGACGAGGAGCTCTATGAAATAAAGAAAAAGCTCGACGAAAACGGCATCAAGGTAAATTCGCTTGGCTCTCCTATCGGAAAATATAATATTGACGACGACTTTGCTCCCCACCTTGAGCTTACAAGGCGCGCTCTTAAGGTTTGTAAGATTCTCGGCACGGAAAATATGAGAATGTTCAGCTTCTTTACCGAGCAGGACGACCTTTCAAAAAACAGAGCAGAGGTAATGCGCCGCCTTAAGATTATGGCAGAAGAAGCGAGGGCTGAGGGCATCACCCTCTGCCACGAAAACGAGTCGCGTATATACGGTCAGATGCCGCGCGAGGTTGCCGATATTCTTACCGAAATCCCCGATATCAAGGGAATTTTCGACCCGGCAAACTACCGCATGAATAATGCTGACTGTATGGAAGGCATTGAGGCAACCCTCATAAACTTTAAGTATTTACATATCAAGGACGCAATATACGAGTCCCAGACTATTGTTCCCGCGGGCGAGGGAGAGGGACGGATAGGTGAGATAATCGACATTGTCAATGAAAAAACCGACGCTGTAGTATATCTTACCCTTGAGCCGCATCTCCACGTATTTGATGCATACAAGGACATAGACGACCACGAGCTTAAAGGAAAATACAACTTTGAAACCAACAGAGAGGCTTTTGATTTCGCTGTAAAGGCGCTTGAGGGACTTCTCACAAAGAACGGATATGAAAGGAACGGTAACAACGAATGGATAAAGTAAGATTTGGTATAGTCGGCTGCGGCAATATGGGTACCGGCCACGCAAAAAACTTCCTTGCAAACAAAATTGATAACGGATATATTACTGCGGTATGCGATATCGACCCTAACAAATTTGCTTTCTTTAAGGAAAATTTCGGAGATACAATAAAGTACTACGAAAATGCAGAGGATATGTTTAGGTCGGGTGAATGCGACGTCGTTATAATCTGCGTTCCCCACTATCAGCATCCCGAGCTTGCAATTCTTGCTATGGACTCGGGGCTTCACTGCATCGTTGAAAAGCCCGCGGGAGTTTATACCCTTCAGGTAAAGGAAATGCTTGAGCACCACAAAAAGAGCGACAAGATACTCGGAATTATGTTCAATCAGAGAACCAATCCCGTGTTTATAAAAATGCGCGAGATGATACGCGACGGCAAGCTTGGCGAAATCAAGCGCACCAACTGGATAATCACCGACTGGTACAGAACTCAGGAGTATTACACAAGCGGCTCCTGGCGCGCGACCTGGGCGGGCGAAGGCGGCGGAGTTCTCTATAACCAAGCTCCCCACAACCTCGACCTTTTCCAGTGGATAGTAGGTATGATGCCCACGAAGGTACGCGCATTCTGCCACTTCGGCAAATGGCACGATATCGAGGTTGAGGACGACGTTACCTGCTACTGCGAGTATCCGAACGGCGCAACCGGCGTATTCATTACAACAACTGCCGACGCTCCCGGAACAAACAGATTTGAGGTTACCGGAACCAAAGGCACTCTTATTATGGAATACGACTTAGAAAACAATGTTTTCAACCTCTACTTTAAGGAGCTTGAGATTGACGAGCGCGTGCACTGCGTAACCGAACATGGCGGCTTCAAGCGTCCCCCGGCAAAGCCCACGGTTAAGTTTGAGTTTCAGGGCAGTGGCCCGCAACACGTGGGAATCTGCAACAATATTGCAAATGCGATTCTCGGACTTGAAGAGGTTTACGCACCCGCCGAGGACGGAATTTGCGGCGTTCAGCTTGCAAACGCAATGCTCCTCTCCACCTGGCTTGATAAGGAAGTTGAGATTCCCTTTGACGACGAGCTTTTCTACGAGGAGCTTAAGAAAAGAATCGCGATATCAAAGCCCCACGACGTAAAGAAAGCAAAAGTGGAGGCTCAAAACTAACGAGGTTATTATGAAACGTTTTAATATTGCTCTTGTCGGATGCGGAACAATCTCAAAAAATCACCTGACGGCTATTTCAAAGCTTGATTACGTTAACGTAGTCGCCCTTTGTGATATAAAGCCCGAGCGCGCAGAATCGAGGCGCGATGAATTCGGACTTTCAGCAAAAATATACACCGATTATTACGAAATGCTGGAGGCTGAAAAGCTTGATGCGGTTCATATAACAACTCCCCATTATCTTCACGCGCCTATGACACTTGCGGCTCTTGAGCGCGATATACACGTTTGCCTTGAAAAGCCTATGTGCATAAGCTGTGAGGAAATCGAGGCGCTTCTCGAAGCCGAGAAAAAAAGCCGCGGCAGAGTTGCGGTATCATTCCAGACGAGATATAACAAGGCAAACGTCATTGCAAAGAAAATTGCCAAAGAGGACGGTGTCATCAGCGCATACTTCTCTCTTTTCTGGCAAAGAACTAATGAGTATTACACCGAAAGCGGCTGGCGCGGCTCTTACGCAACCGAGGGCGGCGGCGTAATGATTAACCAGGCGATACACTCGATTGACCACCTCATAAGCATCTGCGGAAAGCCCGTCGCGGTTACCGCTACGAAAGCCAACCACAAGCACAAGGGTGTTATTGAGGTTGAGGATACCTGCGAGGGTATGGTTGAATTTGAAAACGGAATTTTCGGAAACTTTTACGCAACCAACGCCTTCGTCGGCGGAGCAAAAACCACAATATATGTCAAAACCGCGAACCACGAGCTTGAAATAAGGAACTCAAAGCTCTTTGTCGACGACGAGCTTGTAAACGACACGACAGGCGCGGGCTACCTCGGCAAAGAGGTATACGGTGAAGGCCACGTTACCCTTATTAAAGACTTCTATGAGGCTCTCATATCGGGAGCTGAGATGCCCGTCACACTTGAGAGCGCGCAGTGGCCCTTACGGCTTCTCCTCGCGGCTTACGAGTCGAATGGTGAAAGAACACTTATATAATCTGCCCCAAAATAAATTATAATTTTTAAAAAATACATCATTCACACATCGGAAAGGATTTTCAAAAATGAAGCTTCCATTCGAACTTAATCTTACAGGAAAATGTGCGGTAGTTACAGGTGCGGGCGGAGTTCTCTGCTCCGATTTTGCAAAGGCTATCGCGAAATGCGGCGCGGCTGTTGCGCTCCTTGACATCAACCTTGATGCAGCCGAGGCTGTAGCAAAGGAAATCAGAGATAACGGTGGAAAGGCTATCGCCATAAAGACCAACTGTCTTGAAAAGGCGAGCCTTGAAGAAGCAAAAGCAATAGTAGATAAGGAATTCGGTATCTGCGACATTCTTATCAACGGCGCTGGCGGAAACAACGGCAGAGCCACTACCGTTAACGAGTACTTTGACCCCGCAACTCTTGATGACCCCAATGCGCAGGATTTCTTCTCACTCTCCCCCGACGGATTCAAATTCGTATTCGACCTTAACGTTACCGCTGCATTCCTTACCACTCAGGTATTTGCAATTGATATGGCAAAGAGCGGCAAGGGCGGCAACATCATCAACATTTCCTCGATGAACGCATTCCGTCCCCTTACCAAGATTCCCGCATACAGCGCGGCAAAGGCTGCTGTTTCCAACTTCACTCAGTGGCTTGCAGTTCATTTCGCGAACACCGGAATCCGCGTAAACGCTATAGCTCCCGGATTCTTCGTTTCGAATCAGAACAGAGCTCTTCTCTTCAATCCCGACGGAACTCCTACCGCGAGAACCGGTAAGATTCTCAGAGGTACTCCTATGAATCGCTTTGGCGAATCCGAGGAGCTTCTCGGCGGACTCTTCTTCTTCCTCTGTGACGAAGCTTCAAGCTTTATCACCGGCGTAGTTCTTCCTATCGACGGCGGCTTGTCCGCTTACTCGCGAGTTTAAAGTTTCCCACCTCATGCGCCTGTGATGCATTTCATGATTGCATAGCAATCATTTCAAGACGGCTCCGCCGTCATTTCAAGCGCGGAACGCATTTCATTGCGGCACATGCCGCCCACTCGGGAGTTTAATTTCAAAAATTATTTCAGGACAGAGAATGCGAAACGCGTTCTCTGTCCGTTTTTTACACATGCGCGTAGCGTGGGCGAGAGGATTTATAGCAGAAACCGTCGGCTGACGAGCGAGAGCTGTACGAGGGTACAGCGAGCGAGGAAACGGCGGTAGAATAAAAAACAAATTTAAAAAGGAAAAACCGTAGGTT
>JAZLAO010000073.1:0-3403 GCA_045613205.1 Eubacteriales bacterium | reverse complement strand
ATTTTCCGCGACGTTTATATTCTTGAGCGTGAGAAAAACGGAATACGTGACTTTTCGGTAAAAGCCGACATGTACGGAAATTTCACTCTCAACGTAACCTCGGATTCGCCCGTGCTCGCAACCCTATACGACGGTAATGAAAAAATCTTTTCCGAAGAGGTAAACTCAAGCTTTGAGTATAAAATGACTGATTTTAAGCTTTGGAGCGCGGAAACACCTTATCTTTACACGCTGATACTATCAACTAGAGAAGAATTTATCAGTCAAAAGGTAGGTTTCAGAACGTCCGAAAGTAAAAACGGTGTTTACAGAGTCAATGGCCAGCCTATAAAATTATACGGAGTTAACCGCCACGATTTTTCCCCGGATACCGGATATGCCGTAAGCTATGAATTTATGAAAAACGAGCTTATCCTTATGAAAAAGTACAATATCAATGCTATTAGAACGGCACATTATCCGAACGACCCGCGTTTTTACGCGCTATGCGACGAGCTTGGATTCTACGTAATGTGCGAGGCTGACCTGGAATGTCACGGACTTTCCTACGTTAACGGTTGGGACAAAGTCGTAAACCATGAGGATTTTGAGGGCGCTTTCGTTGACCGTATGGCGAGGATGTATGAGGCGTTCAAAAACTTCCCCTCTATAGTTATCTGGTCGCTCGGAAACGAGTCGGGCTGGGGTAAAAATCTCGAAAAATGCGTTGATTATTTTAACTCTAAGGACAAATCGCGCCCGCTTCACTATCAAGCCTTTGGCATGATATACTCAATGAACGTAGGCGAAGAGGACAACTCCTCTGCCGTTTTCACCCCCGAGCTTGATAAATATGTAAACGAGAATTTCGGAATGACTGTTCTCTCCTATCCAAATCTCACAAAGTTTTCGCAAATGATAAAAAATAAGTCGATAACCCTTCCTATCGTTTTTCACGAATACTGCCACGCGATGGGTAACAGTTGCGGTGACCTAAGGTTTTACGACGGTATTATTCAAAATAACGATAGATGCATGGGCGGCTTCATCTGGGAATGGTGCGACCAGGCATTGAGAATGAAGGACGAAAACGGCATTGAATATTTTGCATACGGTGGTGATTTTGGCGAAAAACATCACCTTTATAACGTATCAATGGACGGACTCGTATCCCCCGACAGAATTCCTCATTCAGCTCTTTTGGAAGCGTCGGCTTGCTTTTCTCCTGTTAAAATCAGTAAAATAAACGATAGTGAATACGAAATTTTTAACCGCAATTTCTTCTTATCGACCGAAAGCTACGACATTTCTTATGAGATTTGTTTGGATAACAGAATAATTGAAACAAAAACAATCGAAGTCGAAATTTTGCCACGCAGAAAAGAAAGCTTTAAAATCAACGTAAAAAAGCTAAACGAGGCAAAGAACTCCATTATAAGATTCTTTGTAAAACTAGGCTCGGATACTGCGTGGGCGAAGCGCGGACACTGTGTATACAAAACTGCATTTTCGCTAAATTCTTTACAAAAATGCAAGGCAGAATCGCTTTTTATTCCAATTCTTACGGAAACAGATTCTTCTTATACCGTCACCGAAAATGCTCTTACCTACGTAATATTAAAGGACGAAGGTGTAATCAGTCAGATATATAATAACAGCTCACCCCTCCTTACCTCACCGCTTGAATTTACAGCCTTCAGAATGCCGACGGACAACGACAACAAAATCGTAGGCGGTGACAACGGTTCTATCTTTGGAGAAGGAATTGCTAAGTGTTGGCGCAAAACCAAAAATTTTGGTGAGCTTGCATATCCATGGCTTGAAGTAACCGGACTATCCGCAAAAGCAGAAAAAAAGACAGTTATAATAAGCGGTGAGTATATATTTGCCGTCCCCGGCAGATGCCCTATTTCCACAGGTGTTATTGAGTACCGCTTTGATGGCGACGGATTAAGTATAAGGCAAAAGGGTGAAATTAATCCGAAGCTTGATTTTTGGCTTGGCCGTTACGGGTACAGATTAAATTTTAAGGATAAGCTTTCAAATATAAATTATTTCGGATATGGCCCCGAGGAATGTTATGAGGATAAACGTGAGTATGCCACGCTTGATTGGTATAACTATACCGCGGACGACGAAAAGAACAGCTACGAAAAGCCCCAGGAGTGCAACAGCCGCGTAGATACAAGGTGGCTTACCTTTTTGGTTGATAATCTCGAGCTTGAAATTTCCTCGAACAAATTCTCATTTTGCGCAACAGAATATGACGTCAACGAGTGTTGGAAGCTTTCGCACAAAAAGGATATGCCGAAAAGCAGCGGCTGCTACTTACATCTTGACTACCGCATGAGCGGTGTCGGCTCTCATTCCTGTGGCGGTGACGACCCGCAAAAACAATGTAGAATCAATCCCGCAGAAAGCTTCGATTTCACCTTTACGATTAGACAGAAAAAAATAAACTAAAGCAAAAAAATCCATTGGATAAAAGCCGAACTCAAGGCGCGGTTGTCCAATGGATTTAATTTATTATATTGTTTCTGCTCTGCTTTATTATCAGCAATTAAGCATTTAACGACTTTTTATATTCGAGATATTCCTCGTACGTACAACGTCTGTCTATATATCCGTCGGGGGTTATTTCGATAATTCTGTTAGCTACGGTATTGACTATTTCATAGTCGTGTGATGAGAACAGAATATTGCCGCCAAAGCGTGACATAGCGTTGTTTACAGCCGTAATAGACTCAAGGTCAAGGTGGTCAGTCGGCTGGTCGATTATGAGCATGTTAGAGCCGAAAAGCATCATTCGGGAGAACATACATCTTACCTTTTCTCCGCCCGAAAGAACGTTTACAGCCTTGAATACCGCATCGTTTGAGAACAGCATTTTTCCAAGGAATCCGCGCAAATACGACTCTGTCTGGTCCTTTGAATACTGACGCATCCAGTCAAGAATTGACTCGTTGTGTCCTTCAAAGAAGGGGGAGTTGTCGTGCGGAAAATATGAGGTTGTGATAGAAACGCCAAACTCGAACTTACCCGCGTCAGCCTCTTCCTCTTCATTGAGGACTTTAAAGAGGTGTGTTATTGCCATCTCGTTACCGAGAAACGCAATCTTATCTCCTTTTGCAACGTGGAAGGTCAAATCTTTGAAAAGAAGGTTGCCGTCAATCGATTTCGTAAGTCCCTCAACGTGCAAAATTTCCTTACCGGGCTCTCTGTCCATATCAAAGCCTATGAAGGGATATCTGCGGCTTGATGCGGGGAGCTCCTCAACCGTTAATTTATCAAGAAGCTTACGGCGCGAGGTTGCCTGACGGGATTTAGATTTATTTGCCGAAAACCTTGAAATAAAGCTCTGAAGCTCGGCAATCTTTTCCTCGTTTTTCTTATTCTGAAGCTTAATCATACGCTGAATGAGCTG
>JAZLAO010000072.1:0-34896 GCA_045613205.1 Eubacteriales bacterium | reverse complement strand
CGAACCCGTAGGGCGATGCGAAGCATCGGGATCTACGAGAGAAAAAGCAGGTTCTTCTTGCCCGAGATCCTGCTCAGCATAGCCTCGCACTGCTACACAGTTCGACTTCGCTGCGCTACGCTCAGGATGACACGGGCGGGGCTTTCGTTTCTCTAAAATATGTTTTGAAATACATTGTGTTATAAACTGCTAAGCTATGGCTTCGCGTGAAATACAAAAAAGCCGTGGTGACACGGCTTTTTTGCTTGAAATGATTATTTTATAATCTTGAAATACGTTCGCGGAGCGCACACTTAAAATGCGCGTTGCGCATTAAAGGGCGCGTTGCGCATTGAATTATGCTTTGCTTAAATCAACCGGCTTGCCGTCGCAGCTACCGTCGAACATATGGCTCATATCGGCAAAGTATTCTCCGTCCTCGGTAAGCTTAAATCCGATACAGCGGAGCAGCCTTTCGTCAGCGGCATCATGTGCGGCTCTGCAGGTGTGGTTTCCGCAAAGGTCGATAAAGTTCATCGTCGCTCTGCCGAGAATGAACATTGCTTCAAAGTCGGAGTAGCCGATTTTCGGTTTTAAGGTTTTTATGTATCCAGACTCTCCCGACACGTCGAACTGCGACATTCCCATAAGCTCGCCACTCTCTTGATTTATCATTGAATAGGCGAATAATTCGGGGCAGAACTGCGCTCCGCATTCATCCGCGTATTTCTTTTGAAGCTCTTTATCCTGGATTGGTGAAATCTTGAACACGGTTTTTATTTCTCACTTTCTGATTTTCGTTGCTTTGTAGAGGTATTCAACCTCTTCAAGCGTGAGGTATCTCCACTTGCCGACGGGGAGATTATTGAGCTTTAGGTTGCCGATAGAAACTCTTGAAAGGCGTTTTACCGTAAGGTTTGCTGCCTCGCACATCTTTCTTATCTGTCTGTTTCTTCCCTCGGTGAGAGTCATTTTGAGGACTGTTCCGCTTTCGTCATGTTCACCGACGGAAACCGCGACGGGCTTTATTTCATAGCCGTCAATTTCGAGGGGAGAGGTGAGGATATCATACTGACTCTCGCTTACCTCACCGCCTACCTTGACTCTGTAAACCTTAGGCAGACTGTAGCTCGGGTGGGTAAGGCGGTTTTTGAGCTCACCGTCGTCGGTGAGAAGAAGCATACCCTCGGATATGAGGTCAAGACGTCCGACAGGATATACTCGCGCATCTACCCCTGTGAGAAGGTCTGTTACGCACTTTCTTCCTCTGTCGTCCGAGGTGCTTGAAAGGTAGCCGCGAGGCTTATTCATCATTATATAGGTATACTCCCGCTTTTCGTATACTACACGCTTATTTTTATAAGAAACCACGTCCTTTGCGGGATTTATTTTTGCGCCGAGCTCTGCTACGTGTCCGTTTACCGAAACGTTGCCGCGCTTTATTTCTTCCTCTGCCGCCCTTCGCGACATAAGTCCCGCATCAGCGAGGAATTTCTGAAGTCTTAATTCTTTCATTGTAACGTCCTTATTATATAGAATTATATAAACTAAAAAATTTCTTTTTCTTCGTTATTTTGTCTATTGAATTTTCTGCCGTGAGATTGACGCGCCCTATCTCCTCACCGTCTTTTGTGAAAACCACAGTGCCGAGAATATCACCCTTAGTTATAGGGGCGGAAAAATATCGGCAAAGTCTGACCTCGCTTTTTATCTCGGGGTCGTTTTTTTCGGCTATTATTTTAAAAGTGTCGGAATTTGATATTTTTACGGTATCCGAAACACCGTCAAGCGCGGGGATTTCATAAGAAAAATCACCCGGTTTTGCGAGGTATCTCGCTTCAAGCAGGGAATAGCCGTAATCGAGCATTTTCGTGTGGTCGCGCCAGTCGTCAGGCGCGTTGATTGTTACGCTTATCAAGGTAAGTCCGTCGCGCTCCGCGGCAGAAACGAGGCATCTTCCGCTCTTTTTGGTAAATCCCGTCTTGACACCGATAGCTCCGTCGTAGGATTTTAACATCTTATTGTGGTTTACAAGCGTTCGCTTTTTTAAATTGCTTTCGACCGTTTTTTTATAGGTTGAGGATATTTCCTTGAAGCTTTTGTTTGAAAGCGCCTCTGCCGCTATAATAGATAGGTCTGCGGCTGTCGTATAATGGTTTTTATCGTCAAGCCCGTGGGGATTTGTAAAGTTCGTGTTCCGAAGCTTAAGCTTTTCGGCTTTCTCGTTCATAAGAGCCGCAAACGCTTCAATACTGCCTGCAATCTTATAGGCGAGCGCCGCCGCGGCATCGTTCGCACTCTGAAGAATTACAGAATAAATAAGGTCGATTGCCGTCATTATCTCCCCGTCTTCGAGGTAAATTGACGAGCCCTCAATGCCTATGGCGCGCGAGTCAACCTCTATATTTTCGTCTGGGTCGAGCCGCTCGAGCGCCAAAAGGGCAGTCATAATCTTCGTCGTGCTTGCCATACCGAGCCGCATACCCGAATTTTTGGTGTAAATAAACCTCTTCGTTTCTGGCTCGTAAAGAGCCGCTGCCTTTGCGCTCACGTTCATTCCGTCCTCGGAAGAAATAGTAAAGGTGAAAAGCGTAAAAATAAAGGCAAGCAAGAGAAGAAGCGAGAGTATTTTTTTATAATTATCGTACATAACTTTTCCTCCACGGTTATTTTCCGCTCCGTGAAAAAAGTTATTCATACAAATTATGTCAAAGCATCTTTAATTTTCTCAAGTATTTCGGGTGAACGCTCGATAACCGAGAGCGCGCGGTCTATGCTGCTTTGCGTGTTCGATATGGGAATAAGGTTTACCTCGGCATTTTTGCCGACAGTAAGAAAAGCTATCGGTGTTATGGAAACACCCGTTCCGCCGCCGCCGCCAAAGTTTTGCGCGCTTGCAAATTTTTTCGTTCCGTAATCAAGCCCGCCTGTTGCAAATCCTATTGATACCTTTGAAACGGGAATAACGGTAACTCCGCTCGGGGTTTGTATAGGCGCGCCTATCGCGGTTTCCATATCTGTAAATCCCTTGATTCCGTCAAGCGAGCTTCTTATAATATCACTCATTTTCGTTTCTGACATTCTTTTTTTTCGACCTTTCAGCTTTGCTATTGATTTTTAAAAGGTAAATTATCAGAGCTGAGAGAATAATATAGACGGTGGTTTTTAGGGCGAAATCAAGTGTCGGCTCTTCTGCTTTCGGTAGGTCTGATATCGAAAAGACGTTATCCTCCTCAACGGTCATTTTTTCGGCCTTGAGGGAAAGATAGGTGAAAATTACAAGTATTAACGAAGAGATATTAGCCCGTCGTGTAACAAGCTCCGACGGCTCGCCATCCTTCACGGGAATATTCAGAGAGTGTACGGTAACTCTTGAGTTTTTGAGGATAAATTCAAGGGCAGAGAGCGAAGCTCTCGTTTTTTTGATGCTGATTTTAAGCCTTTCAAAGAGGTCTCTTTTTCTCCCTTGCTTTTTTCTCTTGCCGTTATAAAAGAGGAGTGAGAAAAACAAAAAATCAATTCTTATATTAAGAGAGTCGGTGTAGGTAATCCTAAGGTCTGCCGAAGCAC
Source organism: Eubacteriales bacterium (assembly GCA_045613205.1). GTDB lineage: Bacteria > Bacillota > Clostridia > Oscillospirales > CAG-272 > UBA1740. The sequence continues at coordinate 31,347 of JAZLAO010000072.1, read as the reverse complement.
CCGCTAAGAGTATGACTATGGATATTAAGATTAAAGCAAGAAATAAATTTGCCATAGCTCACTCTCCTCGGGAATATGTATGGCAAGTTTAATTTATATATCAGTATTTACGTCTTCGTCCGCTGAGGGCTCTTCGTCGGGTGTGTGATTTGCCTCTGGGGCAGGGATAGCCTCGTCAAGCTCCATTTCTATCTGCGCATTGCTCGGGCTGTCGCTGTCGTCGGTCTCGGGTACTTCGCCCTCTGCCTCCGAGGACGCGTCACCGCCCTCGGCTATTTTCGCTTTATCGAAAACCTCCATAAGCTCGTCGGTTGTTGAGGGAAGCTCGGAGAGGCTCTTAAGCCCGAAGCAACGCAAAAAGTCCTGTGTCGTTCCGTAGAGCATAGGTCTTCCGGGCGCGTCAAGTCTTCCTTTTGATTCTATAAGTCCGCGGTCGATAAGGTTGTTCATAGCATACGAGGAGTCAACACGGCGCAGCGTATCAACGAACGCTCTCGTTACGGGCTGGTTGTAGGCAATTATAGCAAGCGCCTCCATTGACGAGGTCGAAAGCGAGCCGCTTTTTCTGATGCCGAGCGCATTTCTTATCTCGGGCAGATAGTACTGCTTTGTGCAAAGCTGGCAGGCATCGTCAAAGGTGAGCATAATTACACCGCGCGCAATTTTGCAGTCGTTGTATTTGATTGCATACTCGAAAACCTTGTCCTTTACCTTCGAGGGCGTCATTTCAAAAACTCTTGCAAGAGTAGCATAGGATATGGGGTGGCCGGCAGCAAACAGGATTGCTTCAAGCGCCTCTTCAAAATCGACAACTCTTTCGGGTTCTCGGTTTTCCGAAGCTTCCTCTGCTTCCACGGCTGTTTTTGCCTCTTCTTCTATAACGTTCGTATTCTCGCTCATTATTCTTCTTCCTTCTTGTCGTCGTTTTCTTTTTCGTCTTCTGCTTTGCGGTCAAATTCGCTTTCGGTTATATCACCGGGTACGTAGTTTGGATTAAGCTTGAATTTCATCTCAAGTCCGCGTTCCTCGTATTCTATTACATCCTCTACGTATTTAACCGTGGTTATAGTTATTCTGTGTATTTTTATCAGCTCAAGGATTCCCATAAATCTTGCAACAAGCTCGGGGCGGCTGTCCGCATCCTTAAGAAGATAGAAGAGCGATGCCTCCTCCTGCTCCTCGAGAAGCTCGCATATCTCTTCTATTTTTTCCTCAACCGATACTATTTTATGCTTGATAAGCGGATTTACAAGCTCTGTAGGCGTTCTTTCTGCCTGAGCAATTTTTATTCGCCTCATTACCCAATTCAAGGCTTTAATAAGTAACTCTGTATCAAGGTCAAGCGGCAGTCCCTTTTCGGGCGGCACTTCGTCGGTATCCTTTACGTATCTCGTTGAATATTCGTCGTAAAGAGGGCGAAGCTCCTTTGCGGCAAGCTTTGCCTGCTGGTAGAGAAGAAGCGCATCTGCAATTTCGCGGCGCGGGTCGTTCTCCGTTCCTTCCTCGTGGGGAAGTATCATTTTGCTTTTTATGAGCATGAGCTCGCTTGCCATAACTATAAACTCGCTGGCAATATCGAGGTCCATTCTCTCTGCCTCTTCAATATACTCCATATACTGATCGCAGATAATAGCGATAGGTATATCGGTTATACTGACCTTGTTTTTGCTTATAAGCGTCAGAAGCAGGTCAAGCGGACCTTCAAACAGGTCGAGTCTATAGGTTAACTGTTCTATCATAATGTACCTCTTTCGGTGATGTGTCAGTATCTGAGAAAAGGAATAAGCTGCCAGAAGCTCATAATCGCATCTGAAAGCGCTGCAAATACCGTGCCGAGAATATCCGAAAGCGAGAATATTCCCGCAATAAATGAAAGCACGGGATTTGCGGCTATAAAGGATATGGAGAGAAGCGCTCTCTTTAGGGCGTCTCCAAATGCAAGCCAGAATATAAGTCCAAGATAAATTCTTCTTTCGTATCTCATGATGCCGAAGTAATATTTAGGGGGAAGAACTACGTTAAGAATTCTGGAGCCGTCAAGGGGCGGTATGGGAATAAGATTGAAAATTCCTATACCGATGTTTATTATGTGGAAAAGATATACGAAAAGCAGGGCGTTTTCTGCAAGATTCAATAGAAATTCCGAGCTGAATTGAACATCCTTTAAAAGCGCAAAAAGCAAAAGGTAAATGAATGCCGAGAAAAAGGCGAAAACTATATTTGAGAGCGGTCCTGCCATAGCAACTATAGCAAAATCGCGCTTTGGATTTTTGAAATTCCGCGCGTTTATCGGAACGGGCTTTGCCCAACCGAAATGGAATATTATCATGCATAAAGCGCCAAACGGGTCAAGGTGCTTTATCGGATTTAACGAAAGTCTGCCGAGACTTTTCGCGGTAGGGTCGCCGAGCTTATATGCCGCATATGCGTGAGCATATTCGTGAACGGTGAGAATTATAAGCACCGCGAGCGCAGACAGGGTATAGTATACTATCTCGTTCATTACTCTAATTCCTTAAATATTTTGTTCCAAACGAGGTCCTTGCCGTCGCGAGTCACAGATGAAAAGGGAATTATCTCAATTCCCGTGCCCTTAAAGTACTCGTTTTCGAGATTTTGCAAAGCCAGATTAAGCTGCGACTTTGAGAGCTTGTCGCTTTTTGTTGCAACCACTATAAACGGAACACCGTTATCGATGAGCCAGTTTATCATTAAAATATCGTCGTCGGTCGGGCCTACGCGTATGTCGATTAGCTGCAAAACAAGCTTTATCGAGTCGGCTGAAGGGTTTTTCAAAAAATAATCCTCGGTAAGCGAGCTCCAGGATTTTTTTGATTCCATAGAGCGCTTTGCGTAGCCGTAGCCGGGAAGGTCGACGAGAAACATTTTTTTGTCTACGTCGTAGTAGTTGATGGTTATAGTCTTTCCGGGGGCTGAGGAAACTCTTGCAAGAGACTTTCTGCCGAGCAGAGTGTTTATTAATGAGCTTTTGCCGACGTTCGAACGTCCGGACAAAGCAATCTCGGGGCGAGGGTCATGAGGAAACTGCTCTTTTCTTCCGACTGTCAGAGCTATACCGACATTATTGACGTTTATTTTCATTTTTATAGCCTCTTTGATTATTTTAGGAGCGCGTGCTCGAGAACCTCTGCTGCCGTCCTGCAGGGGATAAAGGTGAGGTTTTCGCGCGCCTCAGAATCGATTTCGTCAAGGTCACGCATATTGTCCTCGGGCAAAATTACGGTTTTAATTCCGGCTCTGTACGCTGCAAGGGTTTTTTCGCGCAGACCTCCTATCGCCAGAACGTTGCCGCGCAGGGTAACCTCGCCCGTCATAGCCACGTCGCGCTTTACCGGAATATTTCCGAGCGCTGAAACAATAGCGGTTACCATGGTAACTCCTGCCGACGGGCCGTCTTTGGGTATTGCTCCCTCGGGAAAGTGGATATGTACGTCGGAATTCTTATAAAATTCGGAATTTATGCCATAGTCCTTGGATATCGTTCTCACGTAGGAATGAGCAATCTTTGCCGATTCCTTCATCACCTCGCCAAGCGAGCCCGTAAGCTCAATTTTTCCCGTTCCCTCCATTGCGGCAACCTCAACCTTGAGTAAATCGCCGCCCGCCTGCGTATAGGCAAGTCCGTTTACTACTCCTACGGGGTCGTTACGCTCAAGTCTTTCGGGAATTACCTTCGCTTTTCCAAGAAAGGCGGATATGTTTTTCTCGGTAACGGTAACCGATTTGATGCCGTCCTCGGCAATCTTTTTTGCGCTCTTTCTTATAAGCGATGCTATCTCGCGCTCAAGATTGCGGACGCCGGCTTCCTTAGTATAGCTTTTTATAAGCTCGAGAATGCCGCCGTCGGTTATTCTGAACATACGCTTGGTTATTCCGCCCCGCTTAAGCTGCTTCGGAATAAGGTGGTTTTTGGCAATCGCAAGCTTTTCGGAATCGGTGTATGTGGAGAGCTCGATTATCTCCATTCTGTCAAGAAGTGGGGTGGGAATACCCTCGTAGCTGTTAGCCGTCGCGATAAAGAGCGCATCGGAGAGGTCTATTGATATTTCAAGGAAGTTATCACGGAACGCCTTGTTCTGCTCAGGGTCAAGCACCTCGAGAAGCGCAGAGGTCGGGTCACCGCGGAAATCCTTTGCCATTTTATCTATTTCGTCAAGCACGATAACCGGGTTTTCCACCTTTGAGTTGATTAGAGCTGTGACAATTCTTCCCGGCATTGCACCTACGTAGGTTTTTCTGTGGCCGCGAATCTCGGCTTCGTCATGCATACCGCCGAGGGAAATTCTCGCGTACTCTCTCTTGAGCGCTCTTGCGACCGATGCCGCAACCGAGGTTTTTCCGACTCCGGGAGGGCCGACAAGGCATATTATCTGATTTTTGACGTCGGGGGAGAACTGCTTCACCGCAACGAATTCCAAAATTCTCTCCTTGACCTTTTTTAAACCGTCGTGGTCGGAATCAAGAATGGCTCTCGCCTCTTCAACGGTGACCGAGTCTGTGGATTTTTTGCCGAACGGAAAATCAAGACAGGTATCAAGGTAGGTGCGGAGCACCGTTCCCTCTGCTGCGCCGAAGGGTGTTTTAGCAAGCTTTCCAAGCTCCTTGTAAAGCTTTTCCTTTACCTCGGCGGGAAGCGTGGCGGCTTCGATTTTATCCTCGTATTCCTTTATCTCGTCGTCCTCGTCCTCGCCAAGCTCGGATTGGATAGCCTTTATCTGTTCTCTTAAGAAATAGTCCTTTTGATTACGGTCGATTTTTTCTCTGACCTGCATCTGAATAGAATGCTCGCATTCAAGAAGCAATGCCTCCTCTTCAAGCGCTACGAGCAATTTTTCAAGCCTTGATTTAGGGAGGGCGGTTTCAAGCACCGACTGCTTATTCTTATAATCTATAACCGCTGACGATGCAATGAAATCCGCGAGGTATCCCGGGTCTGTTATCGCCTCAGCCGCAAGCCGCATATCCTCAGTAAATGTGGGGTGGATATCCTTAAGGGGCGAAAGATGATTCTTCACCTCGTGCATAAGGGCTTCGAGCGCAGAGCTCGGATTTTTTACCTTTGCTTCCTTTTTGAGTGTTGCAAACGCTGTAAGATATCCCGCTGTCGTGCTTATGCTTTCGACCCTTGCGCGCGAGATGCCCTCAAAGATTACCGAAAGCGTGCCTTGAGGATTTTTAACAACGTGCTTTATTTCGGCAAGAATACCTATTTTGTATAAATCCTTTTCCGTCGGCTCTTCAACGGCAATATCCTTCTGTGTTACGAGCAGTATTTTTGCCTCGTGCATGGTTGCCGCTGCCGTAAAGGCTTTGAGAGAAGAGGGGCGGGCAATTTCAATACTGAGCTGTACTGCCGGAAATCCGACTATCCCGCGCAGCGGAATAAGCGGAAGATTTACCTCTATATGATTATCATTAATTATTTCTGACATTGAATTTTACCTCTGGAAAATGCTATTTTAATCTTTTTGCAAAAAATATTCATTATATTATACCATATTCAACAACAAAAATCTATATATTTTTTAAAAATTTTATTAAGAAACGATAAATCTTCGGAAAATTAAAAAAAATCAAAAAAATTCACGAAAGCTATTGACAAATAAGAAAAGGGGTGGTATAATACCAAGGAAGAAGCAAGACTTCTAATTCAAGCAGAATTTCCGTTCTCACCATACCACAGGGGTGCGTATGGTTAATATTTAACTCCCATGGGGTTATTTGTGTGCGTACGGAAATTTTCTGTATGCATTTTTTGTTTTCGGAGGTACAAAACAATTAGCACGAATATCAACAAAGATCTGCCTATTAATGATGAGATCAAAGTTCCCGAACTCAGAGTTATCGGAGCTAACAACGAACAGCTCGGAATTATGAAGCTTGAGGACGCAAAGGCTTACGCTGACAGAAACGGAGTGGATTTGGTTCTTATAGTCCCCAATGCAACGCCTCCCGTCTGCCGCGCTATCGACTACGGTAAGTTCTGCTTTGAGCGCGATAAGAGAGAAAAAGAGGCAAAGAAAAAGCAGGTTATAGTTAAAGTTAAGGAAGTGCAGTTGTCCTGCCGCATCGAAAAACACGATTTTGACACCAGAGTAAACCATGCGAAAAAATTTCTTTCCGAGGGCAACAAGGTTAAGGCCGTCGTAAGATTCAAGGGAAGAGAAATGTCGCACATGGAGCTTGGCCGCGAGGTTATTGAAAAGTTTGTTGAAGCCTGTCAGGGCTTCGGCGCTTGCGAAAAGAAGCCTACGCTTGACGGACGCTTTATGTCCGTTGTAATATCTCCCGTTAAGCAGGAGAAAAAATAAGGTTATTAAAAAAGGGTAAAACCCAAGTAGAAAAGGAGAATATATTATGGGAAAGATCAAGACACATAAAGCATCTGCCAAGAGATTTTCTCTCACAGGAAGCGGCAAGGTGAAGATGTCTCACAACAACCACCGTCACAATCTCGGTCTCAAGACCGCAAAGCGTAAGAGAGGTCTTCGCAAGGGCGCAATCCTCAGCGAATGCTTCGCACCTACTTACAGATCCCTTATTCAGAAGTAATAAGGCAACAAGAGAAAATCATAAGGAGAATATAAAATGGCAAGAGTTAAGGGCGCTATAATGACGCGCAAGAGAAGAAAGAGCGTTCTCAAGGCTGCTAAAGGCTATTGGGGCGCAAAATCCAAGCATTTTAAAATGGCTAAGCAGGCCGTTCTCAAGAGCGGTAACTATGCATACGTTGGACGTAAGCAGAAGAAGAGAGATTTCCGTTCTCTTTGGATTACCAGAATTTCAGCACAGGCAAAGGTTAACGGTATGAATTATTCTACCCTTATGCACGGTCTTAAGGTTGCCGGCATCGACCTCAACCGCAAGATGCTTGCTGAGATTGCAGTAGCTGACAAGGAAGCTTTTGCAGCAATCTGCGAAAAAGCTAAAGCTGCACTTTAATTTGAAATTGTCCCGGTTTTCCGTGTCGGTGAACCGGGCTTTTTTTAATCTATGTCTTTAATTTGTGAGGAACACTAAATGAAGATAAATGGAGATATAATTTCGAGCAGAAATAACCCAACGGTAAAATGGGCGGCATCGCTTTCATCTAAAAAAGGGCGCGATTTGGCATGCGCCTTTATCGCTGAGGGTGAGAAGCTTACAGTTGAAGCACTTGATGCGCATCTCTCCGTCACGCACATATTTGTGAGCGAATCGAAAAGCGAGGGGGTATTAAACAAGCTTAAGCCTTATTTCGATGATGATGCATTTATGAATACCGAGCTTATAACCCTTTCCGACTCGGCTTTTGAAAAAATTTCAACAGAAATGTCGCCTCAAGGTGTGATAAGTGTAATAAAATATCTTGACTTTTTCCGTGAGATTGATATAATATATAAGGAAGACTTTTTTTCTTCCTCTGACGAGAGGCTTATTTTTCTCTCTTCGGTGCGCGACCCCGGCAATCTCGGCGCGGTAATAAGAAGCGCTGCGGCTTTCGGTGTCGACCATATAATTCTTACTGCCGATTCTGCGGACCTCTATAATCCCAAAACCGTAAGAAGTGCAATGGGCAGTCTTTTTCGCGTTAAGGCAACCGTGGTCGGCGATGCGGAATCTGCTGTCAGGGCTTTGATGGAAAACGGCCGCCGCGTCTTCGCGGCAGAGCTTTCGGACAAAGCAAAATCGGTTTTTGATATCAACCTTTCAAAAACCGACGTAATTATAATCGGTAACGAGGGGCACGGTATACCGACGGAGCTTTCCGCGGTATCTGCGGGAAGCGTGTATATTCCCATTTCAAAGAAGACAGAATCTCTTAACGCGGCGGTTGCTGCTGCCGTATTTATGTGGGAGCAAAGCAAGTAATTTTGAGGTGCTTATGAAAGAGCTTTTATATGACGTTTGGCTATCCCTTGCCTGTAGAGCGGGCTCGGGTACGTTTTCAAAACTTCTCGGCAAATTCAAAAATTCCGAGCAGATATATTTGGCAGACAGTGAAGCTATTGCGTCGGTTATAAGCTCAAAGCAAAAGGACTATAAGTCACTTATTGATAAAGATACCAAAAAAGCTGAAAAAATTATTAATTTCTGCGAGACGCGGGGAGTCGGAATTCTTTCATATTTTGATAAAGCGTTTCCGACATCTCTTAAAGAAATCAAGAATCCGCCCGTGCTGCTTTATTACAGGGGAACACTTCCGGATTTTGAAAATGAGTTTTTTGTGGCTATAGTTGGAACGCGGCATCTTTCGGATTACGGAAGAAGAGGAGCTTTTAAAATCTCCTCGGATATTGCGAGAGCAGGAGCAACCGTCGTTTCGGGTATGGCAATCGGAATAGACGGAGTAGCTCTGGCAGGCGCGCTTTCTGAGGGGAAGAAAACGGTTGCCGTGATAGGAAGCGGAATCGACGTTTGTTATCCTCCGCATCACAAGCGTCTTGCGCGTGAGATAGTTAAGCAGGGCTGTGTTCTTACCGAATATGCTCCCGGCACACGTCCGTATAAAACTAATTTTCCTACGAGAAACAGAATAGTCAGCGGTCTCTCGAAAGCCGTTTTGGTTATGGAGGGTACTGAGAAAAGCGGCTCGCTTATAACTGCAGGATTTGCAAAAGAGCAAGGAAAGACTATTTACGCTTTTCCCGGAAACGTAGGAAATTCGGGCAGTGAAGCTACGAATCTGCTTATCAAAAACGGAGCGAAGCTTCTGACTGCGGCTGATGATATCGTACGAGATTTTGAAAAGGAATCCTTAGGCAAGCTGAGTCCCTTCAAGCTTATGGAAAAATCAGGCGCTGATATGTATTCGGTTTTATCCGAGCTCGAGGTTTCCTGTGTTGCCGTTGACGATGGCATATTTAAAGCTCCGAGGCATAAAACTAAAAAAGAAAAGCATGAAGTAAAGACAAGAGTTCAAGCGCCCTCTGCCGAGGAAACCGACTCTTACGAGCTTGATAAAAGAATTCTGTCGCGTCTTGGTAAATCAGTGTTTGATTTATATAAAAAAATACCCATAAATTCCGACTGTCAGATAGAGGAGCTGGTGGACGACGTTCACACTCTTCGCGAAGTTATGCAGGGAATACTTTCGCTTGAGATTGCAGGCTTTGCGACTATGCTCCCGGGCGACAGGGTGAAGAGAAAATTAATGAATGATGAATAATGAAGAGATACGGAAGCTCTTATTTGAAAATCAGGTCTGTTCGTTATGAATTGTTCAGTTTAATACTATGAAAGGCTGCGGAATTTCCGCTTTATATAGATATGGCAAATTTAGTAATAGTTGAGTCGCCCGCAAAGGCGAATACGATAAAGGGATACCTTGGCTCAAATTACAAGGTAATCGCATCTAAAGGTCACGTGCGCGACCTTCCCAAAAGCGCGCTTGGAATTGACGTTGAAAACGGCTTTAAGCCGCATTATATAAATATCCGCGGAAAAGGCGACGTAATTAAGGAGCTTAAAAAAGAGGCAAAGACGGCGAAAAAAATATTTCTCGCAACCGACCCTGACCGCGAGGGTGAAGCTATATCCTGGCACATAGCCGGTCAGCTGGGAATTCCCGCTGACAAGGAGTGCAGAATAACCTTTAACGAAACCACAAAGGACGCGGTGCGCGAGGCGATAAAGAATCCCCGTAAAATCAACGAGGACCTCGTTAACTCACAGCAGGCGAGAAGAATTCTCGACAGACTCGTTGGCTTCAGCGTAAGCGAAATCCTTTGGAAAAAGGTAAAAAGCGGTCTTTCTGCAGGACGTGTTCAGTCGGTAGCTACCAGAATTATAACCGAAAGAGAAGAGGAGATAAGAGCCTTTGTTCCGCAGGAATACTGGACGCTTGAGGCTGCTCTTTCCGGCTCGGACGGTGAAAAGATTCAGGCTCGCTTCTACGGTGATGAAAACACCAAAATTAAAATCGAAAACGAAAAACAAGCGAGCGAAATAGAAGAAAAAATCAAAAGCGGTGTATTTACCGTTGCTCATGTTAAGCACACGGAAAAGCATAGACAGCCTGCGCCTCCGTTTACTACCTCAACGCTTCAGCAGGAAGCGTCAAGAAAGCTCGGCTTCCAAACTCAGAAGACTATGAAGGTTGCCCAAGAGCTTTACGAGGGTCTTAACCTCGGCAGCGAGTTTGGGGGATTTCAGGGTCTTATAACCTATATGCGTACAGATTCGCTCCGTATATCTCCCGTGGCGCAAAATGCGGCTATCGCCTTTATAGAAGAAAATTACGGCGCAGATTCCTTGCCGAAACGTCCGAGAGTTTATAAAAGCAACGCAAATTCTCAGGACGCTCACGAGGCTATCCGTCCCGCAAACGTCAATATACTTCCGCAGAACGTAAAACGTGCGCTCACTCTTGACCAGTATAAGCTTTACAAGCTTATTTGGGAGCGTTTTATCGCAAGTCAGATGCAGGCCGCAGTTCTTGACACCGTTGCTATAGATATCGAAAATTCCGGTTATATATTCAAGGCCGGAGGATATATAGTAAAGTCGAGCGGATATATGGCTGTTTATGATAACAGAGAAGAGGATTCGGAGGACGAGAGCTCAAATCTTTCAAGGCTTCCGAGCGTTAAGAAAAAGCAGATTTTATCGGTAAATAATCTTGAAAAGGAGCAGCATTTTACAGAGCCGCCCGCAAGATTTACCGAAGCTTCGCTCGTAAAATTCCTTGAGGAAAACGGCATCGGCAGACCTTCTACCTATGCTACGATAATTTCTACTATAATTTCGAGAGAATATATAAAGCGCGACGGAAAGTCGCTTGTCGCCACAAATCTCGGTGAGGTTACTACTAAGTTTATGCTTGAGAATTTCGGTGACATTGTCGACTACGAGTTTACCGCTTATATGGAATCTCAGCTTGACTCTATTGAGAACGGCAAAAATTCGGTTGAAAACGTTCTTTCGGGCTTCTATAAAAAGTTTGAAAAAGACCTCAAAACCGCTATCGATACAGATAAGACGTACGCCCTTGAGTCTACCGTTGAAAAAAGCGACGTTATTTGCGAAAAATGCGGTCAGAATATGGTGTATAAGAACGGAAGATTCGGCAGATTCCTGGCATGCCCGAGCTATCCTGCCTGCAAAAATACAAAGGCGGTTGACAAAAACGGCAAGGTTGTTGAGCCTGTTACGCCAAAGCTTGAATATGCCGACTTTGAATGCGAGATTTGCGGTGGAAAAATGGTCACAAAGCGCGGCCGTTACGGTGTTTTTTACGCTTGTGAAAACTATCCTAAATGTACCTTTACGAAGCAGAAGACGACCGACGTAGGTGTGCCTTGCCCTAAATGCTCGTCTAAAATTCTTGCCCGTCACGGAAAGGGAAATACTCTTTTCTACAGCTGCGAAAAATATCCCGATTGTGATTTTTCGTCCTGGGATATGCCGCTTTCCGAAAAGTGCCCCGAATGCGGTGAGATGCTTTACTACCGTAAATCGCGCGGGTTGGCGATGTGTAAAAAGCGCGGCTGCGGGTACAAGCGCGAAGAAAAAAATTCGGTGATTGAATAATGACAGGTGACGTTAAAATAAAGGTAATAGGCGCAGGACTTGCAGGATGCGAGGCTGCTTTTCAAGCGGCAAAGCTCGGAGTAAAGGTTGAGCTTTACGAAATGAAGCCTAAAAAGTTCTCGCCTGCTCACCATAATCCCGGATTTGCAGAGCTTGTCTGCTCAAATTCCTTGCGCTCAAATCAGCTTAACAACGCTGTGGGACTTCTCAAGGCAGAGCTTTCAAAAATGGATTCCTTGATTATGGAAGCGGCTTATGCTACCGAGGTTCCCGCAGGAAGCGCGCTTGCCGTTAACCGAGAGCTTTTCAGTGAATACGTTACGAATAAAATTAAATCGCACCCCAATATTACCGTTATAGAAGAAGAGGTTACGTCTCTTGATTCTGAGGATATATGTGTGGTCGCAACCGGTCCTTTGACCTCGGAGGCGCTCTCTGCTTCCATTTCGGAGCTGACGGGCGGCGGTGAGCTTCACTTTTTCGATGCGGCAGCTCCTATAGTTGATTTTTCCACCGTTAATCTTGAAAAGGCGTTTTTCGCATCAAGATACGGAAAGGGAAACCCCGAGGATTATCTTAACTGCCCTATGACACGTGAGGAGTACGACCTTTTTTACAACGCTTTGATTACTGCCGAGGCAGCGCCGCTGAAGGCGTTTGACAAAGAGCTTCAGGAGGACCTTACGGTATTCGAGGGCTGTATGCCCGTCGAGGTCATGGCGTCTCGCGGATACGATACGTTAAGATTCGGTCCTATGAAGCCGGTAGGGCTTCCCGTGCCTCAAACAAACGAGGACGCTTTCGCTACCGTACAGCTTCGGCGCGAAAACCGCGAGGGAACTATGTACAATATCGTAGGCTTCCAGACTCACCTCACCTTTGCGGAGCAGAAGCGTGTTTTCCGCATGATACCCGGACTTGAGTCGGCTGAATTTTTCAGATACGGAGTTATGCATAGAAACACCTATCTTAATTCGCCCGGATTTCTGACGCCTACGTATGCTACCGTCAAAAATCCAAGACTGTTCTTTGCAGGACAGATGACCGGGGTTGAGGGATACGTTGAATCTACGTCCTCGGGCTTTGTGGCAGGCGTCAGCGCGGCAAGGCTTGCGCTCGGTCTTGACCCTGTAGTTTTTCCGAGAGAGACGGAAATCGGTGCTTTGGCTCACTACGTAAGCTTTGGCGGCGTCAGCTCCGATTTTCAGCCTATGAATGCTAACTTTGGAATAATTGCTCCCTTTGAAAAAAAGGTAAAAGGAGGAAAGAGGAACAGAAACGAGGCATACGCTGCCCGTTCGCTCGAAATCATTGATTCGACGTACAGCCTCTTTAAAAAAGATGAGAATTGCAGTTGACGTTATGAGCGGAGACAATGCACCGCTCGAAATGATAAAAGGCGCAGCTATAGCTTCCGAGGAGTTTTCGGAGGAAATAGTTATCGTGGGCGACGAAAATGTAATTTCTGACGTTGCCGTAAAAAATGAAATAGACGTTTCAAAGCTTAAAATTATAAATTCAAAATCGGTAATCACTATGGAGGATAAGCCGATGTGCGTCGTGCGCGATAAGCGCGATTCCTCTATGAGCATGGGTCTTAAGATGCTTGCCGACGGAGAGGTTGACGCATTTGTAAGCGCAGGAAATACCGGCGCTCTCATTACGGGAGCAACGCTTATTGTAAGACGTATTCCCGGTATCAACAGAGCGGCTATAGCATCTGTTTTGCCTCTTGCAAATCCCGTTTTGCTTATGGATTCGGGCGCAAATCTTACAGTTACCTCGGATAATATACTTCAGTTTGCCTTTATGGGCGCGAAGTATATGGAAAAAATATATAATCTTGAACGCCCGAGAGTCGGTCAGCTCAACAACGGAACAGAGCACAATAAGGGTAACGAGCTTCAGATAGAATCCTATCAGGCTTTATCCGAGAGCGGCCTTGAATTTGTCGGTAACGTCGAATCCAAGGAGGTTCCTTTTGGTGTCTGCGACGTTCTCGTGTGCGACGGTTATACCGGCAACATATTCTTGAAGTCTGTCGAGGGTATGGGCAAGTTTATGATGGGACTTCTCAAGGACGTTCTGAAAACGAATCTTGCAACGATGGCTTCAGCGCTTACAATGAAAGAGAAGCTGAAGGATATAAAATTGAGATTCGATACATCTGAGCATGGCGGCGCGCCGCTTCTCGGTATATCAAAGCCTGTAATTAAGGCTCACGGCTCGTCTGATGCCAAGGCTATTAAAAACGCAGTCAGACAGGCAATAAGCTTTGTTAAGACGGGAATCAATGAGGAAATTTTCGCCTTTGCAAAGGACTATGACGAAAAAAAGATTCTTGCAGAAGCAGAAAGAATGTATTTTACAAATTAAATCCGGGAGGGGCTGATTTTATGGCGATAGGAAAAGAAATATTCGCGCTTGAAGAGAAAATCGGATATAAGTTTTCCGAGATAAAGCACCTTGAAACAGCTCTTACTCACTCCTCGTATTCAAACGAGCAGAAAAGCCGCGGAATGAATTTTCCGTCAAACGAGAGGTATGAGTTTCTCGGTGACGCAGTGCTCGAAATAGTTGTTTCAGAGTATCTGTTTGAAAACTATAAGCATCACAGCGAGGGAGATTTAACAAAAATGCGGCAGTACCTCGTTTGTGAAAAAACGCTCTCAAAAATCGCGGCAGAAATCGGGCTTGGAGATTATATCAATCTGGGTCGAGGTGAGGAAAACACCGATTGCAGACGTCGCCCGAAGGTTCTCGCAGATGCGCTTGAAGCGCTTTTTGCCGCAGTATATCTCGATTCGGGCTCTAGCAGTGAGGAATACAAAAAAGTCGTTCTCTCGCTTATCTCGGGCGAGATTATGAAGTCCTTATCGATGCAGAAGGGTGACTATAAAACTCTTCTTCAACAGCTGGTTGAAAAAGACGGCTCGTCAATACTTGAGTACGTGACGCTTGAGGAGAGCGGACCTGAGCACGATAAAAGATTCAAGGTCGCTGCAAAGATAAACAATAACGTAGTCGGTGTCGGTGAATCAACCACAAAAAAGGATGCGGAAATGAAGTCGGCAAAAGCCGCGCTCGAGCTTTTTGGTGTGCCGGTATGAAAAAGCACGCAAATATTCCTGTTTTTATACCGCATCTCGGCTGTCCGAATCAGTGTGTGTTCTGCAATCAAAGGACTATTTCCGGCGTTGCTTCCTTTGAGCCGGAAAGCGTTATAGATATTATCGAATCCTCACTCGAAACTATAGGGGAGGATTTAGACGTTGAAATCGCATTTTTCGGAGGCTCATTTACAGGAATCGACAGAGAGCTTATGGTAAGACTCCTTAAGATAGCTGACTCCTACGTGAAGTCGGGACGGGTATCCGGTATAAGATGCTCGACAAGACCGGACTACATAAGCGAAGAAATTTTGGGCGAGCTTAAAAAATACGGTATGCGTGTTATTGAGCTTGGACTTCAGTCGGTTGACGAAGGGGTGCTTTCGGTAACTAAGAGAGGACACACGGCAGCCGATGCGCAACGCGCCTGTGAATTGGTAGTGAAGAATGGCTTTACTCTCGTCGGTCAGATGATGATAGGATTGCCCGGAGCAAGTCTTGAGAGTGAAATAAAAACCGCCGAGTTTATTATATCCTCCGGTGCTTCAGCGGCAAGAATATATCCAACAGTCGTTTTTCGCGATACCGAGCTTTGCGATATGGCGCGGGCAGGAGTTTATTCTCCCATAACGCTCGAAGATGCCGTTGTGCGTTCGGCAGCGGTGATGAAGAAGTTTATCGATGCTGGCGTTGAGGTTATACGAATAGGGCTATGTGCCAGTGAAAATCTTGCATCGGAAGACACCTACTTTGCAGGTCCTAATCACGCAGCACTCGGTGAGCTTGTCGAAAATGAAATATACTACGAGATAATAAAAGAAGAAATAATCAGGCTTAATTTAAGCCGTTGCTCTAAAATAGCCGTATACGTTCCCAAGGGCGCTCTATCCAAAGCTATAGGGCAAAAGAAGAGGAACAGGCTGCGGCTTCTAAAAGAATTTCCGTTAGCGCAAATCAGGTTTTATGAAAAAGAAAAGCTGTCCGATTATTGCGTAACGGCGGAATTTTCAGAAAGGTAAGAAGATGTATTTAAAGACACTTGAACTTCACGGTTTCAAATCATTCCCAAATAGAACGGTGCTTTCGTTTGAACGCGGCGCAACTGTAATCGTCGGTCCTAACGGAAGCGGTAAATCCAACATTTCGGACGCTATGCGTTGGGTTCTCGGTGAGCTTTCAAGCCGTAATATACGCGGAACGAAAATGGAAGACGTTATTTTCGGAGGTACTGACGACAGACGTCCTATGGGCTTTGCCGAGGTGTCGGTTACCTTTGACAATACCGATCCGAATAACCGTCTTGATTCCGAGTTTGACGAGGTTACGGTTACAAGACGCTATTTCCGTACGGGAGAGAGCGAATACCTTATAAACCGAGAAAAGAAAAGACTTCGTGATATATACGAGCTATTTATGAATACCGGTGTCGGACGTGAGGGTTACTCGATAATCGGACAGGGTAAAATAGCCGAAATTATATCTAAAAAGAGCGACGAACGCCGTCAGATATTCGAGGAGGCTGCCGGTATATCAAAATACCGCCACAGAAAAGAGGAGTCGGAGCGTAAGCTTAAGGCAACTCAAGAAAACCTCGACCGAGTAAAAGACATTCTTTCGGTGCTTGAGGGACGGGTTGTACCCCTTGAAAAAGAAGCCGAAAAGGCGCGTCGAGGACTTGCTATTTACGAGGAGAAGAAGAGAGCCGACGTTTCTCTGTGGCTTTTTGATACACAGAAGATAATTGCCGATATAGAAGAAGCTGAAAATGCGTGGAAATTATCGAAGCACGAGCTTGAGATTATTGATCAGGTAATTTCAGACCTTGAGGCGCAGGGAAATAACCTTTACGAGAAGGCACAGGCAAACAGACTTGCTTCCGAACGCCTTATAACCAGAATCAGAGAAACAGATAACAAGCTCCACGAGCTTGACAGCGCGCTTCAGATGGCTGACTCGGATTTCCGTCATTCCGCAGAGCTTATAAAGCAGTCGAAGGACAGAATTTACGAGATTGAGACAAGTAAGGCAAACCTTATTTCGAGCCGTAAGGAATACGATGACAAAAAGGCTCTAATCGAAGAAAGCCTGAAAACGCTCCTTGACAAAAGGCTTGAGTATCTTGCGCAGCAGCAGAAATTTAAAGAGCAGATTGCGGCTCTTGCGCGTCAGCTTGAGGAGGCTCTTGACGAGCTTACGGTTGAAGAAAATTCCGCAACCGATTTAAAAATCAGAATTGACGTCCTTAAAAATTCAAAAATCAACGACAGTACAAAATCCATCGATATTGAAAAAGAGATAGAAAAATACGAGGCAGAAGGCGAAAATCTTAAGATTGAAGCCGACAGATGCGAAAAGGCAGCATCCGCATTCAAGGAGAAAATTGCCGCAAAGGATTCGGTTATCGAGTCGGCAAGCCAAGCGAACGAGGAGCTTCTTGAGAAGAAAAATGAAGCTACAGAGAAGCTTAATTCCTACACCGTTGAGCGTGATACTCTCGTCCAGCGCGCCGATATGCTTCAGCGAATGACCGACCATTTCGAAGGCTATTACGAGAGCGTAAAGTTTGTAATGCGCGAATATAACTCGGGCAAAATCAACGGCTCGGGTGTTATACACGGACCTCTTTCTTCACTTATAAGCGTTGACAAAAAATACATAACCGCTATCGAGACGGCACTGGGCTCAAGTCTTCAAAACATAGTTGTCGATAACGAGGATATGGCTAAAGCTGCAATGGGGGCATTGAAGCGCGCAAACGCGGGAAGGGCGACGTTTTATCCGATAAGCGCGATTCGCTCCGCGAGTGAAACAGAGGAAATTCGCGCGGCTTCCAAAATGCAAGGGTACGTTGGACGTGCCGACATGCTCGTCGAGTCGGATAAAAAATACCGCTCTATAATCGAGTGGTTGCTTTTGCGCACGGTTGTATTTGATAATATTGATTCGGCTTCGGTTGCCGCGAAAAAGCTTAACTATAAGGTCAAGCTCGTAACCCTCGACGGTCAGATTATCAACGCGGGCGGTGCGTTCACCGGCGGTAGCGCGAAAAAGGACAGCGGAATTCTCTCCCGTCTTACCGAAATATCAACTCTCAGAGAGCGCGCAGACAAGCTTCGCGTAAGCATTGATGCCGAGCGTAAGGTTATAGAAGAGATTTCTTCGGCAATTTCTGAAAAGCTTCGCGCGCTTAAGGATGCAGAACAGGAAAAGGAGCTTCTCCTAACTCTTTCGCGCACTCAGTTTGCTGCGCTTGACACTGCGAACGCGCAATATGCCGCAAACAGAAATATAGTAGAAAAGCTGAAATTTGACTATAATAATCTCGTAGGCCATCAATCCGAGGCAGATGCCGAGCTTGAACGCCTTGCCGCTGAATATGAGGCAAATCTTGAAAGAATTGCCGCGCTTAAAGCTTTCAGAGCGGAAAAAGGCGCGGAATCGGGTGTTCTCGACGAGAAGAGCGACGAGCTTGAAGATAAGGCAAACGAGCTTTACATTAAGGTTGCCGAGACTCGTAAGGATATCGAGAACGTGCAGATTATGGTTGATAATATCAATTCAAGAATTGCCGAGCTCGACAGCGATAAGGAAAACCAAAAATCAAAGATTGAAGAGCTTACCTCAAAGCGCGACAATATTGATAATATCAAAGCAGAGAACAGAAGAGAGCTTTCGGAGCTTGAATCCGAGCTCGCCCGCCTTAATGACGAGCGCCGTGAGGTAGAAAGCGGAAACGACGAGTTCGAGCGAGAGATGGCAGCTGTCAGAGAAAAGACAAAGGAAAAGAATGCGAGCCGTCAGACCTTCTACGAGGCTATGATTAAGAACGAAAACCGTTATAATCACTTGCTTGAAAAGCAGGATAAGCTCGGCTCACAGCTTTGGGATGACTACGAAATCACCTATGAGGATGCAGTCGCACTCGATTACCCCGCGGTTAATGAAGAGAACAGAGAGGAAATCGCCTCAATTCAAGCGTCTTGCCGCGCAAAGCTCCGCGCTCTCGGAAACTATAATCCCGGAGCTATTGAGGAGTATGCAGAGGTTAAGACACAATACGATTCTTTGAATACGCAGTTCGTTGACCTCACAAGCTCATACGACGAGCTTCTCGGAATTATTACAAGGCTTGAGGGCGAGATGAGAACAAGCTTCGTCACCGCCTTTGAGGCTATCAATAAGAACTTCGGCATAACCTTTAAGGAGCTGTTTGGCGGCGGAAACGCTGAGCTTTCGATGGTTGACCCCGAGGACGTTCTTACGAGCGGTATTGAAATTAAGGCAGCGCCTCCCGGAAAGATTATCAAGAGCCTATCTCTCCTATCCGGCGGTGAGCAGTCTTTCGTTGCGATTGCGCTTCTGTTCGCAATACTCAAGGTTAACCCAACACCGTTCTGTATTCTTGACGAGATTGAGGCGGCGCTTGACGAGGTAAACGTATTCAGATTTGGAGAATACATAAAGAAATTTGATGACGGAACGCAGTTCATTCTTATCACTCACAGACGCGGTACTATGGAAATCGGTGACCGTTTGTATGGTGTTACCATGCCTCAACGCGGTATTTCGCAGGCAATAGAGCTTAACGTCAATGAAATAGAAGGAAAACAGAAGGAGCTTTTAGATGGGGTTCTTTAATAAACTGAAAGAGGGTCTTTCAAAAACAAAAAACGCATTCGTCGGAAAAATCGACAATCTTTTCAAGAGCTTTAGGAAGGTTGACGAGGAGCTTTTTGAGGAGCTTGAGGAGCTTCTGATTTCTGCCGATATAGGTGTAAATACCACTGAAGAGATACTTGACGAGCTTCGTGATACGGTCAAGGAAAACAACATTAAGGAATCTGACGAGGTTAAAGCTAAGCTTTTTGAAATGCTTAAGGAGCTTATCGGCAGGCACGAGCCCTTAAAGCTTGACACTAAGCCGTCTGTAATTTTAGTTATCGGCGTTAACGGAGTCGGAAAAACTACCTCTATCGGAAAAATCTCAAAGGAGCTTAAATCCGAGGGAAAAAAGGTTGTAGTTGCCGCTGCGGATACCTTCAGAGCGGCAGCGGCAGAGCAGCTTACCGTATGGTGTGAACGCGCGGGCGTTGATATAGTAAAGCAGGCTGCCGGAGCCGATCCCGCATCGGTTGTGTTCGATGCCATAAATTCCGCGAAAAGCAAAAATGCAGACGTTCTTATAGTAGACACGGCGGGCAGACTTCATAACAAGAAAAATCTCATGGACGAGCTTGCTAAAATCGATAGAGTTATATCAAGGGAGCTTTCGGGCTGTTCAAAAGAAACGCTTCTCGTGCTCGATGCAACGACAGGACAGAATGCCGTTATGCAGGCAAAGGAATTCAAGGGAGCTTCGGATATTACCGGACTTATCCTTACCAAGCTTGACGGAACGGCAAAGGGCGGCATAGTTCTTTCGATTAAGAAGGAGCTGGGAATTCCCGTGAAATTCATAGGCGTCGGTGAAAAAATCGACGATATGAAGCCATTTGATGCCGACGAGTTTGCAAAAGCACTGTTTGAAAAGGAAGAATTATGATAACGAGTAAACAAAGAGCGTATTTACGCTCACTTGCCACAGGACTTGATACAATTTTTCAAATAGGTAAGGGTGGCATTACCGAGGAGATATGCAATCAGATTTCAAACGCTCTGGAGGCGCGCGAGCTTATAAAGCTTCGAGTTCTTGACAACAGCGGATACACGGCAAAGGAAGCCGCAGCTGAGATTGCCGATGCCATTGATTGCGAAGTGGTTGCGTGTGTCGGAACAAAATTCGTTCTTTATAAGGAATCAGTAAAGAAAAAGAGGATAGAGCTCTGATGGCAAAGAGGAAGGTTGGCATTTACGGCGGAACATTCAGTCCCCCTCATACAGGGCACGTTGGTGCGGCTGAGAGCTTTTTCAGTGCCGTAAATCCCGACAAGCTTCTGATAATGCCGGATTTTTTACCTCCGCATAAGGAGCTTTGCGGCAATGTTTCAGCCGAGGACAGACTCGAGATGTCAAGGCTTGCTTTCGGCCATATAAAAAACGCGGTTGTCTCGGATATGGAGATAAAGAGAGGCGGAAGAAGCTATACCTCGGTAACTCTCGAGGAGCTGTCAGCAGATGGAGACGAGCTGTATTTTCTCTGCGGAACTGATATGTTTTTGACTCTCGGCACTTGGTATCGCCCCGAGGTGATATTTAAGCTTGCCACCATATGTGTGGTAAGACGCGAGACAGACGCGGAAAACACGCTTAGAATCGAAGAGCTTACGAGAATATATAAAGAAAAATTTAACGCAAAAATTATGCCTATAGAATTATCGGTCAGGGAAGTATCCTCAAGTGAGCTTCGTGAATATCTTGAAAGCGGCTCTGACAGGGCAAAGGAGCTTCTGCCCATAGGTGTTTACGACTATATCAAAAAGAGGGGGCTATATAAATGACCTTCTCGGAGGATATGGTAAATGAGCTTTCGATAGAGGTTTCGCGTCGGCTTGGCGAGCGTAGATTTTTGCACACCGTAGGTGTCGCTAAATGCGCCTCAAAGCTTGCAGAACTTTGCGAAATAGAGAGTAAAATTGAGGCAGAAATAGCTTCTTATCTACATGATATTACAAAAGAATATACAATGGATGAACAAATTTCCATCATGAAAAAGCACAATATACAGCTCGATGATGAAGATATAAAAAGTCCTGCAGTCTTTCATTCATTCACTGCACCGGCGGTGATAGAGTCGGATTTTCCTGAGTTTGCTACCGAAAAGATTTTGTCTGCAGTTAGGCTTCATACACTCGGCTCACCGAATATGACCGAGTTTGACGAGATAATTTTTCTTGCCGATTTCATTGAGGAAACAAGGACGTATCCTGCCGCTGTTGCGCTGCGCGAGTTTGTCTTTTCGAATATGAAAGAGGGCGCATCCGATGCTAATATCGAGATTCTTCACCGCGCTGTTATTGCGTCAATAGACTCCACTGTTGCGCATCTTAGAGAAAACAACAGTTTTGTTAATCCTAAAAACATATTGACAAAAGAGTATTTGTTAGGTAAAATAAATAATAATTGAAAGGTTTGTCTTTTATGGAAGAAAATAGAAGTAATGTTTTGGAAAATGCGGATTCGCTTACACTGGCGAAGGCTGTGGCTTCCGTTTTGATGGAGAAAAAAGCTCTTGACGTGCGGGTATATAACGCGGGTGAGGGAAACTCGGTGACCGACTATTACGTTAATGCTACAGGTCGCTCCTCGACTAACGTTATGGCGCTTGCCGACGAGGTTACTTATAAAATAGGACTTCAGGGAAGAGGGGAGCTTCGCGTTGAAGGACGCGCTGGAAAATCCTGGCTTCTCGTGGATTACGGAGACGTCATTGTCAATATATTTGACAGACCCTCGCGTGAGTTTTATAATTTTGACAGACTTTTCACCGAGGATGCGCTTGTCGATATATCCGACGTGGCAGCCGAAATAGACAAAAAGTACGAAATTAATAACACTGCAAAGGATAACTGATATGAATTACGATTACAAAGGTATTGAGGCCCGCTGGCAAAAGAAATGGGATGATGCAAATGCATACGCTGCAAAGCAGGATTTCTCTCTTCCTAAATACTTTGCGCTCGTTGAATTCCCCTATCCCTCGGGACAGGGACTTCACGTAGGACACCCCCGTCCTTACACTGCGCTTGACATAGTTTCAAGAAAGAAGAGAATGCAGGGATATAACGTTCTCTTTCCTATGGGCTGGGACGCTTTCGGTCTTCCTACCGAAAACTATGCCATAAAAAATAAGATTCACCCTAAAATAGTAACCGAAAAGAACGTTGCAAGATTTAAGTCGCAGCTCAAGGCTCTCGGTCTTTCGTTCGACTGGTCAAGAGAGATAAATACCACAGACCCGAATTACTACAAGTGGACACAGTGGATTTTCCTTCAGCTTTTCAAGAACGGACTCGCTTACAAGAAGGAAATGGCAGTAAACTTCTGTACCTCATGTAAGGTAGTTCTTGCTAACGAAGAGGTTGTAAACGGTGTTTGCGAAAGATGTCAGTCAGAGGTAATAAGAAAGGTTAAGAGCCAGTGGATGCTCAAAATAACCGAGTATGCCGACAAGCTTATTTCCGGACTTGACGGACTTGATTTCATTGAAAGAGTTAAGACTCAGCAGATTAATTGGATTGGAAAGTCTAACGGCGCAGAGGTTGATTTCGACACTACCGCCGGCGACAAGCTTAAGGTTTACACCACAAGATGCGATACTCTCTTCGGTGCTACTTATATGGTTATTGCCCCGGAACACGAATACGTTAAAAAGTGGGCGGATAAGCTTGAAAATTACGATGAAATCAAAGCATATCAGCTTGAGGCGTCCAAAAAATCCGATTTCGAGAGAACAGAGCTTGTAAAGGATAAGACGGGCGTTATGCTTAAGGGCGTAAAGGCTATAAACCCCGTGACTAAAAAGGAAATTCCTATCTTTATTTCGGATTACGTTCTTGCAGGCTACGGAACAGGCGCAATCATGGCAGTTCCCGCGCACGACGAGCGAGACTGGGCGTTCGCAAAGAAATTCGGACTTCCCATAATTGAGGTTGTTGCAGGCGGAAACGTAGAAGACGAGCCGTTCGTTGACGTTGAAACAGGAAAGCTTGTAAACTCCGGATTCCTTAACGGACTTGAGGTTGCCGATGCAAAGGCTGAAATGATTAAATACCTCGAAAAAGAGGGAATTGGCACAGGCAAGGTTAACTTTAAGCTTCGTGACTGGGTATTCTCCCGTCAGAGATACTGGGGCGAGCCCATTCCTCTTGTAAACTGTGAAAAGTGCGGTTGGGTTGCGATTCCCGAATCCGAGCTTCCCGTTGAGCTTCCCGACGTTGAATCCTACGAGCCTACCGCAAACGGTGAGTCCCCTCTTTCGCTTATAGACGAATGGGTAAATTGTAAGTGCCCGAAGTGTCAGGGACCCGCTAAGCGCGAAACCGACACAATGCCTCAGTGGGCAGGCTCTTCCTGGTATTTCTTAAGATACTGCGACCCGAACAACGACAAGGAGCTTGCTTCTCCCGAGGCGCTTAAATACTGGATGCCTGTTGACTGGTATAACGGAGGTATGGAGCATACCACTCTTCACCTTCTTTATTCGCGTTTCTGGTCTAAGTTCCTCTACGATATAGACGTCGTTCCTTGCAGCGAGCCTTATCTCAAGAGAACAAGCCACGGTATGATTCTCGGTGAAAACGGTGAGAAAATGTCCAAATCCCGCGGCAACGTAGTTAATCCCGCTGATATTATAAGAGATTACGGTGCAGATACCATGCGTCTTTACGAGATGTTCATAGGCGACTTCGAGCAGTCTGCGCCGTGGAATACTCAATCCATTAAGGGCTGTAAGAGATTCCTTGAGCGTTTTCTCAACCTCGTTGATATGGTAGAGGGCAGGGGCTTTACACCCGAGCTTGAAAAAACAATACACAAGCTTATCCGTAAAGTGACGAACGATATTGACGCAATGAAGTTCAATACTGCAATTGCCGCAATGATGGGCGCTCTCAATGCCGTATACGATAACGGAAGGATTACAAAGGACGAGCTTCTCGTGCTTACAACGCTCCTTTCGCCTTTCGCGCCTCATATAGCGGAGGAAATCAACTCTCTTCTCGGAAACGACAGCCTTATCTCTCTTGCAAAGTGGCCTGAGTATGACGAGAGCAAAACAGTTGACGATACGGTAGAGATGCCGATTCAGGTGAACGGCAAGGTTAAAGCGACAGTTATGATTCCTGCTGCCGCATCAAAGGAAGATGCTTTGAAAATCGTTTACGCAGATGAAAAGGTCAAATCCGCAATCGACGGAAAAACGGTTGTCAAGGAAATTGTTGTTCCCGGAAAGATAATCAATATCGTGGTAAAATAACTTGATTTCAGGCGCGGTATATTTGCCGCGCCTGATAAATAAAAAAAATTCAAAAAACTTTCCAAAAACTATTGACAAACGGCAATCTTTATGGTAATATATAAAGGCTGTTGAAAATAATATGCGAGTGTAGTTCAATGGTAGAATTCCAGCCTTCCAAGCTGGTCGCGTGGGTTCGATTCCCATCACTCGCTCCAAATTTGCGCCCATAGCTCAGTGGATAGAGTGCCCGGCTACGAACCGGTAGGTCGAAGGTTCGAATCCTCCTGGGCGCGCCACAAAAAAGTCGCCTTTGTCGAATGACAAGGGCGACTTTTTTAGTGATGCGTTCCTCACGGAACGTGATGCGCACTTCGTGCGTGATGCAGGCTTCGCCTATGATGCACGCCTACGGCGTGTGAGTGGAACGCATCGCATCACTTATCACAGCTGCGTTTTTAAAAAAGCTTTTTCTCTATATCGTTATACTATTGACTTTAAACTGCTTTTTTGATAAAATGTTTGTGTTGGAGGATACATTATGAAATTTACTTTCGTACCCGAATATAGATTTGAAACGTTTAACCTTGCGAGTGCGGATTTCCTTTCCCGAATAGGTGTAAAGGGCATAATTCTTGATATAGACAACACTCTTGAGCCGTATGAAAACGAGAGCCCCGGCAAGCAGGTTATTGCGTGGCTTGACTCGCTAAAGGCTGCGGGAATCAAGGCGGCAATAGTTTCAAACAACGGAAAAGACAGGGTGGAGCTATTTAATAAGGATATTTCACTTCCTGCATATTATAAGGCTAAAAAGCCGTTTAAAAAGAATCTTTACAAGGCAATGGCGGATATGAATACCGCACCGGAAGAAACTATACTTATGGGAGACCAGGTATTTACAGACGTATGGGCGGCGCACAATGCGAAAATACGCGCAATTTTAGTCCCTCCAATCAAAGACAAAACCGATATTTTCACCAAGTTCAAGCGTTTGCTTGAGCGACCGGTGCTCAGAAAATACGAAAGGAACAAAAAGGATATATGAAAGCATATTTTGGCCCCGGCGGAAACAGCGAGGCTTTTAAGCTCGCGGGCGGAAAATCCACGCTTGATGCTCCGCGATGGCTCGCCTCAATCGGACTTGACGCTTATGAGTATGAGGCGGGAAACGGAATTGCGGGTTCACCGCAGATGCTCTCTGCTATCGGTAAGGAAGCAGAAAAGTATAGTATTAAAATGTCTTTCCACACCCCTTATTTTATATCCCTTTCGGGTGTTGAAGAGGAAAAACGCCTGAAGAGCATAAAATACATTTCGGACAGCCTTGCCGCTGCCAAGCTTCTCGGTGCAAAGACGATAGTAGTTCACACAGGCTCTGCGGCAAAAATAACGCGCGACGAGGCTATGCGCCTTGCGGCTGACACTCTTGTGAGGACGCTCTCTGCCGTTGATACTTACGGTATTAAAATAGGTCTTGAAACTATGGGAAAGGTTAATCAGCTCGGCACTCTTTCGGAGGTACTTGAGCTTTGCAGAATAGATTCAACCTTTGTTCCGGTTGTTGATTTCGGTCATATGAATGCAAGAGAATGCGGCGGTGTTTTTGATTCTGCCGACGATTATATGCGCGTTTTTGATAAAATTGACAGGGCATTGGGCGCTGAGGTCGCGACAAATCTTCATTGTCATTTTTCTAAAATCGAATGGACGGGTGCGGGTGAAAAGAAGCACCTTACCTTTGCCGATAACGTTTACGGCCCCGATTACGAGCCGCTTATTGAGGCTATAGTAAAGAATTCGCTTACGCCGACTATAATCAGCGAATCGGCAGGAACTCAATCCGATGATGCGCTTACAATGAAAAAATATTACGAGGAGTTAATCAATGACAAAGCTTGAAAAATTAAGGGCAGCACTTTCAGAAAAAGGAATCGACGCAGTTCTGATTTATGACGAGCTTAACCAGCGGTATCTTTCAGATTTTGCCTTTTCCGACGGATTGCTCGTTATAACGAAGGACAGAGCAGAGCTTATTACCGATTTTCGTTACTATGAGATGGCGTGCAACAAAGCGAACAAGGCATTTAACCCGGTTATGCCCGAAAAGCGCAATGATTACATACGTTCCGTTTTGACACAGTCGGGGGCGAAAACTGTCGGATTTGAAGGAAAATGCGTTTCCTACGAAAGATACAGAGCGCTTTGCGAAACCTTCTCGGAGTTTGAATTTGTAAATATCGGTGAAACGGTTGAAGATATACGTCAGATAAAAACGCCTGAAGAAATCGCTCTTATGCAGAAGGCGCAGGATATAGCAGATACAGCTTTCTCTCATATTCTTAACGTATTGAATCCCGATATGACCGAAATAGACGTTGCTGCTGAGCTTGAGTACGTTATGCGCAAGAACGGCGCAGAGGGCACCTCCTTTGACACAATAGCCGTTTCGGGCGATGCATCGGCGCTTCCTCACGGTACTCCGAGAAACGTGAAGCTCAAAAAGGGTTTTCTTACTATGGATTACGGTGCTAAATTTGATGGGTATTGCTCCGACATGACAAGAACTGTAGTTATAGGACGCGCAGATGCCGAAATGAAGAAGCTTTATAATACCGTCCTCAAAGCGCAGCTTGCAGCTCTTGATTATCTCCGCGAGGGGCAGGACTGTGCCGAGGCTGATAAAATCGCAAGAGATATTATCGATTCAATACCCGAATACAAGGGAACGTTCGGTCACTCTCTCGGTCATTCTATAGGTCTTTACGTCCATGAAAGCCCGCGTCTTTCAAGGCTCGCAGGCGGCCACAAAATGCGCGTTGGTGAAATATACACCACCGAGCCCGGTATATATCTGTTCGGTAAATACGGCTGCAGAATAGAGGATATGGTGGCGATAGAGAAGGACGGAATCTATAATTTTACACATTCCACTAAAGAATTGATAGAAATTTTGTAAAAAAATTAAAAATATTGCATTTACCTACTTGAAAAAAGAGAGAATATATAGTAAAATAAATTAGTAACATTTTGAACGGTGCAACTTTGGCGGCTTGCATCTAAAAACATCAATCGTCAAGAAAAGGAAAAAATATGTTAACAGCAGGTGATTTTAAAAACGGTGTTACCTTCGAGATGGAAGGTAAGGTATATCAGGTAATCGAGTTCCAGCACGTTAAGCCCGGAAAAGGCGCTGCTTTCGTCAGAACCAAGTACAAGGACGTTATGACCGGAACTATCCGCGAGCAGTCCTTCAACCCCACCGCGAAATTTGAGAACGCTGTAATCGAAAGAAAGGATATGCAGTATTCTTACGATGACGGTGACCTCTA
The DNA here is from genome assembly GCA_045613205.1 of Eubacteriales bacterium. Lineage (GTDB taxonomy): Bacteria > Bacillota > Clostridia > Oscillospirales > CAG-272 > UBA1740. Next base: position 3,481 of record JAZLAO010000072.1, on the reverse strand, counting down.
TCACTTTATGGATACTGAGACATGGGAAGAAACCCTTATCTCTCACGATACGGTAGGCGATAACTTCCGTTTTGTAAAGGAAGAGATGATGTGTAAGATAGTTTCCTTCAAGGGTAAGGTATTCTCTGTTGAGCCCCCCACATTCGTTGAGCTTGCAGTTGTTGAAACCGAGCCCGGCGTTCGCGGTGATACAGCGACTAACGTAACCAAGCCCGCAAAGCTTGAAACCGGAGCAGTAATCAAAGTTCCGATTTTCATTAACGAAGGTGACGTTCTCAGAGTTGATACCAGAACAGGTGAATACCTCGAAAGAGCATAATCTTATGGCGGGGTGCTCCATGGGGCTAACCGAATAAAAAGGGTAGAGGTATTGTGAATCACAGTACCTCTGTCTTATTTTGTGACTTTTAATAAAAGGAGAAAAACAAAATGAACATTAACGAAAATGCAGCTTATCTTAAGGGACTCTTTGACGGCTCCGACCTTGACAAAAATTCCAAAGAAGTTAAGATTATCGGTGAGATGCTTGAGCTTATGTCAAAGATGGCATCGAAAATTTCCGACCTTGAAGCCGATAATGCAGAGCTTCGTGAATATATTGAAGAAATTGACGAGGATCTTGGCGAGGTAGAGGAAGAGGTTTACTTCACCGATGAAGAGGATGAATATGATGAGCTTGATGACGAGGATTACGAGGACGATTCCGAGTATTATGAGCTTGAGTGTCCGAGCTGCGGTGAAACCGTTTGTTTTGACGATTCGCTTGATCCCGATGAGCTCGTTTGCCCCGCTTGCGGCGAAAAGGTTGGGGACGTAGAGATTTGCGACGGTGACTGCGACAGCTGCGACTCGAAAGATTGTGAATAATAGATAATTCACCTAAGGGGGCGAATTGCCCCCTTAAAATTTTAGTATTTCGCGAAAAAGAGGCTGAGAATATATGAAAAAAACAAGAATTGAAACTAAATGCGTTCAGGGCGGTTACACACCGGGAAACGGTGAGCCCCGACAAATTCCTATAATTCAGAGTACAACCTTTAAGTATTCGACAAGTGAGGATATGGGAAAGCTTTTTGACCTTGAGGCATCGGGATATTTCTACTCGAGACTTCAGAATCCGACTTGTGATACCGTTGCTGCCCGTATATGCGAGCTTGAAGGGGGAAGCGCAGCTATGCTTACCTCTTCGGGACAGGCAGCGAATTTCTTTGCGGTATTTAATATCGCATCGCAGGGCGACCACGTGGTTGCGTCAAGCGCGATATACGGTGGCACTTACAATCTTTTTGCCGTAACTATGAAGCGTATGGGAATCGAGTTTACTTTCGTTACTCCCGATTGCTCGGACGAGGAGCTTGAAGCGGCTTTCAGACCCGAAACCAAGGCTGTGTTCGGTGAAACTATTGCAAATCCTGCGCTCCAGGTGCTCGATATTGAGAGATTTGCAAAGGCGGCTCACGCACACGGTGTTCCTCTTATCATAGATAACACCTTTGCAACACCGATAAATTGCCGTCCTTTTGAGTGGGGAGCTGATATAGTAACTCATTCTACAACCAAGTATATGGACGGTCACGGCAGCGCGGTTGGCGGCTGCATCGTCGATTCCGGTAAATTCGATTGGGCGGCTTCGGATAAATTCCCTGGACTCACGACACCCGACGATAGCTATCACGGTGTAACTTATACCGAAAGATTCGGCAAAGAGGGGGCATTTATAACCAAGGCAACAGCACAGCTTATGCGTGACTTCGGCTGTACTCAATCTCCGCAGAGCGCGTTTTTGCTCGGACTCGGTCTTGAGAGTCTTCACGTCAGAATGAAGCGTCACTGCGATAACGCTCTTGCTATTGCAGAGTTCCTTTCAAAGCATCCTAACGTAACCTGGGTTAAGTATCCCAATCTTCCAGGTGACAAGGATTATGAGCTCGCATCGAAATATCTTCCGGGCGGTTCGTGCGGAGTTGTAAGTTTTGGCGTTTTGGGGGGAAGAAGTGCGGCAGAAAGGTTTATGAAAAACTTGAAGCTTGGCGCAATTGAAACGCATGTTGCCGATGCTCGCACCTGCTGCTTACATCCTGCAAGCGCAACTCACAGACAGATGAGCGATGAGGAGCTTACTTTGGCGGGCGTATCTCCCGACCTTATCAGATATTCCTGCGGTATTGAAAACGTCGACGACCTTATCGAAGATATCGAGCAGGCGCTTGCTTCAATATAATCAATATAATTATAACTGATATTAGAGGATTTTGATATGCCTATTAAAATTCCAAACGAGCTTCCTGCTGTAAAAGCGCTTGAATCGGAAAATATATTTGTTATGACCGAAACCCGCGCAATTACGCAGGATATACGACCGCTTAAGATTCTTATTTTGAATCTTATGCCTACTAAAATTGATACCGAAACACAGCTTTCAAGATTGCTTGGAAATTCACCGCTTCAGGTTGAAATTGAGCTTATTCACACAAGCTCATATCACTCAAAGAATATATCGGAAGAGCATTTACTCTCATTTTACAAAGAATTTTCCGACGTAAAGGACAGATACTTTGACGGAATGATAATAACCGGCGCTCCGGTTGAAAAAATGGAATTTGAAGAGGTTGAATACTGGAAAGAGCTCACCGAAATAATGGAGTGGACAAAAACCCACGTCCACAGCACACTTCATATATGCTGGGGCGCGCAGGCGGGACTTTACTATCACTACGGTGTGAGGAAGCATCTTCTGCCTGAGAAGCTCTCCGGTGTATATCCGCACGTAGTGGAATACAAAAAGTCGATTTTGTTCCGCGGATTTGACGACGTATTCTACGTTCCTCATTCCCGCTATACAACCGTGCTCCGCGAGGATATAGAGAAGATTCCCGCGCTTCGTATTCTTTCCACCTCGGAAAAAGCGGGCGTTTATACTGTCACAACAAGAGGCGGCAGACAGATATTTATAACAGGTCATTCCGAATATGACGCGGAAACCTTGAATAAGGAATACACGCGCGATAAGCTCGCTGGCATCTCTCCGAAAATTCCCGAAAACTATTTTCCGGGCGACGACGATACGAAGCCTCCGATGCTCTCATGGCGCGCCCACGCAACGCTTCTTTTCACAAACTGGCTCAATTATTTCGTATATCAGACCACACCGTATGACATAAACGAAATAAAAGACAAAAAACCTGAGGAAATTTTGTAAGTTTTTTATAAAAAAGCCTTGACATTTAATTAAAGAAGTGATAAAATAATATGACGCTTATTGATAGGCTCTTAAGTGCTATGCACGCCTATGATAGCGATTAAACACGAAAGTGAGGTGCTTTTACATGTTCGCTATTTTCGTAACAGGTGGAAAGCAGTACAAGGTTAGCGAGGGTGACGTTGTTTTCGTTGAGAAGCTTGGCGTTGCCGAGGGTGAAACCGTTAAGTTTGATAACGTTCTTGCTGTATGCGGTGACACTTTGACTGTTGGTACTCCTAA